>NZ_JAMZEG020000001.1:321019-642038 GCF_024435075.2 Marinomonas maritima | reverse complement strand
ATAAAAAAGCGACCAAATGGTCGCTTTTTTGCATTTCACCTATTCTTTATTCCACAATTTTAAATGGGATAAACATGGGATAACCTTGTCGAATAACACGCATTGGTACAGACCGATCATTCGGAATTGCCTTGGCAATTTCAGTAAAAGCAGCGACACCATCAATACGTTTACCATTCAGCATGGTAATAACATCACCTTGTTGAAGGCCATTACGTGCTGCTGTTCCACCCATAACCTGCTCAATAATGACACCACTCTCAATATCAAACTTCTTTGCCATGTCTGCAGGAACTTCCCCTACAATCATACCAAGACGATTTTGATCTTGTTGAGACTGAGCCAGTGCTTTCGGATCGTTTGGTCTGGCTTCTAACGTGACAGAAATAGTTTGCTCTTTTCCATCTCGATATACTTTTGCATCGACTTTTTCGCCCGCTTTCATCTGACCCACAACATAAGGTAATTCTGCAGAGTGCTCGATTTTTTTACCATTAAATACCATGATAATATCGCCAGACTTCAAGCCAGATTTTTCGGCTGGGGAATCCGGTAGCACTCGGCTAATTAACGCGCCGCTTGGTCGATCTAAACCAAAAGATTCAGCCAACTCATTGTTCACATCCTGAATCAATACGCCCAACCAAGCTCGAGACACTTTACCGTCTTGTTTTAACTGATCAACAACAGACATCACAACATTAGAAGGAATCGCAAACGACACCCCCATAAACCCACCAGAACGGGTGTAGATTTGTGAGTTAATTCCCACTACTTCACCGTCTAGGTTAAACAAAGGCCCACCAGAATTACCTGGATTAATGGCAACATCCGTTTGGATAAAAGGCACATAACTGTCAGACGGCAGGTTTCGCCCCGTTGCACTGACTATCCCCGCAGTAACCGTGTAATCAAAGCCAAACGGTGAACCAATGGCCAACACCCACTGTCCGGGTTTCAGCTTGTCTGAATCACCCATTTTTACGATAGGCAAATTATCGGCATCAATTTTTAACAACGCTAGATCCGTTCTAGGGTCTGTTCCCACTAATTTAGCAATATATTCACGGCGATCGTTTAGGCGTACATGAATAACATCCGCCTCATCAATCACATGATTATTCGTCAGCACATAGCCATCTTGGGAAATAATAAAACCAGATCCCAATGAACTTCGTGGTCCCTGCTGTTGAGGTGGTGCTTGCTGACCAAAAGGCTGTTGGCCAAAGAAGTGCTTAAAGAATTCGTTGAGTTCTTCGCTATTAGGCCCTAATTGCTGACCTCCTTCATTAGCCGTTTTTGTGGTAGCAGTTTGTTCCGTACTGATATTCACAACAGCGGGAGAGGCCTCTTCCACTAACTCCGTAAAGTCAGGGAGTGAAGCCGCATGAGAAAGCATAGACGTCAGCATAAAAGTACTGACAAAAACCACGCTAACATGTTTGAGCAATCTGTTCATTGATTGGTCTCCTTATAAGACGTACCAAGTTCATTACAGTGCCAGGTGAAGACAATTAGACACTTATGGTGTAAATACCAACGGTATTTGATCACCCTTAAGCGATTCAATTCGTAAAATTTTTGGGTAGTAATCAAGATTGTTAATTTCTTGTTTTGACTTATTTCTTGCTAGTAATAACCCACCAGCGAAACCAAAAATAGATAAAATAACAGCAATGCCTGATTCTCCGCCCCAGATCGAAGGTAAAGCAGCTCCGCCAATCAAACCAAGTAGTGGTATTAGATACATCCAAACAGACGCTTGTAGCAAGGTGTCCTCAGGAATACCGACTACCACACTTTGCCCAACTTTCACTGCCAACGGGTCAATTGCACGCATACGCATTCGATTAGAAGAAGATACTTGTGCTATTGCATGATGACCACACCCATGACGGGCACGACAAGAAGTACAGCTGCTGGTACGAATAGTTTCGACGTCAGCAAAACCATCCTCGATCGACAACACTCTTCCGGTTTCTTCAATCATGGCCTGCCCTTGGCATAAACACATTCATCAATTTTTCTATGGTCACTTCTGGCACTTCGCCTACCATGGTTAACAGATACAACTGATCTTTGACTTTAATACTGCGTTCTCCAGCCATTGTCGCCCCCATACTTAAGATAGACAATGCTTTTGGCTTCATGATTGGCTCTACAAAAACAGACACTGTCGCCATACCATCAGATAAAAGAAGCATGCTGGTACCGTGATTCAAAGCACGGGCTTCTGGCCAAACAAGTGAAAAACCTTCCGGTAACCAGTCAAACTGCCAAAGATTTTTTATGCGCCTTGGTTGAACTTCCAATACTGGCTCAGAGTAACTACCCTTTTTTGGGACAAAATCGTCATGTTTCAAGTCTGGGGTAAAATTCACCGACGTAAACTGAATTCTTTCTAGTAGCTGCCCATCCATTTTCATCATGTCATGCTTTAGAAGAAAGTGGTTTTCTTGATCTAACCAGAATTGATGTCCATATCGATACGGATCTTTTGGAACCAACTTTACGGCCACCACATTACGACCAGCAATTCGACTAACATCCGCCCCTACAATCATCTCATAGCCTTTGATTAAACGATTGCTTTCGACATCTTTGAAGCGTTTAAACGGTGGTACCCATGGCGTACGCATATTAGCAACATGCGCATTCGGATAGACACAAATAATATTGTTATCTATGCGCAAAACTTCCACCTTATCACCGTCTAGATCCACTAAGCTTTCATATTCAATCTCACCCGTCACATCGTGCCGAATACGCATGCTGTTCATGTTCATAGCTTCAGAATGAACAAATACACCCTCATAACTCAGTGTGCTAAATGACTGAGTCATACTTCTCAACAGCTGCAGTGCATCCGGAGCCGCCGTGCTTGCCATCCCCACGGTTGAGGCAACAAGGCATAATGTTATGAAAATAATACGCAATTGAAAAAACACTCTCATAAATTACTCTTGTATGGGGTAACTAACGACGCGAGCCATAGGTATCATTCCTTGGCCTACCGTCATCGCCGCTTGCTCAGCGTGTTGCCTAAGGTAATTCTGGAGCCTAACGTTATCCACCAGCAACGACTCTTTATTCAATTCTGACAATGGCGTTATAACCAAATTATTGGCAGGTGAGCGGACTTCAGCCATTAAATTAGGCGAGTTAATATCTGTTGTTAACAACGCATTACCACCAAAAATGATCACAAAAGTAACACTCGCCGCGATCGCGACACCCGACAACATGACCTGCCAAACAGGGCGGGATGCGTTGTTTTTTATCGGTACAACAAAAGGAATGGGGGCATTGCCTAATCTTACCTTTTGTTTTTCTGTGTCAGTATCGTCGTTATCAATTTCTACTCGAATACGAGAGACCAAACTGTCTTGAAGACCAACAGCAACATCAGAGTCTTTATGGAGCGTCTGCTGTATTAAATGAAAACTTTCTAACTGACGACTCAGCGCCGCATGATCGCCCTTAACTAGACGCTCAATATCTTGCTCCGACGCTTCACCATCAAACATAGCCGATAAGCTAGAAAGCATTTCTGGGGGGCTATCGTTTTCAGGGAAACGATCATTGAAATTTGCCATGGCTACTCTCCTCCATCCAACAACGGACGTATGTGTTTTTCTACCGCCTCACGGGCACGAAAAATTCGTGACCGAACCGTCCCAACGGGGCATTCCATGATCAACGAAATATCTTCGTAACTCAGACCATCAAATTCTCGTAAGGTTAATGCGCTACGCAACTCTTCTGGCAAATGTTGAATGGCATAATTAATCGCGGCTTCAAGACGATCACTGTTTAATCTTGCTTCTGGCGTGTCTATATCCGCTAAGGCTTCATACATACTGAAGACCTCCTCATTATCCAACTCAACATCGGATTCTGGAGGACGGCGAGAACGACTCACAAGGTAGTTTTTAGCCGTATTAACGGCAATACGATACAACCAAGTGTAAAAAGCACTTTCCCCTCGAAAGCTGCCTATCGCTCGATAGGCCTTAATAAAGCTTTCTTGAGCGACATCCAGTACTTCACTTCTATCTTGTACATAACGCCCAATTAAACCGATGACCTTGTATTGATATTTGACAACTAACAGATCAAACGCCCGTTTGTCGCCCTGCTGTACTTTCTCAACTAACGCCTGATCGGAAGACGTTTCGTGCGGCATAGGCACCTCATACTAAAACCTTATTCATCTGCGCCCTTGCTTATTACAAGAGAAGACAACAATTAATCAAACGAGTTCCCATCCTGTTATGACCAAACTAGGGATTTAGAGTAATAGAGCCACTCTAAGTCATGAAGTATGGTAAATATTCAAAATACGACCTCAGAAAGTATTCACTATTTATTGCCAACAATAGTAACATTAATTTTTTAGTCATAATTAGATCAATACAATGAGTCGACACTATAAATACGACATCGTCATTATTGGCGCAGGAGCCGCAGGGTTAACACTTGCTCTTGAGCTAGCGGATCATCACCGCGTGGCTATTTTGACAAAAGCAGATATCCGAGAAGGATCAACCTTGTATGCTCAAGGTGGTGTCGCCGCTGTATTGTCCGATAAAGACACTATTGAATCTCATATTAATGACACCATCGACGCTGGCGTTGAACTTGGCGATCCAGAAGCCATACGCTTTACCGTTGAGCATTCAAAAGAAAGTATTGATTGGCTTATCGATCAAGGCGTTCCATTCACTCGTTATGGTGAAAGCGAGGAGTATCATCTAACCAAAGAAGGCGGACATAGCCACAGACGCATAATTCACAGTGCCGATGCCACAGGCATGGCTATTTCCAAGACTCTCATCAAAAACGCCACTAATCATCCTAATATCGATTTTTATCCTGATCGTGTCGCCATTGATGTAGTGACAACTAAAAAACTAGGCATCGCAGGCCCAAATCGCGCAGTAGGGGTATATGCACTCAACTTAGACGACGATGTAATCGAGGTCTTTCACGGTCACTTTGTCTCTCTTGCGTGCGGCGGTAGCAGTAAGGTTTACCTTTATACAAGTAATCCAGACACAGCGTCAGGCGATGGTATTGCTATGGCGTGGCGTGCAGGTTGTCGAGTAGCCAATATGGAATTTAATCAGTTCCATCCTACTTGTCTTTATGACGCAAAAGCCAAGACATTTTTAATCTCTGAAGCCGTTCGTGGCGAAGGCGGCAAATTATTGCTGCCTGATGGCACTCGCTTTATGGATAAGTTTGATAAAAGAGAAGAACTCGCACCACGGGACATCGTTGCACGAGCGATCGATCATGAAATGAAACGCCTTGGCGTTCACCACGTACTACTGGACATTTCTCATAAAGATCCAGAATTTATTAAAGAACATTTCCCAACTATTTATAAACGCTGTCTAGAATATGGTCACGACATGACCAAAGGCCCCATTCCTGTTGTGCCCGCTGCGCATTACACTTGCGGTGGCGTGGTCGTCAATCGACACAGTGCAACCGACATTGAAAACCTTTATGCCATCGGCGAAACTGCTTATACAGGACTTCATGGTGCCAACCGTCTAGCAAGCAACTCGCTGCTGGAATGTATTGTTTTTGCACGCTCCGCCGCGCATCACATTTCTGAAAACCGCTTACCAGCAAATGACATTATCATTCCCGATTGGGATGAAAGTAAGGTAACAAACTCGGATGAAGACGTGGTTATCACCCACAACTGGCAAGAGCTACGACGCTTTATGTGGGATTACGTGGGAATTGTTAGAACCGACAAACGACTGCTTAGAGCAAAACATCGAGTCGATTTATTACTGTCTGAAATCCAAGAATTTTATGCCAATTACAAAATTTCAAATGACTTATTAGAGCTGCGTAATTTAGCTATGGTGGCAGACTTAATCATACGCTCGGCCATGTCTCGAAAAGAAAGTCGCGGCCTGCATTTCACGCTAGATTACCCGAACAAGCAGATCACTAGCTCACCGACGATATTAACACCTCAAAATGCAGACTAGGTCGCCTGCTGCCTATCCATGCGCTTTTTAAACGCCTCGCTGCGGCGCAACAAAATTTGTTGTGCTGCGAAAGAACGCAGTATTCGATATTGCACTTGTGTCACATTATCGCGATAAATTACTCGATAAACAGGCCAAAATCGATCCAAAAGAAACTGAGACCGATCCACTTTAGCGATTAACTGAACGTCATTTGATCGTATAAAAAGCAATCTTTTACAACATCCGCGTTCAAGCAAAAACACACCTTGCTCATCGATCCCAATTTGGCGAGACGACTGGCGCACAACTCGAAACAAAAATAGCACGCCAAATAAACCGGCAAGGATATAAAGTACTACACGCCAAAAAACAGGCATCCAATAGAGGTGAAATAGAGCGGCATACACTGAGGCCATGACAAACCACAATGCAATGCAGATCCATGAGCATTTAAGCTCAGTAGCTTTTAGGCTGAACACGAGTCACTATAATATCGACAATGCGAGCAAGGTCCGAATCTTCTGGCTTTTCTTTTTGCATGAACCAAGGAAAAAGCTCTTGGTCTTCACATTCAATCAGCTTATGAAAACGCTGCTTATCTTCCTCTTCAAGCGTCAAATAAACTTCATCAAGAAACGGTTCCAGAAGGATATCCAGCTCCAACATACCACGACGACATTGCCATTTCAGACGCTTAAAGCTCAATGAATCCGATGTTTCACTCATGTCATTACCTTTTAAATAGAATCTGATCATTATAGCTATTTAGACAAAAAAAACGAAAACGACTTAAGATAATTTACTGATATTTGTCACATAAATCCTTATTAGACAAAGACATACCGCTCAGAGAATAGAAATAAAGAAGTATTATATTGACTCATTATTCATCAAGATCAAAAAAATGGAACAGAATAGTACTAGTATTGGCGATTTATGTATTAACGGGGCAATTATGACATGGCCTATATTAATATTGTTCCTTGATAAATGCTTATCTGGAAATTAGGTACCACTATAAAAACAAAGAAACTCCAAAACGGGGAAAACCTATGAAACGCTTTACCAAAAAAACCCTAGCGTACGCTGTATCTATTACTGCCGCTATGTCAGCCGCTAGCACCTTCGCAGAAACTCAAATCACTGTGGCCACCGTTAACAACGGTCACATGATCGAAATGCAAAAATTCACACCAGAATTTGAAAAAGCCAACCCAGGCATCAAAGTAAAATGGGTAACTTTGGAAGAAGGTGTATTACGCCAGAACGTCACTCAAGACATTGCTAACAAAAGTGGCCTTTATGATGTAATGACAATCGGTATGTACGAAGCGCCTATCTGGGGTGAGCGTGGTTGGTTAGAACCTGTTGATACGAGTGGCAGCTACGACGCTAAAGATATCCTCCCTTCAATTCGTGGTGGTTTATCTTATGAAGGTACTATGTATGCTGCACCATTCTACGGCGAAAGCTCTATGGTCATGTATCGTAAAGACCTTGTAAAAGCTGCTGGTATGGAAATCAATGACCGTGATAGCTGGGAACACATTCGTGATGTGGCCGCTGCCGTCAATGATCCAAGTAAAGGCATCTACGGTATTTGCTTACGTGGTAAAGCGGGCTGGGGCGACAACATGGCATTTATGACGGCCATGGCTAACTCCTTTGGTGCACGTTGGTTCGATGAAAATTGGAAACCTCAACTAGAAACAAAAGAATGGAAAGAAGCCGTTACTTTCTATGTTGATTTGCTGACGAAATATGGCCCTCCAGGTTCAAGCAGCAACAGTTTCAACGAAAGCTTAGCCTTGTTCAATGAAGGTAAATGCGGTATGTGGATTGACGCTACGATCGCGGCGTCTTTTGTAACCGATCCTAAGCAAAGTAAAGTTGCTGACAAAGTTGGTTTCGCTCAATCCCCTATTTCTGTAACAGAAAAAGGCGCTAACTGGCTTTGGTCATGGGCACTTGGTATTCCAGCTGCCACTAAAAACGCCGATGCTGCACAAAAATTTGTTCGTTGGGCAACGTCTAAAGAGTACATCCAGCTCGTTGGTAAAACGAACGGTTGGGCTGCAGTACCTACAGGTACACGAGCAAGTACTTATGCTAACCCTAAATTCCAAAAAGCGGCCGTTTTTGCTGAAGCAGAGTTAAAAGCAATCAACTCTGCTAATCCAAACGACAGCACACTAAAACCATCCCCTTATGTTGGAGTTCAGTTTGCTGCCATTCCTGAGTTCCAAGCAATTGGTACAACGGCTGGTCAAATGATTTCAGGCGCCCTTGCTGGATCTATGACGGTGGATGAAGCGTTGAAATCTGCAAACAAATCAGCAGATCGTCAAATGCGTCAAGCGGGTTATTACTAGCCTCAACTGACAGAGAAATAGGGCTTACGCCCTATTTCTTATTTCTAATTCTCCCCCTCTAAGGAGAATATTCCTGCTTATAATAAGAGACACAAAACATGAAGCGCTCAATCACCCGCTTATTAATGGCGCCGTCAGTCATACTACTGTTGGTTTGGATGGTCATACCTTTGTCCATGACCATTTACTTTTCCACAATACGCTACAACTTATTGTACCCAGGTCGGAATAACTTCGTCGGTTTGCAGAACTTTGAGTTCTTTATCACCGATCCTGGTTTTATACCTGCGGTAGCCAATACATTGATACTGCTACTGTCAGTACTCATCATCACCGTGGTTATTGGTGTCGTTTTATCCGCCTTGATTGACAAGCCTTTCTTCGGACAAGGCATCGTCCGTGTATTGTTAATTTCACCTTTCTTTATCATGCCAACGGTTAATGCCTTAATCTGGAAGAACATGATGATGAATCCGGTTTACGGCATATTTGCCTGGATATCACAATCACTGGGACTCGAACCCATTGACTGGTTGTCGTCGTATCCTCTGATGTCCGTGATTATCATGGTGAGCTGGCAGTGGCTTCCGTTTGCTATTTTAGTCTTTGTGACCGCGCTGCAATCCCAAGATACGGAACAAAAAGAAGCTGCTCAAATGGATGGCGCAACAGGCTTTCACATCTTCCGCTACCTAACCATTCCTCACTTAGCGCGCCCAATAGCCGTTGTGGTAATGATCGAAACCATTTTCCTATTGGCCGTGTTTGCAGAAATCTTCGTTTCGACCGGTGGTGGCCCAGGGTACGACAGCACTAACTTGGCGTACTTAATTTACAACCAAGCACTTCTTCAATATGACGTTGGTGTGGCTTCTGCAGGTGGTTTGTTTGCTGTATTGCTGGCCAATATCGTCGCCTTTTTCTTAATTCGTGCCGTTGGCAAAAACCTAACGGTGTGAGGTAAATACGATGACTCTTAATCAACAACGAAAACTCAAAACCATTTTAACTGGCTTGTTCGCATGGACGATTGCCTTAGTGTTATTTTTTCCTATCTTTTGGATGTTTATTACGTCGTTCAAGACAGAGCTGCAGGCAATTTCGATTCCGCCTACTTTGTTTTTTGAACCCACGCTGGATAACTTCAAAATTGTTCAGGAACGAAGTGACTACATTCATCACGCTTGGAACTCGGTCGTTACCTCATTTGGTGCCACCATTTTGGCATTGATCATCGCCATTCCTGCGGCGTACTCGATGGCATTTTTTCCTGGCAAACGCACGAAAGACATTTTGCTTTGGATGCTCTCCACCAAAATGCTGCCTGCTGTTGGTGTATTAGTTCCCATTTATATCCTATGCAGAGACTATGGATTACTCGATTCTCGCCTTGCTTTGATCATCATTTTTACATTAATGAACTTGCCAATCGTAGTCTGGATGCTGTTCTCCTACTTCAAAGATTTACCAAAAGAGATTCTTGAGGCGGCACGAATGGACGGCGCAACCCCTTGGGACGAAGTTGTTAAAGTGGTTTTGCCGCTTTCTGTTGGCGCCATTTCATCAACAGCACTTTTGTCCATCGTTCTTTGTTGGAACGAAGCCTTTTGGTCACTTAATTTAACCGCGTCGGAAGCCGCACCGCTAACCGCAATGATTGCTTCGTACTCGAGCCCGGAAGGTTTGTTCTGGGCGAAACTGTCTGCTGCATCAACATTAGCGTGTGCTCCAATCGTCATTTTTGGTTGGTTCTGTCAAAAACAATTAGTCCAAGGCCTTACATTCGGCGCCGTAAAATAATTATTAGGAAGCTTTCACATGTCATATTTAACGATTACAGATTTACAAAAACACTACGACAACTACCACGCGCTTCGCGGTATTAACCTGTCCATTACCGAAGGCGAGTTTTTGGTATTCGTCGGGCCATCAGGTTGTGGTAAATCCACCCTACTTCGTACCATTGCCGGTCTTGAAACCAGCACCGGCGGGACCATTGAGCTAGACGGTCGCGACATTACTGAACTGGCTTCTTCAAAACGCGACTTGGCCATGGTGTTTCAATCGTACGCTTTGTACCCGCACATGACCGTGGCAGATAACTTGTCGTTTGCCCTTCGTCTTGCAAAAGTGCCGGCCGCTGAAATCGAAGAAAAAGTCCGCTTTGTGTCTGCGTCTTTGCAACTTGACCCATTGCTAGAACGTAAACCAAAAGAATTGTCCGGTGGACAGCGCCAGCGTGTGGCGATTGGCCGCGCCATTGTGCGTCAGCCAAAAGTCTTCTTGTTCGATGAGCCATTGTCCAACCTAGACGCCGCTCTGCGTGTACAAATGCGTTTGGAATTGGCACGTCTGCACAAAAAACTGGGCACCACCATGATCTATGTAACCCATGACCAAGTGGAAGCGATGACACTGGCCGACCGCGTGGTGATCTTAAACGCAGGTCAAATCGAACAAGTAGGCACACCACTGGAACTTTACCGTAAGCCGAACAGCCGCTTTGTTGCTGAGTTCATTGGCACGCCAAAAATGAACCTAATCCCTGCTGATAAAATCACACACAAAGAAAACGAATTAGTCTTTGACCTATTTGGCCACACCATTAACTTCCCTGCGAATCGTATAAAAGGCGCACAGCCTGAATCCGTTATTGTGGGTATTCGCCCTGAACATTTGAGCTTGGTAGCAGAAGGCGGAGACCTGACTGGTCGAATCGAATTGGTTGAACACCTAGGTTCAGAAGCTTACGCCCACATTCAATTACTTAACGATCAAACCATCATTGTGAAAGCCGGTGCACGTACCGAACTTAAAGACGGTCAAGAAGTTAGTATCAAGGTAGATGTACAGGAGATCATTCTGTTCAACGACAAAGATCAAGTGATTTCTGTGATTCCAGAGGAAGCGTAACATGGCAAATCATCTGCAAGCTTCGCTCAATAAAGAACAACTTCTTGTTCAAGAGTATCAAAAAGAAGCCATTCAAGCGGGCGTATTACATTTAGGCGTGGGCGCGTTTCATCGCGCTCACCAAGCCGTGTATTTTGACCGGCTATTAGCCCACGACAATGAGAAAAACTGGGGGATTATTGGCGTCAATATACGTCCACAAGACAGCCAGGTATTCGCCCGTTTCATCGAGCAAAAAGGCGAATATGTCTTAAAAACCATGGCGGCCGATGGCGTCACCAAGTACGAACATATTCGTTCTATTGTTCAGCAAATTGACGGCGCACAAGCACCACAAGCCGTCGATTCTGCACTGGCGGATGCCAACATACAATTGGTGACATCCACAGTGACCGAAGGTGGCTATTACCTCGATGAAAATCGCGCCTTAATGTTGGATCACCCTGCCATTAAAGCCGACATCGAAGGCGCTCGGAACACACTTTATGCGTTTCTTTATGCGGGCCTTAAAAAACGCAGTGAAACATCAAAAGCCAAAATTACGTTGTTGTGCTGCGATAACCTTCGTCACAATGGTGAATTGCTAGAAGCTGGGGTGATGCAGTTTATTGCGGCCAAAAAAGACCCTAAATTGGCTGAATGGCTAAAAGAAAACGCGTCTTTTCCTTGTTCCATGGTCGACCGTATCACGCCGAAACCAAGCCAGAAACACGTCGATGACGTGCAAACTCGATTTGGTATTGGCGATGACATGACCGTCATGGGTGAAGATTTCATCCAGTGGGTTGTCGAAGACAATTTTGCTGGCAAAAAACCTTCTCTGGATCTAGTCGGCGTTCAATTCGTCAAAGACGTTGTACCGTTTGAAGAAGCCAAGATTCGCATATTGAATGCGGGGCACACTTGTGTCACCTATCAAGCGGCATTAAAAGGCTTAACCTATTTTGATGAAGCAATGCGTGATAACGAATTAAGCCAGTACTTTACAGACTTTATTCTGCAGGATTCGATTCCAGCCATTGGTAATTCTGTGGTGGACCTTCCCTCTTATTTCAACATAATCGCTCAACGTTTCAGTAATGCAAACATTGGCGATACGGTAGAACGAATTTGCACGGATGGTTATGCTAAATTTCCGATTTTTATATTTCCAACATTAGAAGGTAATTATCGCAGAGGCCGCACTCCAATCAAAACCATTCAAGGAATTGCCAGTTGGTTTACATTTATTCAACTCACTAATGAAGGTAAAATTAAAACCCCATATCATGAACCGAATAAAGCCGCACTTGCTTCTTTTAGTAATGACGCAGCAGGTATTCAAGCCTTTGCAAACGATCGTTTTCTATGGGGCAGCATACCCACTGATTTTCCTGATTTTGTAGAGCAACTGACACAAGAAATTCAGGCTAGTATGGAAAAACACGCTTAGGTAATGGCAACCTACTCCAAGAAATAAAGGTGATTCAGTCAGTTTTACCATTATTTCTTGGGGATATTTTATTATTAATAATAAAAATAAAGTGGCAAGATAACGTAGAAACGATCAAAAAAGTCTACCCTTACATTTGTGCCTCCATGAGAAAGACTATGTCTAATACCGCCAAACGCATCACTCCTGAATACGAAATCGTTGAAGATAACGAAACCATTCGATATTTAGAGCATGGCTACCCTAGCGATCTCATTCGCTGGCATGCCCATGATGACTATGAGCTGCACTTTATTGTAGCGACATCAGGAAAGGTATTTATAGGCGATTATATTGGCAACTATTCTCCGGGACAGCTCATTTTAACGGGACCAAGACTTCCTCATAACTGGATCTGTCAAAACGAACAAGAAGATGTTCAGCTTAGAGACATGGTGATTCGCTTTCACCATGAGTCATTTTCGGATGGCATGAAAATCATACCTGAGCTAGCAGAAATTCTACCTATGCTGGCAAGAGCAAAATCAGGAATTGAATTTTTTGATCTAGACCATGGATACCTGCAAGAAACCTTTCAAAAAGTACGAAATGCCAGTGGACTATCTAGGTTAATCCTTTCTCTTCCTCTCTTACAAGAACTCGCTAAAAGCCGTAGTTATCGCTTACTTTCAACCGTTCAAATTGACTTGAAATCCAGTGAAACATTACAGAAAAAAATTAATACCGTTGTAGATTATGTGTCCAAAAATTACAGTCAAGACATCACCCTTTCAGGTGTAGCAAGCTTAATTTGTATGTCTGACAGCCACTTTTCTCGCTTTTTTAAGAAAGCCACAGGCAATCGATTTATTGAGTTTGTAAACCGTGTTCGTATCAGTCGCGCTTGCAGTTTATTAATCGAAACAGACCAACAAATCGCCACTATTTGCTTCCAAGTTGGCTTCAACAATGTGGCCAATTTCAACCGTCGATTCCATGAATTAAAAGGCGTAACGCCAAGGGACTTCCGCACACAAAGCAACATTCATATTGAAGGCGTTATACCTCTTTCATAACAGGGCACTTAAGAATAACGAAACGCCGCTGCATACATTATGTCAGCGGCATTTTTTTCATTAAGAGGACAATAGAGCCAGCTTGTCGCTTAGGCCTTTTGTTGATTGATAAAGGGACTGATACAAATCGTATTTTTCCTGATAGTACAATCTAGTCGCTTCTTCTGGCTCATGAACTTCTAATGTTTCTGGCATAGTGCAATATTCCGCAATAAGTCGCTCAATGTCTTTGCCTTGGCTTTGCTGCTCGCCTAACAACGCAAGACGGGCCGCACCCAAACCGGGACCTACATCGCCGCCATCACGATAAATAAGTCGCTTGTTTAGCACATTAGCAATAATCTGACGCCACATCGCGTTTCGCGCGCCACCACCAATCAAAGATAACTCATCGGCAATACTGCCTGCGCTGTCCAGTGCGTTTTGACAATCTAATAAAGAAAACGCAACACCCTCAAGTACCGCTAATGTCATCAAATCTACGTTTGTCGTATTCGTCAGCCCCACAAATTGCCCATTCGCTAATGGATCATTGTGTGGTGTGCGCTCACCACTCAGATACGGTAAGAACAGAACACTGGTGCGCCGAAGGCCTGAATCTTCTAGTCCGTCCAGTAATTCAGGAACGGTTTTGCCCACCAACTTAGAAAACCAAGCCAATGAGTTTGCTGCGCTTAATGTCACGCCCATTTGATGCCAACGGTTCGGCAATGCATGACAAAACGCATGTACGGTATTTTCTGGATTCGCTTTGTGGGATTCGCTGACAGTGAAATACACGCCCGATGTGCCCAATGAGATAAAACCTTGTCCAGGATTCGTGACCCCCATGCCGACCGCGCCTGCGGCATTATCGCCAGCGCCCGCTACGACAGGTAGTTGGGGCAATTTAAGCCGCTGAGCAACCTCTTCCGATAGTACGCCCACGAGATCGCAGCCTTCAAAAACCTTAGGCATATTCGCTTGTGTTAAACCCGTCGCGGCCAATAAAACATCGTCCCACTGACGAGTTTCAGGATTCAGCCACAAGGTTCCCGCCGCATCCGAACAATCCGATGACATCTCGCCCGTTAGGCGATAAGCCAAATAATCTTTGGGTAACAATACAAAAGCGAGTTTTGCAAAGACCTCTGGCTCGTTTTCTTGCACCCAGCGTATTTTAGGTGCGGTAAAACCCGGCATAGCAAGGTTGCCTGAACGCTCGATTAAATCAGGAAACTCCGCCATCAAGGCTTGGCATTGCGCCTGACTACGACCATCATTCCATAAAATACAAGGTCGCAAAACATCGCCTTGGCTGTCTAACAATGTGGCACCATGCATTTGCCCTGATAACCCCAATGCTTTTAGTTTGCTCAAATCCAAGCGCTGCTGTAATTGCTCAATCACATCAACACACGCCTGCCACCACGATAAAGGGTCCTGCTCAGACCAAGTGGCATTGGGACTACTGACCATCAAAGAAGCTGACTCTTGTGCCAGAACATTGCCTTTGTCGTCAATAACGACGCCTTTTAAACCCGATGTTCCAAGATCAAGACCTAAATACATTTTATTACTCATTCTATTAAAATTTGTTATTGGCTTTGTGTTTGAATATGGCATTCTATGCTCATATCATTTCTATTTTTCTATATTCGAAAGAATAGTGAATAGAGTCAACGATACCTGACCAATTGGCCTTTTTTGTACCGTTAGACAATAGAAAAAGTTAACTTTAATGCCGTTTAAAAAAAAGTATAAACTGAGCCCAAGAGGTCACTAAAAAACACACAGACCTTTTGATGAATTAATTTCTTCAAAATAACTAATCACACAGGTAATAAATAGCTTGATGCAATGGCTTAATCATTTTTTCGTCACCCAGGCAGATAATAGCAACCTAATGATAGGAGACTACGACTACCTCCTTGTTGCTCTTTCCATTGTGCTTGCTGTAGTGGCCTCATTTTTTGCTCTTCACTTCGCTTCCATTGCACAACACATTGTTATCAAAAAATACAAAAACATTGCGCTCGTGTCTGGCTCTTTTATTATGGCCGGCGGCATTTGGAGCATGCATTTTGTTGGTATGCTGGCATTCAACATGGGACACCCTGTTTCTTATGACCCATTACTTACGGCTGTTTCTTTAATACCTAGCATTTTAGCCTCTTACGTCACATTAAAGAGACTGATCAAGCCAAACTTAAGTGTTTGGCAATTACTAATTAATGGTGTACTCGTCGGCGGCGGTATTGGCACTATGCATTATATCGGCATGGAAGCCATGGGAATGGATGTTGAGCTTAGGTATGACCCAGTTTGGTTCTTTTGTTCTATTATCATAGCCGTCGTACTTGCTTTTATTGCGCTGTCCACACAGTACTACGTCGGAAGGTTATGGACAGGTCTCAGTCAAAAGTGGGTAAGTAGCATCAGCGCTTTGATCATGGGATCTGCTATTTCAGGAATGCACTATGCGGGTATGGCGGGAGCACGCTTCATCTCATCCAACGATGTAGAAATGACGCACATATCAAATAACCCCAACAGTTACCTTTCCTTTGTCGTTGCCACTATTACTTTATTGCTTTCTATTCTTGCGAGTAATATTGCCTCTCAGTTACGGTACCGTCAGCTATTATTAGAAAAAACCGCCAGTGAAGTACGATTAAAAACAACATTGGATACAGCGATTGATGGCATCATCACTATTGACAGTAATGGCACTATCAAAGAACTAAATAAAGCAGCCTATACTATTTTCGGTTGGCAGGAAGAAGACATTATCCATCGGCCCTTCAATCATTTATTTCCCCAGAAATATAGCGACGAATTTAATGATTGTTTAGCCATGTTCCGAAAAACCGGCGAGACAAGCGTTCTGGGTACTGAAAGAGAAATTCTCGCTATAGACAAAAATGGTCGCGTTTTTCCAATCAGAATGGGAATCGGCCGTGTTGATACTCCCGACAACGAAACACTCTTTGTTGCTTTTATTAATGACATTTCTATTAGAAAATCGATGGAAGAAACCATCAAAAAAAGCGAAAAACAATACAGCTCTTTAATTAAAAATATTCCAGGAGCCTCATTTCGTTGCTTAATGGATAAAGATTGGACGGCCATTTTCGTAAGTGATGCTATTTATGATGTCGCAGGGTGGGGCACTGCTGACTTTTATAATAACGACGTCTCCTTTGGAAAACTGGTTCACCCAGATGATCTAAAGAACATTGCAGTTGTTGTCGACAAAGCAATTGAAGAGCGCCAAACCTATAAAATAGAGTATCGTTTAAGACATAAAGAAGGCCACTATGTTTGGGTACTGGAAAGTGGCTCTGTTATTTACAATGAAAAAGGCGATCCTGAATGGATTGATGGTGTCATTTTAGACATTTCACAACGTATTGAGATAGAAAATGAACTACGTTTAGCAAAAATAAAAGCGGAAGCATCTGCGGAAAGTAAATCGTCATTTTTGGCAAACATGAGCCACGAAATACGCACCCCAATGAACGCTATCATTGGTTTTTCAGATATTCTGTTAGATTCTGATGTATCGGGTGAAAACAAAAAACACCTAGCCACCATCAGTAAATCCGCTCGATCTCTGCTTCACCTTCTCAACGACATTCTTGACAGCGCCAAATTAGAAAAAAACAAATTAGAGTTAGATATGCAAGTATTTGTACTTGCTAACATGGTAGACACGGTGATATCAACGCTGTGGCTACAAGCAAGAAATAAAGGCTTAGAACTACACTTTGAAATAGAGGCTGATGTTGCGCGAGCTTATTTAGGCGCAGAAGACCGCATACGACAAGTACTAATGAATATTTTAGGCAATGCCATAAAGTTCACCGAAAAGGGTCATGTAACCCTAACCGTCTCCCAAAACAGTAACAACAGCATACGTTTTAGTGTACAAGATTCCGGCATAGGTATTCCTCCAGAACGCTTGAAGAGTATTTTTGATCCGTTTACACAAGCCGATGCTTCCATGAGTCGACGTTTTGGCGGCACTGGATTAGGCACCAGTATTTCAAAACAGCTAGTAACATTAATGGGCGGAGAACTTCATGCTAAAAGCAACATGGGTGTTGGTAGCTACTTTTATTTCGATTTACCTTTAATAGAGTCTGAAATGCCTAAAGAGGTAACATTATTTCAGCAGCCAATAATCACGCCTAAAAAAATACTCCTCGCGGATGACATAGAACAAAACTTAACATTGCTTACCCTACTTTTAAAACGACAAGGGCATGCTATCTTTTTAGCAAAAGATGGCATTCAAGCCATTGAACAATTTAAAAACTTAGCACCTGATATCATTCTAATGGACATTCAAATGCCTAATATGGATGGTTTAATGGCGACTCAAGTTATCAGACAATATGAGAAAGAAAACCAACTCCGTCATACGCCCGTCATCGCCTTAACCGCAAACGTGCTTTTAGAAGATAAATTAGAAGCACAACAGGCAGGGATGGACGGTTTTGCAAACAAGCCCATAGACATCCATACTTTGGTTGCCGAAATGGCAAGAGTGCTAAACGAAACGCCAATATTGCTTAATCAAGAAAGCATTGATGAGGCTGCCAGCGACCATAATAATCTACAAATCAATATCAGTAAGGGCCTTTCACTATGGAGTGAAATGCCAATTTATGTAACTGAGTTGTCAAAATTTGCCTCACACAACGCCGATTTAATAAATAGACTCTTAGTACTCTTATCCGCTCATGAATATGAAGAAATCAACACATTAGCACATGCAATAAAAGGAACATCTGGAAATCTAGCACTACTAAATATTTCCAATTCGATGGTGAAAATAGAGCGCACAGCACAAACAAAAAATTATGATCTATGCTTAAAAAACATTCAGAGTTTGTCCTCCTCATTATCAGAGTTCATGGAAGAGTTGCAGAAACTGAAGGAAAAACTTGGTGCCGACTTACAAGTTCAACCAATAAGTACTCAAGTCATGTTTTCAAAAATAGAATTATTATCTCTACTCGATATCCTCACCCTTTCTGCAGAATCGGGAGAAGTGGATGACGAAAACATAGATTTGCTTATCAGTAGCGTGCCAAAAGCAATGAAAAGACAAGCAATTGAAGTAAGCAAGGCAATCAGCGATTTTGATTTCAATAGTGCCATCATTACACTGACGCACTTAAAAAAATTAATAGCAAAGGAGTCCGATAGATGAGAATTGGCAGCAAACAGGCCCCTCGCATTCTATTGGTAGATGATGAGCCAACAAATTTAAGAGTGTTAAAACAAGTTCTACAGGCCGCTAAATATCGCTTATCTTTTGCCCGTTCAGGACAGGACGCCCTAAAATTAGTCGAAAAAGAACAGGTTGATCTTATATTACTCGATATCATGATGCCAGAAATGACAGGATTGGAAGTATGCGAGCGGCTCAAACAAAACCCTGCAACCGCGGATATCCCAGTGATCTTTGTTACTGCGCTCAAAGACAGTATTGACGAAGAAAAAGGGTTTGAAATTGGGGCCGTTGACTACATTGTAAAACCTATTATACCGTCCATTGTTTTAGCACGTGTAAAGACACACCTGTCTTTGATTAAAGCAGACGAACTGCTCACTACTCATATCGATTTAATACATCGCCTAGGACGAGCAGCAGAATACAAAGACAATGAAACGGGCATGCATGTACAGCGCATGAGTCGCTTTGCAAAAATCATTGCAAGAGCCTACGGCTTTTGTGAAGAGTCAGCAGAAGATCTAATGATGGCGGCCCCCATGCACGACATCGGTAAAATAGGCATAGCGGATAATATACTACTTAAGCCAGGTAAGCTCACCGCTGAAGAGTACGAAATAATGAAGACCCATGCTCAAATAGGGGGAGAAATCTTATCCAATCCCAGCTCATACCTTATAGAGCTGGCTCATTCCGTTGCTATGACACACCATGAAAAGTGGGATGGCACAGGTTATCCGAATGGTTTGTCCGGCGAAGAGATTCCAATCGAAGGACGAATCGTTGCATTAGTCGACGTGTTTGACGCCTTGACTAGCGAGCGTCCTTATAAGAAAGCATGGTCTACAGAAAAAGCGATTAATTACATTATGGAGCAAAGTGGAAAACATTTTGATCCAGCACTCCCCCCTTTACTTCTACAGGAACTTCCAAAACTGCTTAAAGTACAAACTCAGTTTGCAGAACTAGAGGTAGACTAAAATCTTTAGGCTAATGCTATTGAAAATACAAGAATAGGCATCACTGATAAGCTGTTCACGCAGTATAAGCTGCGAACCTTTTTCATGCCCGATCTTTTTATGGAAAGCTTTATGATCTCGCTTCAAAACATCATTGACCCAATACTACTGAACAAAGACATCATTGCAAAACAACAAAATATCGGTGTTTTACGTGTTATTGGCCCGGACTCTAGAAAATTTTTACAAGGCCAAATAACCTGCGACATCAATAAATTGTCTCACGATCATGGGTTATACGGTGCAATTTGCAGTATCAAAGGTCGTATTATTTCCAGCTTTTACCTCGTTCAAGAGAACGATGATATTCTCATGTTAATGTCAAAAGACTTGATCGAAAAAACGTTATTACATTTAAGAAAATATGCCGTATTTTTCAAAGCTGAATTGATAGACAACCAAGATACCTTTGTAATACATACAAGAATTACATCACAACGCATTGACACGGTTTCAAGAACGTTGCCTGAGCGCTTCATCACAACTCACAATAATGAAACAATCACTCTGACACTTTGCCATGACCCAATAGAAATCCAGTGGCTCATTACCAATCAAGGGAACACGACGGTCGAAGAAAAAAATGAAGAACTGGCGGCTCTGACAATATTGGCTGCTCGCCCACTTATTACTTTAGAGCAAAGTGAAGCTATCTTACCTCAGTGGCTCAACATGCAAAGTACCGGCGGCATCAGCTTTACCAAGGGTTGTTATACCGGACAAGAAATCGTTGCGCGAATGCAATATCGAGGTAAGTCTAAGAAGCAGTTAATTTTGGGTACATGGCAAGGACATAGAGATGCCACGTTGGACATCACTGATGGGCAAGGCAAAACTATCGGTCAAGTCTTTGCCGTAACGAATATCGAAGAGACTTACTTTGCCCAAATTATTTTGAATATTGAACCAAACGAAATGGATAAAATTTTGTTGGGCAATCAGGACGTCACCTTATTGCCACTTCCCTATCCGTTAGACATAAAGAAATAAGCACAGTCTATAAAGCAAAAATGGCGTCACATGGACGCCATTTTCTTAGCTTGGAACACATCAGAACGGCAAGGTTATCTGACCAGTTTTCTTTACAGTGAGCTTTTTATCAATTGGATCCAACGCCCATTTTATCGGCTCTTTGCCAATACGAGATAGATATTTGTTGGCTTTAGAAAAATGCTGACACCCTAGGAACCCACGATAAGCAGACAAGGGCGAAGGGTGAACGCTTTCTAATACGTAATGCTTTTTACGATCAATGTGTCTTCCCTTTTTTTGCGCATAGGCTCCCCACAACATAAAAACAACACCTTCGTGCTTTTCATTGATCAACTCTATAATTTTATCTGTAAAAATTTCCCAGCCTTTGTTTTGATGAGAGCCCGGCTTTCTTGCCTCTACCGTTAGAATGCTATTTAGTAATAAGACACCTTGCTCCGCCCACGGTAATAAATAACCATGATCCACCGGCGTAATACCCAAATCCATGTTCAATTCTTTATAAATATTCATCAACGACGGTGGTATTTTTACGTCAGGTTTCACTGAAAAGGACAAGCCATGCGCTTGCCCTTCTCCGTGATAAGGGTCTTGACCCAATATCACGACCTTGACCCGACTAAAAGGCGTGGAATTTAAAGCAGTAAAATACTCCAATTCATCAGGATACAAAGCCTTCTTCTGCTTTTCAGCTTGTAAAAATTGCTGCAAAGATTGCATATAATCTTTTTTAAACTCATCCGCTAAGTAATCATTCCAATCACTCGTTATATTCATCATCTAGCTTCGCGCCTTCACTGCATTATCATCTAGAACGATAAAAGGGTTAAGTGTTGGTGTTACCTTAAATTCATAATAATATTCCAGTGACAACGTGTCTTCAGGTGTCACTACGTGCTTCAGTAGCAACCAAACCATCTCTCGCAATGAGTAAGCCAAACTGTATTGGGCTATTCTGTTCAGCGTTACTTCTATATCAAGGGAGTCATCATAACTGGCGATCAAATGAACTTGCTGATTTTGAGTTAAATTATGAGAGCGTGCCAGTACGGCCAAATCAAACAAAGGATCGCCCATCCCAGTGTATTCCCAATCGATTAACCAAATGATTTGATCATCCATTAAAATATTTTTAGGATTAAGATCGTTATGGCAAACAACACGGCATGAACTGGACTCAACTCGCGACAGCTTAGAAAGCAAGGCATATAAATAATCCAGTTCTTTTTGAATACTCTCACCAATAAGAGCATGAGATTCGATCGATTGGAGATAATGCTCAACCAACTCATAAATACAAAAAGTATGATCCACCTTTGGTAAGGTGTGTGCTTGCGCCAAGGCTTTTGCAATTCTCTCTATACTGCTATTGGAATGCCCGACAGTCCAATCCAATGAAGGCTGATTAACAAACTCACAAGCAAAAGCACCAAGCTCATCATACCAAATCACGGGTGGTGAAATACCAACACTTGCAGCGGTAAGTAAAACGCTCATTTCACTTTGTCTATCGATACGAAAAGCCACTTCATCCAAGTCTGGCAAACGTAAAACCATTTGAGGGGATTCATTCCAATCTAGCCGATATACTTTATTTGAGAACCCTTCTTCAAACGGCGTCACCTCAATTTTGTCGAATTCAGGTAAAATACCAGCCATTTTATCGAAATAGGCTGTTAAGTTATTCATTTTAGATCCTTTTTTATTGCCAGAATTGGAAGCGGCTGTCAGAATGAAGAACAGAATCATCCGAGTCAATAGATTGAAGTAGATCAATGAATAAACACGAAGACATTATTCGTAAGATACAAGAACGACTGAGCACATTAAGTAAATCTGAACGAAAAGTTGCAGAAGCCATTCTTGCCGACCCAAAAACGACCATTCACTCCAGTATTGCTAAACTTGCCGCCAGAGCACAGGTAAGTGAACCTACAGTTAACCGTTTTTGTCGCAGTCTAATAGGCAGCGGCTTTCCCGATTTCAAAGTGTCACTTGCCCAAAGCCTCGCCACAGGAACTCCCTATGTTAATTTAAACGTAGAACCTGATGATGCTCCGGGTGCCGTCACTGCGAAAATTTTTGAAGCCGCAAAAAACAATCTAACCAGAGCACAGGATATTTTACCTGAAGCCCTCATTAGCCGAGCGGTTGATGTATTAGCTCAGGCTCGCCGCATAGAGTTTTACGGTTTAGGTGCATCTGGCCCTGTCGCTAAAGATGCCCACCATAAATTCTTTCGCTTAAATATGCCTGTGGTCGCTTATACCGACATATTAGTACAACGTATGGCCGCTGCTGGTTCTCATTCCGGCGATGCCATTGTCATAATTTCCTATACTGGCCGAACCTTACCTTTGATCGAAACAGCACGCGTAGCGCGAGAAGCTGGAGCGACGGTTATCGGAATCACAAACCCTGATTCACCGCTTACTGAGCACTGTTCTATTGTATTGCCAATTGAAGAGACTGAAGATACAGACATCTACACACCGATGAGCTCACGTATTGTCTATTTAACCTTGATCGACGCGTTGGCAACAGGCGTACTTCTAAAGCGCGGCCCTGAATTCAATGCGCATCTTAAAAAACTGAAACAAAGCGTACAGGATACTCGTTTACCCAAAGTTGAAAAAAAATAGCATCATAAAAAAGGCACATTTAATGTGCCTTTTTTATGATGTGTCACTAAATGTAAAGATATTTAACCAAACCGCCTTCTTTAGTAACCACATCAGATATTTTCGTAATTTTGTAAGAGGATTTTGAAAGATTATCCTATCTCAGCCACTTAGAATCGGCACAGGTCTTGACATATATCTAACCTGATCCATTTTCTTTACGATTATGTGATCTTTTAAAAATATTAGATCAATGGCTATCACAACAATAATTCAGTAATTATAAATTTATGGGTGTGAACTAGATGACGTTTTTAGGCGCCTCTTTTTAGTCAGTATGTATTGCAGAACATCGCAATAAGGGAGTAAATCCAGCCCTTACTGACAAACAACTTTATCCATATAAAATTGTTTCATCCGCAATAATTTCAACGTGAGGACAATAATAATGATAGAAAGCAGTTATGCGATCAGCTTTACATTCCTAGCCTATCTGGTAGTTATGCTAGGAATTGGGCTTTACGCTTATAAAAACACATCAAACTCAGAAGACTACTTCCTAGGTGGACGCTCTTTAGGCCCGTGGCCAACCGCGCTATCTGCCGGTGCATCTGATATGAGTGGCTGGTTGCTACTTGGTCTCCCAGGTTACGCTTTTGCTGCAGGGCTTGAGTCAATTTGGCTGGCAGGCGGTCTATTGGTAGGCACATGGCTAAACTGGTTAATTTGTGCAAAACGTTTGCGTACTTACAGCATTACTGCTGATAACTCTCTTACACTTCCAGGTTTCCTTTCTGTTCGCTTTCAAGACAACTCTAAGCTTATTCAAACAATATCCGCTCTTTTTATCCTTCTCTTCTTTTTGTTCTATACAAGTTCAGGTTTAGTGGCTGGCGGTAAATTATTTGAAACCGTATTTGGTCTTGATTACACCTACGCCGTGATCATCGGTACAGTTTGTGTGGTTTCTTACACTTTATTTGGTGGATTCCTAGCAGTCGCTTGGACAGACTTGATACAAGGTTTGATGATGTCTGCAGCATTAGTCATTGTTCCCCTTGTTGCAATGGACGGAGGCTGGTCACAACTTTCTGACACATTAACAGCGAAAAACCCTGAACTGCTAACTATTTGGAATGATGTAAAAGGTGAACCGCTAAGCACTATTGGTATTATTTCTTTAGTAGCATGGGGATTGGGTTACTTTGGTCAACCTCACATTCTAGCCCGCTTTAAAGCATCTCGTTCAAATAAAGATATCAAAACAGCGCGCCGTATCGCGGTTGTATGGACTTTTATCTCTATGACAGGCGCCTTGCTAATCGGTCTGGTTGGTATTGTTTATGTTGATAGTAATTTGGCTGGCAATTTAGTTGATGGTGAAAAAATCTTTATGGTTCTTGTGAATGCCGTTTTCCACCCTGTGGTTGCTGGGATTTTACTCGCAGCAATTCTAGCGGCGATCATGAGCACTGCGGACTCTCAATTACTTGTGTCATCTTCTGCTTTAGCCGAAGATTTTTACAAAAAACTTTTCAATAAAGAAGCAACTCAACAACAGATTGTTAATGTTGGTCGTTTCGCTGTTGTTGCTATCTCTATCTTCGCTTTAATTCTGGCTCTTAACCCTAAGAGTTCCGTACTTGGCCTAGTGTCTTACGCTTGGGCTGGCTTCGGCGCAGCATTTGGACCAGCAATTCTACTAAGCTTGTTCTGGCGCAATATGAACCGTAATGGCGCTCTTGCAGGTATCATCGTTGGTGGCGTTACTGTTGTTATCTGGAAACAACTAAGCGGCGGCTGGTTCGACGTTTATGAGATTGTTCCTGGCTTTATTCTAGCGACAATCTCAATCATTGTAGTGAGTCTTGCTACTGGTGCACCTGAAGAAGCGGTTACAGAGTCTTTTGATGAGTACGAGAAAGCACTAGACACAATGGACTAGTAACTAAGTTACTCAATGAGCCACACTTAACACAGTAGCTCATTAATAAAAAAGGCTCGAATCCATGTATGGATTCGAGCCTTTTTTTCGCTTCAAAAACAGTAGCTACCTAGTAAACTTGCTTCAGTAAACCTCGATTAGATATTGCGTCATGGCAGGTTTTAAGCAAAAAAAGGGGGCTTGAAACAAGCCCCCAAACACCATTTACTAACAAACGTTAGTAGTCAGAGGAAAGGTTTAATCATTAAACAAACTGCAAGCACCCTGCTCGGCACCGCTTACTAAAATACGTTGTGCGCTAAATAATTCACGCCCCATTCCTTGATGAGACTCAGTTAAATCGTGTTGTACTGCCTCGCGGTTAGCCAACTCTTCATCTGAAATAAGAACCGACAAAGTCCCTTCAACAGCATCAAGGCGAATCAAGTCACCGTCTTTGAGTTTAGCAATCAGACCACCAGACAGAGCTTCCGGTGTAAGGTGTATCGCCGCCGGCACTTTACCTGATGCGCCTGACATACGACCATCAGTAACTAACGCCACTTTATAACCTTGATCTTGTAAGTTAATCAGGTAGGGTGTTAATTTATGCAATTCAGGCATTCCTAAGGCTTTTGGCCCTTGGAAGCGTACTATAGCAACACAATCTCGCTTAAGTTTCCCACTCGCAATCGCGTCAGCTAGATCGTTCTGGCTATGAAAAATAACCGCTGGCGCCTCAACAATACGATTTTCTTCAGCTACCGCTGAAACCTTAATAACAGAACGACCAAGGTTGCCTTTTAGAAGAGACAAACCGCCTTCTTTACTGAAAGGGTTTTCAATAGGCCTTACTACGTCTAAATCTAAACTTTCTGCTGGACCATCGCGCCACACCAATGTATCGCCATCAAGAAACGGTTCTTTTGTGTAATGGGATAAGCCTTTACCGACAATGGTATTCACATCTTCATGAAGCAATTCACCCTTCAGTAACTGCTTAACTAAAAATGCCATACCACCCGCCGCGTGAAAATGGTTAATGTCCGCTTGTCCATTTGGGTAAATACGAGTCATCGACGGCACGACTTTAGATAAAGCAGAGAAGTCGTCCCAGTTAACAATGATGCCCGCCGCTCGCGCATACGCCACAATATGCATCGTATGATTTGTTGAGCCACCAGTGGCTAACAAACCGACAATAGAATTTACTATGCTGCGTTCATCGATAATTTCGTAAAGTGGACGATAGTCTCGACCTAAAGCGGTAATCTTTGTGGATAGCTGAGAAGCATATTTTGTTAACGCATCACGCAGTGGATCATCTGGATTAACAAAAGAAGATCCTGGTAATTGAAGCCCCATCATCTCAACCAAGAGCTGATTAGAATTGGCCGTTCCATAAAAGGTACAAGTCCCCGCGCTATGATAAGAAGCAGATTCGGCCTCTAGCAACTCATCTCGTGACGCTTGGCCTTGTGCAAAGCGTTGGCGCACCGCAGATTTTGCGGCATTAGAAATGCCCGAACGCATTGGCCCGGCAGGAATAAACAAAGCGGGCAAATGGCCAAAACGTAAAGCGGCAATTAATAAACCAGGAACTATTTTGTCACAGATACCAAGATAAATAGCTGCATCAAACATATTATGAGAAAGAGCAATCGCGGCGCCTTGTGCAATATTGTCACGGCTAAACAAGCTCAGCTCCATGCCATCTTGCCCTTGAGTCACACCATCACACATCGCAGGAACACCGCCTGCAAATTGCGCTATTGAACCCATTTCGTGGATCGCAGAACGAATTTTATTGGGATAATTTTCATAAGGCTGATGCGCAGATAGCATGTCATTATACGACGACACAATACCAATGTTCGCCTCTTCCATCAGAGTCAGTTTTTGTTTGTCTTGGGGTTGGCATGCCGCAAAACCATGAGCCAAGTTGCCACATGATAATGTTCCTCTATGTGGGCCTTGCTCCTGTGCTTTTTTCATATCTTTAAGGTATTTTTCGCGCAACACTGCACTTCGCTCAACAATGTCGTTCGTTACCTTAGCAACAATCGGATTCATGCTTCTCTCCGTTTTTTTATATAACTGCCTTAACAGACAGCTTGATATCAAAATTTTATGTAATATTACTACATTTTAATTTTATTTCACGCTAAAACGGCAGATAAATTATTAAAAAAAACAATATTATGTAATTTATTTACATAAATGATTCGAAACAGTCGCTCTTTCGGTTAAAATAATCAAACGTTTGTAATATAACTCTGTACAATATTAGACAAAGATCACTATTTGGTCGAAAATTAGCCAAATAGAGATAAATTTATTACTAATCCTTGCTTAAAAAATCACTTATGTAGTATTTTTACGTCAAAGAATAATACTGAACATGAAATGTTCGAATTCGAACACTTCACAATTTCCGCACTATTTAGAGGTGAGTATGACGATTAAGGTAGCTATCAACGGTTATGGACGCATTGGACGCAACACACTTAGAGCCTTATACGAATCAGGCAAGCGTGATCAAATCCAAATAGTTGCGATTAATGATCTTGGCGATTCAAAAACCAATGCTCATTTAACAAAATATGACACTGTCCATGGTCGCTTTAATGAAGAAGTAACCTTTGACGATGAAGCGCTATACATCAACAAAGATAGAATCCGCACTTTCTCTGAACGTAACCCTGCAGACCTTCCTTGGGCAGAGCTAGACATAGATGTGGTTTATGAATGTACTGGCTTTTTTACAACAAAAGAAAAAGCCAGCGCTCATATCACTGCTGGCGCGAAGAAAGTCATCATTTCTGCACCAGGTAAAGAAGTGGACGCGACTGTTGTATACGGTGTTAACCAAGATGTATTAACGTCTGAAATGACCGTTATTTCTAATGCTTCTTGTACAACTAACTGTCTAGCGCCATTCGCTAAACCACTGAGTGAAAAGCTAGGAATCGAAAGTGGCTTAATGACTACGATTCACGCCTACACCAATGATCAGCGACTTTCAGATGTTTATCATGAAGACCTTTACCGTGCCCGTGCAGCCGCAATGAACATGATTCCTAGTAAAACAGGTGCTGCAGCGGCTGTTGGTCTTGTTATCCCAGCACTAGTAGGTAAGTTTGATGGTCTGTCTGTTCGCGTGCCAACTATCAATGTATCGCTAGTAGATTTAACTTTCTTAGCGCCTCGCGAAACCACAGTAGAAGAAATAAATAAAATTATTGAAGACGCTATCAAAGCGGACCCAATTCTTGCACAAGTTCTCCATGTCAATTATGAGCCACTTGTCTCTTCTGACTTTAACCACAACGCCTTCACTTCCAACTTCGATGCGACACAAACACGTGTGCAAGGTAAATTGGTAAAAGTTATGGCTTGGTATGATAACGAGTGGGGGTTCTCAAACAGAATGCTCGACAACACTATCGCATTAATGAATGCAAAATAGTTAATATATATGAAGGCTGCTGACGCAGCCTTCATCGTCTCTTATACTTCACTTCAAGCTTTCTAATCTTTGGTACATAAAATGACTCGTAGAACTAAAATTGTTGCCACCTTAGGCCCTTCTTCTAGCTCTCCAGAAATGATTGAGAAATTAATCTTGGCTGGCGCTAACGTCTTTCGACTAAACTTCTCTCATGGTCAGCCAGAAGACCACATTAACCGAGCAGAAGTTGTTCGTGCTATGGCAAAGAAAAACAATCGCCATGTAGCCATTCTTGGTGATCTACAAGGCCCTAAAATACGAATCGCACGCTTTAAAGATACCAAAGTTGAACTTCAAGATGGCGCGACGTTCATCCTAGACGTTGGCTTTGATAAAAATGCTGGCGACGAAAATCGTGTTGGTATTGATTACCCTCAATTGGCTGCCGACTCTGAACCAGGTAATGTGTTGCTCCTAGATGACGGCCGAGTTGTTCTTGAAGTCCTTGAAATTAAAGGGACAGAAGTTATAACGAAAGTTCTTGTGGGTGGCGCGCTGTCAAATAACAAAGGTATAAATCGCCAAGGTGGCGGACTTTCTGCTGCAGCACTTACTGAAAAAGATAAAGAAGACATCAAGACCGCAGCAATATTAAAAGCAGACTATCTTGCGGTCTCGTTCCCTCGTTGCGCAGCTGACCTCCATGAAGCACGTGCATTGGCAGAAGCCGCAGGCCTTAAAGCAGGTATCGTTTCTAAAGTAGAACGTGCAGAGGCTGTTGCCGATAACGAGACACTGGATGCTATCATTCTAGCTTCAGATGCAGTCATGGTTGCTCGTGGTGATTTGGGTGTAGAGATTGGGGATGCAGAATTAATTGGTGTTCAAAAACACATGATCAAGCGCTGCCGCCAACTGAATCGTCCAGTTATCACAGCAACACAAATGATGGAAACCATGATCACCAGCGCGATGCCAACACGTGCAGAAGTATTTGACGTTGCCAACGCGGTTCTAGATGGCACCGATGCCGTTATGCTGTCTGCTGAAACGGCGGCAGGGAAATATCCTGAAGAAGTTATCCATACTATGAACCGTGTTTGTTTGGGCGCTGAGAAACAACCAGCTATCAATCGTTCAAAACACCGTGTCGATGTGACCTTCACTAATATTGATGAAACCATTGCGATGTCAGCGATGTATGCTGCAAACCACCTAGAAGGTGTAAAAGCGATCATTAGCTTGACCGAATCAGGTACTACGCCACTCCTTATGTCCCGCATCAGCTCAGGTTTGCCAATTTATGCATTATCCCCAAACCAAGCGACACTCAATAAAGTAACTCTTTATCGTGGCGTCACACCAGTAGCATTCTCCTCTCAAGAGTTCAATGTAGATACTATAGTGACAGGCTTAGTTGACCACGTTAAAGCTCTCGGTCTAATCTGCGACGGCGACCTAGTCATTGTCACAAAAGGTGATCATTTGGTTAGCTATGGAACAACTAACATGATGAAAATAGTAAAAGTCGGCGCAGCTGAGGAATAAAGCACCTTGAAAAGCAAGACTTTACGACAAAAGACCATTACAACACCAGAGCGTAAAAACGTCGCTCTGGTGGCTCATGATAATATGAAGCCAGCGCTTATTGAATGGGCTGAAAAACATAAAGAAAAACTTATTAAGCACAATTTAATGGCAACTGGAACAACGGGGAATTTAATGCAGAAGCAATTGAATGTTCCCGTTAAATCACTTATTAGTGGCCCTCTAGGGGGTGATCAACAGCTAGGCGGTTTGATTGCAGAAGGAAAAATAGATGTCTTAATATTTTTCTGGGATCCATTCGAACCTATGCCGCATGATCCAGACATTAAGGCATTACTACGTGTTGCAGCAGTCTGGAATATCCCTATTGCTTGTAGTGTTTCTTCAGCGAACTTTCTTGTCACATCGCCTCTTTTTGAAAGTGAATTTGAACGACAAATACCTGACTATGAAAAGTATCTTCAAGAGCGACTTTAGTCGCTCTTTTTTATCTAATCACACCGAAGTCAATCTCTCTCTCATATTATCTGAACACTCGCTGTTTTCTTCAAAATCGGCTATATTAGCGCTCCATTATCCCCTTTGATATTACTGTGTTAGGCCTCAGTCATACCAGATGAATATATATTTATACTCAACGTATTATGCCCCTTAGCACCACGTTGACAGCCACTGATAGGAGAAATATTTTGCAAGCAGAAGTTGCCCTAATAATGGGATCAAAAAGTGATTGGGCTACGATGGAAAGTGCCGCTGAGATAATGGACGCTCTTGGTGTCTGCTATCACGTCGAAGTCGTTTCCGCTCATAGAACACCAGTCAAACTTGCAGAGTTCTCAGAAAGCGCGGCAGACAAAGGTTTTAAGGTAATTATTGGCGGTGCTGGCGGTGCAGCTCATTTACCTGGCATGGTAGCGGCACACACTCGTCTGCCTGTTCTGGGTGTACCAGTACAGAGTAAAGCCCTAAACGGCATGGATAGCCTTCTGTCTATCGCTCAGATGCCAAAAGGCGTTGCCGTTGGTACACTTGCTATTGGTAACGCAGGTGCCTTCAATGCAGGCCTCCTAGCTTGCCAAATTTTAGCTCTTTCAAACCCCGTACTCGCGGATAAGATAGAAGCATTTAGAGCCAACCAAACAGACACTGTTTTGGCAAATCCTGACCCTAGAGAGGTTTAATCTATGTCAGTTCTATGGGTATTAGGAGCAGGTCAACTCGGGGCAATGCTCAAACAAGCAGGTATGCCACTGGGTATTGACGTTCGTCCGGTTGATATAGAAGCAACAGAAACTTTATCGTTAAGCTCGACAGACATCATAACCGCGGAAAGAGAAGAATGGCCAGAAACAGCAGCAACAAGACAACTATCTACACACAGTAACTTTGTTAACTTAGCCACTTTTCCTCAACTTGCTGATCGACTAACACAAAAACAGTGGCTTGATCGCCTTGCACTAGCAACCGCACCATGGTTTCCAGTAGAAAGTGACTCTAGCGCTCAACATGCCTATCAAACCCTCGGTGAACGAGTTCTGTTGAAACGTCGTCGTGGTGGTTACGACGGTAAAGGCCAATATTGGTTAAAGCAGTCAGAAGCAACAGAAATACCTGAAGACTGGAAAGGGTATGCGATTGCAGAACAAGCTATCAATTTTGATGAAGAGGTATCATTAGTAGGAGTACGAGGTAAAAATGGCGATACATATTTCTACCCTTTAACACTTAACCTTCACATCAATGGCATTCTGTATGCTTCCATTTCACCCTTAGATCGCCTCAAGCCTTTTCAAAGTAAGGCGGAAACCATGCTCAGTAAGCTCATGGAAGCCCTAGATTATGTCGGCGTTATGGCAATGGAGTGTTTTCGCGTTGGTGATGACTTACTCATTAATGAACTTGCGCCACGAGTTCACAACAGCGGTCATTGGACACAAGCGGGTGCAAGTGTCTGTCAATTTGAAAACCATGTACGCGCCGTCACAGGCCTTCCGTTGGCGCCTGCAGAGGTTAAAAACCAAAGTATGATGGTCAACTTAATCGGTATAGATTTAGATTATGAATGGCTAAAAATTAAAGGTTTGGAGCTATATTGGTATAAAAAAGAGGTGCGTCTTGGAAGAAAGGTCGGACATCTGAATTTTTGCTCTGGTAGTCTCACAATATTGCAGAGTGCATTAGCAGACTTAAAACTGCCAAAGCCTTACCCAGAAGCCCTACTGTGGTTAGCTAAAAACCTCCCTAATCAATAAATTTTATACTCCTACCAATAAAAAATGCCGTTAATCAGAAATGATGAGCGGCGCTTTTATTCAGTTGACTTCAATTTCATCAAGATGGATAAAAAACGACCAATCGTGCAAAAAAATGTCTATTAATTAGCAAATATAATGTTTTTGAACTTGTTTACTTTACAAAACTCCTTATTCTAAACGGCCAAGCTAAGAAAATAGACCGACGACTATAAGAAAAGCAGTACATTTAGATACTGATAAGGAACTTTGAATGAACAATATTGAACTAGACAGCTATGATTGGCGATTACTCAAGGCCCTTCAAACAAACGCAAGACTTACTAATGTCGCACTATCTGAACAAGTAAACTTATCTCCATCTCAATGCTCAAGACGCTTACAAAGACTAGAGCAAAACAACCTAATAGAAGCTTACTTTACTCAGTTAAATGCCAGTGAATTAGGCTATAAAATAACCGCTTTTGTGAACATAACACTTGATAAAAGTATAAAAAATTCAGATAAAGAATTTAAAGAAGCAATCGAGGCCATACCACAAATATTGGAATGTTATTCTGTAAGCGGAGAAGCAGATTACTGGTTACGAATCATTAGCCAAAACTTACCGGCCCTCTCAATATTTTTGGGTGAGTCACTTGCAAGCCTACCATGCATACGAGACTTAACGTCTACCGTTGTTTTAAACCGCATAAAACACGCACCTTCCATCCCTCTACCAAATTAATTTTAAGCCTATTAAAAAGCGATACAAACTTTGCTATGACGACACCTTTGTAGACACTTCATAACTATACAATAATAGGTAAACATGAAGTGAATTACGCAGTGATTAACTATACCATTACTGAACCGATCCACAGACAACATCAAATCAACAATAAACTGAATCACCTCACACACTATCAGGCATCTTTATGTTCCAGCACCAAGATAGACGACGCCTTCCCTGATCACTTTTCTTAACCATTTATTTCAGCCAAAAAAAAGCCCTGACAGCGTTAGCTATCAGGGCTCTCTTAATTTAAGCTTGACGACGACCTACTCTCACATGGGATCTCCCACACTACCATCGGCGATGGCGCTTTTCACTTCTGAGTTCGGGATGGGATCAGGTGGTTCAACGCCTCTATGATCGTCAAGCAATTCTGCTGCGTTCGTTCCGGTGGTGTCTTTAGATGATAATGTCTATCCTCTGTTTCTTCCCACCAAAACACGCGAAGACATGCTTGGATCTTTAACAATTCTTTTTTGAAATAACAATAATCAAGGTTAAACCGATGTTCATCATTGCTGATGTGTATCGTAATCTGTGTCTGTGTTTTTAAAGTATTATTCTTTAAAACCACTTTGGTGTTATATGGTCAAGCCTCACGAGCAATTAGTATTGGTTAGCTCAATGCCTCACAGCACTTACACACCCAACCTATCAACGTCCTAGTCTCGAACGGCTCTTTAGGGGACTTATGTCCCAGTGAGATCTTATCTTGAGGGAGGCTTCCCGCTTAGATGCTTTCAGCGGTTATCCCGTCCGAACGTAGCTACCCGGCAATGCCACTGGCGTGACAACCGGAACACCAGAGGTTCGTCCACTCCGGTCCTCTCGTACTAGGAGCAGCTCCTCTCAAATCTCAAACGTCCACGGCAGATAGGGACCGAACTGTCTCACGACGTTCTAAACCCAGCTCGCGTACCACTTTAAATGGCGAACAGCCATACCCTTGGGACCGGCTTCAGCCCCAGGATGTGATGAGCCGACATCGAGGTGCCAAACACCGCCGTCGATGTGAACTCTTGGGCGGTATCAGCCTGTTATCCCCGGAGTACCTTTTATCCGTTGAGCGATGGCCCTTCCATACAGAACCACCGGATCACTAAGACCTACTTTCGTACCTGCTCGACGTGTCTGTCTCGCAGTTAAGCGTGCTTTTGCCTTTACACTCTACGCATGATTTCCGACCATGCTGAGCACACCTTCGTGCTCCTCCGTTACTCTTTGGGAGGAGACCGCCCCAGTCAAACTACCCACCACACAGTGTCCTCGATCCAGATAATGGACCTGAGTTAGAACCTCAAACATACCAGGGTGGTATTTCAAGATTGGCTCCAATAGAACTAGCGTCCTATCTTCAAAGCCTCCCACCTATCCTACACAAATAGGTTCAAAGTTCACTGTGAAGCTATAGTAAAGGTTCACGGGGTCTTTCCGTCTAGCCGCGGATACACAGCATCTTCACTGCGATTTCAATTTCACTGAGTCTCGGGTGGAGACAGTGTGGCCATCGTTACGCCATTCGTGCAGGTCGGAACTTACCCGACAAGGAATTTCGCTACCTTAGGACCGTTATAGTTACGGCCGCCGTTTACTTGGGCTTCGATCAAGAGCTTCGCTTGCGCTAACCCCATCAATTAACCTTCAAGCACCGGGCAGGCGTCACACCCTATACGTCCACTTTCGTGTTTGCAGAGTGCTGTGTTTTTAATAAACAGTCGCAGCCACCTGGTATCTTCGACCGACTAGTGCTTACGGAGCAAGTCCTTCACACCGGCCGGCGTACCTTCTCCCGAAGTTACGGTACCATTTTGCCTAGTTCCTTCACCCGAGTTCTCTCAAGCGCCTTGGTATTCTCTACCTGACCACCTGTGTCGGTTTGGGGTACGGTCAATGTATATCTGAAGCTTAGAAGTTTTCCTGGAAGCATGGCATCAACCACTTCGCCCAAAAGAGGGCTCGTCATCAGTTCTCGATCTTCCCACTAAAGGGAGGTGCCCGGATTTGCCTAAGCACCTAACCTACCGCCTTAAACACAGACAACCATCGCTGTGCTGGCCTAGCCTTCTCCGTCTCTCCATCGCAATATACATCGGTACAGGAATATTAACCTGTTTTCCATCGACTACGCATTTCTGCCTCGCCTTAGGGGCCGACTCACCCTGCCCTGATTAACATGGGACAGGAAACCTTGGTCTTCCGGCGGGGGAGTTTTTCACTCCCCTTATCGTTACTCATGTCAACATTCGCACTTCTGATACCTCCAGCCTGCCTTACAGCTTGACCTTCAACGGCTTACAGAACGCTCCTCTACCATGCCTAATAAATTAAGCATCCGTAGCTTCGGTGTACAGTTTGAGCCCCGTTATATCTTCCGCGCAGGCCGACTCGACTAGTGAGCTATTACGCTTTCTTTAAAGGATGGCTGCTTCTAAGCCAACCTCCTAGCTGTCTAAGCCTTCCCACATCGTTTCCCACTTAACTGTAACTTTGGGACCTTAGCTGACGGTCTGGGTTGTTTCCCTTTCCACGACGGACGTTAGCACCCGCCGTGTGTCTCCCGTAATTGCACTCATTGGTATTCGGAGTTTGCATGGGGTTGGTAAGTCGGGATGACCCCCTAGCCCAAACAGTGCTCTACCCCCAATGGTGAGATACGAGGCGCTACCTAAATAGCTTTCGAGGAGAACCAGCTATCTCCGAGCTTGATTAGCCTTTCACTCCTATCCACAAGTCATCCCCAGCCTTTTCAACGGATGTGGGTTCGGTCCTCCAGTTGATGTTACTCAACCTTCAACCTGCTCATGGATAGATCGCCCGGTTTCGGGTCTATTCCCAGCAACTAAACGCCCTATTAAGACTCGGTTTCCCTACGGCTCCACTACATGCTTAACCTTGCTACTGAAAATAAGTCGTTGACCCATTATACAAAAGGTACGCAGTCACGGAACTAAGTCCGCTCCCACTGCTTGTACGTACACGGTTTCAGGATCTATTTCACTCCCCTCACAGGGGTTCTTTTCGCCTTTCCCTCACGGTACTGGTTCACTATCGGTCAGTCAGGAGTATTTAGCCTTGGAGGATGGTCCCCCCATATTCAGACAGGATATCACGTGTCCCGTCCTACTCGTTTTCACTATAATGGCATTTTCGTATACGGGGCTATCACCCTCTACGGCGGCTCTTTCCAGAGCCTTCTACTAACACCAAAATAACTTAAGGGCTAATCCCCTTTCGCTCGCCGCTACTTAGGGAATCTCGGTTGATTTCTTTTCCTAAGGGTACTTAGATGTTTCAGTTCCCCTCGTTCGCCTCGTATGGCTATGTATTCACCATACGATACCCGCAAGCGGGTGGGTTTCCCCATTCGGACATGTTCGGATCAAAGTCTGTTTATCGACTCCCCGAACCTTTTCGCAGATTACCACGTCCTTCATCGCCTCTGACTGCCAAGGCATCCACCGTGCACGCTTGGTCACTTGACCATATAACCCAAAGTAGTTTCATGCCGAAGCACTTACTAACGTTAGATCACAACCAAAGAGCTTTTGTATCTCTTTGGATTTACGATAATAGAAGTCACTAGGTTAAAGTGAACTTCCACCGGTTTAACACTTGATTTATCGTTATTTCAAAATTCGAATTGTTAAAGAGCAAGTTTAGTGCAAAGCACTAAGTCAGAGACTAAAAATCATCAAGCACTTGAAGTGTTGATGCTTAGTATCTTGCTTAGGACTCTAGCTAAATCTTTTCACACAGAAAATAAGTAAGAAATGGTGGAGCTATGCGGGATCGAACCGCAGACCTCCTGCGTGCAAAGCAGGCGCTCTCCCAGCTGAGCTATAGCCCCATATCTTTTACTTATCGAGTATTTGGTGGGTCTGGGCCGATTTGAACGGCCGACCTCACCCTTATCAGGGGTGCGCTCTAACCAACTGAGCTACAGACCCAAATACTTTCTGTGCTTCTTATAAATTAGACATCAGATAATTTGTGTGAACGCTCACCAGAGGTTTCTATCGTTTAAGGAGGTGATCCAGCCCCAGGTTCCCCTAGGGCTACCTTGTTACGACTTCACCCCAGTCATTGACCACTCCGTGGTAACCGCCATCCCCGAAGGGTTAAGCTAGCTACTTCTGGAGCAATCAACTCCCATGGTGTGACGGGCGGTGTGTACAAGGCCCGGGAACGTATTCACCGTGACATTCTGATTCACGATTACTAGCGATTCCGACTTCATGGAGTCGAGTTGCAGACTCCAATCCGGACTACGACGTACTTTGTGGGATTCGCTCACTATCGCTAGCTTGCAGCCCTCTGTATACGCCATTGTAGCACGTGTGTAGCCCTACTCGTAAGGGCCATGATGACTTGACGTCGTCCCCACCTTCCTCCGGTTTGTCACCGGCAGTCTCCTTAAAGTTCCCACCATTACGTGCTGGCAAATAAGGACAAGGGTTGCGCTCGTTACGGGACTTAACCCAACATTTCACAACACGAGCTGACGACAGCCATGCAGCACCTGTCTCACAGTTCCCGAAGGCACCATCTGATCTCTCAAATGTTCTGTGGATGTCAAGAGTAGGTAAGGTTCTTCGCGTTGCTTCGAATTAAACCACATGCTCCACCGCTTGTGCGGGCCCCCGTCAATTCATTTGAGTTTTAACCTTGCGGCCGTACTCCCCAGGCGGTCTACTTATTGCGTTAGCTGCGCCACTAAGTCATTACAACCCAACGGCTAGTAGACATCGTTTACGGCGTGGACTACCAGGGTATCTAATCCTGTTTGCTCCCCACGCTTTCGCACCTCAGTGTCAGTATTAGTCCAGGGTGTCGCCTTCGCCACTGATGTTCCTTCCTATATCTACGCATTTCACCGCTACACAGGAAATTCCACACCCCTCTACCATACTCTAGCTAGCCAGTATCGGGTGCCATTCCAAGGTTGAGCCCTGGGATTTCACATCCGACTTAACAAACCACCTACGCGCGCTTTACGCCCAGTAATTCCGATTAACGCTTGCACCCTCTGTATTACCGCGGCTGCTGGCACAGAGTTAGCCGGTGCTTCTTCTGGGGCTAACGTCAAAGCAATGAAGTATTAATCCACTACTCTTCCTCACCCCTGAAAGTGCTTTACAACCCTAAGGCCTTCTTCACACACGCGGCATGGCTGGATCAGGCTTGCGCCCATTGTCCAATATTCCCCACTGCTGCCTCCCGTAGGAGTCTGGGCCGTGTCTCAGTCCCAGTGTGACTGGTCATCCTCTCAGACCAGTTAGAGATCGTCGCCTTGGTAGGCCTTTACCCTACCAACTAGCTAATCTCACGCAGGCTCATCTAATAGCGGAAGGCTCCGAAGAGTCCCCTCCTTTCCCCCTCAGGGCGTATGCGGTATTAGCATGCGTTTCCACATGTTGTCCCCCTCTACTAGGCAGATTCCTACGCGTTACTCACCCGTCCGCCGCTCGTCAGCAGGAGCAAGCTCCCCTGTTACCGCTCGACTTGCATGTGTTAAGCCTGCCGCCAGCGTTCAATCTGAGCCATGATCAAACTCTTCAGTTAAAAGTTTGCTCACTCAAATCTTATTACACTAACTATAACTTAATCGATTCGTCATCCCGAAGAACAACAAATCAACATAAAGCGATTGCCGTGTAGACTCTCGTAAGACTTCAATTTTTTTGATCAACTACATCTCGGTAAAACCGGTCTGCGATGATCTTCTGAAGCCTCTAGCGAGCGCCCACACAAATTATCTGATTATCTATTTTAAAGAGCGATCTGATCTTCGGTTCAACGTTCTTACTAAGTAAGTTACAAACTGTTGTTTGCGTCGTTGTCCGTGTCAGTGGAGGCGTATAATACAGCCTGAATCTTTTAGCGCAAGCCCTTTTTTAAAGTTTTTTACTTTTGTTTCGTTCACGTTACAAATAATAGAAAAGGCGCCTCTGCGCCTTTTCTATTATTTACTAAATTCTATAATGACTATAGCGTAATCATAAAACAAACAAATGGTGTTTTTTCTTACCTAACTTAACAAGAAAGTATTTGTCGTAATAGCCATTCTCAGATTTAAAAATATCCGCAGCACCCATGTTGTCATCAAGTCCTTTCGCCGCACCATTTACAAAAACTGAATTTCGCTGCAGCGCATCCTTAACTTGCTTCCCACTCGCAGCCAGACCAGCATCCGCCAGCAAGGAAGTTAAAGGCACTAAAGACAGATCAATTCCAGACAACGAACTACTCGGCAATCCATCTTGTTGTATTTGAGCTAAATCTTGCTTACTCAATGAATCAACGTCACCACTAAACAAAGCTTGAGTGATGCGCTCTGCCGCCTGAAGACCGTCGTCACCATGAACAAGCTTAGTAACCTCACGCGCCAAGATAGATTGACCTTGTGGCTTACCGCCCCCTTCTTGATCCTGCTTTTCAATCCCTTCAATTTCTTCGACAGATAAGAAAGTAAAGTATTTCAAGAATTTATAAGCATCAGCATCAGCAGTATTCAACCAAAACTGATAAAAAGCATATTGGCTAGTTTTATTCGAATCCAACCAAATTGTACCCGTTTCGGTTTTACCAAACTTAGTCCCATCTGACTTTGTCACCAAAGGCATAGTCAAACCAAAAGCTTGATTACCATTTTGTCGACGAGTCAAATCTGTTCCACCAGTGATATTACCCCACTGATCACTGCCACCAATCTGTAGCGTACAATTATGCCGCCTATTCAGTTCTGCAAAATCATAAGACTGCAGAATCATATAAGTAAACTCGGTAAACGATATCCCCTCACCTTCGCGATTGATACGCTGCTTCACCGATTCTTTTTGAATCATGGCATTTATAGAAAAGTGTTTACCGACATCACGTAAAAAATCTAGAATGCTAAGGTCTTTCGTCCAGTCATAGTTATTAACAACCTCAGCACTATTTGACTCATTATTAAAATCGATAAATTGACTAACCTGCGCACGTAGCTTCTCTACCCACTCAGCGACCACTTCAGGACCATTTAATTTACGTTCAACCGCCTTAAAACTTGGGTCGCCAATCAAACCAGTCGCACCACCAACTAACGCCAATGGTTTATGACCCGCCAATTGAAAGCGTTTAAGCATCAACAATGGTACTAAGCTACCAATATGCAGACTATCTGCTGTAGGATCAAAGCCACAATAAAGAGTACAACTTCCGCCATCCAGATGCTTTCTCAGCTCATCTTCGGCCGTCATTTGGGCGATAAGTCCGCGAGCTTGCAAGTCATTTAAAAGGTCTTTACTGCTGACAGTCATTATTTTGATCCATATCCTAGTTAGTTTATCGTACTTAAGCATTCAATTATAAAAGTAATGTTGGTAGGATTATAAGGCTTTATTAAAGATTTTTGGGTACGCATTTTGATCAAACTATTACCAACAAAGCATTTACTGCTAATTTCAGCTGTAAGTGTGTTCCTCGCCGTAGTGCTTTTAGCCCTGCCAGACGAGGAAACAATCAACAATAGCCTCATATCCCTCGAAGCAAACTTTGAGGTAATAGACCAGTCTAAGCTGATGCTTAATGACTTGCAGAAGCTCACACCTTCAACTAACACGGCGGCATCAACTTCATTTTTCACCAACAACATAAATCCTACTTACGATATCTCAACACCGGACGCCTTAGCAAAAAAGAACAGCCCACCGACATTTAGGGAACAAACAGCCGAGATTAAGCCAGGCGACTCACTCTCCAAGGTGCTATCTAATAAAGGCATATCAGCACAAGATATATACAAAGTATCTCTGGCCGATAAAAAACAAAAAACATTATTACAAATGAGACCAGGGCAAAAGCTAAACTTCACCACCAATGAAGCTTCTGGTGAGCTCACCCGACTGACACTTATTTTAAACCGCTTAGATAGCGTCACCTTTGAACGTAACGACAATGAATTCAGCAGAACGGATACATCTAGAACACCAGAAATTGTTCAAACCTATAAAGAAGCTGAAATAAATAACTCGCTGTTTGTTGACGGATTAAGATCAGGTATTGAGCAATCGCTCTTAATCGAACTTGCCAATATTTTCGGCTGGGATATTGACTTCGCTTTGGACATACGTAAAGGCGACAGTCTAAGTATGCTATACGAGGAAAAATTCCTTGATGGCGAAAAGATTGGACACGGCAATATTATCGCCGCCCAATTCATTAATAATGGCCGAACTTATCAAGCCATTAGGTATAAAACAGGAAAAGGTGCCAATTACTACACCCCTGACGGTATGGCTATGCGCAAGGCCTTCATCCGGACACCTGTAGATTTCACTAGAATTTCATCTAAATTCAACCCCAACAGATTACATCCAATTTTCAAAACCAGTAGACCTCACCGAGGCGTGGATTACGCGGCGGCCAGCGGAACACCAGTCAAGGCAGCTGGCGATGGGAAAATTTCCTTCGCTGGAAAACAAAATGGTTATGGCAATGTTGTTATTATCGATCACGGACGGGGCTACCAAACACTGTACGCCCACTTAAGAGGTTTTGCTAGAGGCACCAAACGTGGCGTAAAGGTACAGCAAGGCAGAATAGTTGCCTATGTGGGGCAAACTGGCTGGGCAACAGGTCCTCACCTGCATTATGAATTCAGAATAAATGGCACGCATAAAAATCCAGTAACTGTCAGACTACCGAATGACGATCCTATGCCTAAAGACGATTTGAAAAAATATCTTCCTTATGCAAAACAAGTAACCTCCACATTAGCTAACTCCCACTCACCTTCCTTTGCACAGAAGCTTGCTTCTCTTAAAAACTAAGCAACAAGAAGACAAAAAAAACAGCAACTGGTTTAATGCTGTTCACTTAAGCGGAACAGTATTATGAGATACCGGATACCTCGTCTTTAATTGCTTGACCAAGCGAGGCCGACTAGGCCTCGCTTTTTTCGCTCCAAAAACAAATTACACACCCCAGACCTTAGCTCCTTAAGGCGCATTCCTGGCTTAGCGGCTGCCATCACGATCAAGTTGGAAGCAATAAAAGTAAACGCCACTTTTAAACGCACATCGCTCGCTCGTTGACCATGTGATGCCGCCGCATGACTCGCCTCTCGACGCACAATGTTGTAGGCAAGCAACATTCCCCACATTTCTTGGTAGATTAGATCGACTTTCTTACTGCGCAACGTAATAGCGTTATTGAGCATGGAAGATTTGATGTCACGAAACCCTAGTTCAATTTCCAGCGCTGATGGTACAGCTGAGCAATTTTATCAGCTGGGTAGTCGCTGATAGGAAGTGGTGTCAGTACCGTCTTGGCTTTACCTTGAACGTCATAGGTTATGGCTCGTATATCCCAATATTCGGGCAGATTAGCGTTCTTTTTGCGTGCTTGCGGGGAGACTTTCATACGCCATAATGCATCGCCATCACCATATTCTTCAATGACTTCATACACAGTATTGCTGCGCTTGGGGATTAACCAATGTCGTTCATTTCCTCCATTCATCGATGCATGCATGAGATTGGGACTCCAAAAATGTCGATCTAAGAGTGTACTGCTGAGATCTGGAATCTGATCTAACATCACTTCAGCTTATGGCGTTTCAGCTTTTCGGTAAACGCCTATCTGAGCATCTAAAATAACGTGGGAATGCGTATTCATCAGAGCGACACAACGCAATAACGGATAGGCGCTTTACTTGACCGTTGTATTGCTGGCGCTACCGAAGGGTTCTCGTAACTCTGGCGTATCCGGGGTGCGAAAAACGACACCATCAATCGCGAATACTTGCAGCCCTTGCCAATCATCCTGAGCAAACCGCTCATTGGCCCAATACTCACCTGTTCGCTGAAAAAGCCACTGCATAGGATCAGAATCCAGGCGCTGCTTCGCTTGAGATACGCCACTCTTGGCAAGGAGCCCAACCCTTCTGAACAAATATTTAAGCGTCTCGCGACTTCGTCGATCGCTTCATCCCGAAAAAGAGCCATACCTAAGATTAACCAAAGGAGTTGATCCTCCGGTAAGTATCGTCGCCTGATGTTGGCTTTTGAAGAAAGAGTTAATGCGGACTCAATCCACTCAACCGGAATATTCTGAGTGAAGGTTGAATGATCTGAGAATGAGTGGAGCTCATCGATACTAAGAAGTAACTGCTGAATAGACAAAAAAAATCCGATTATGAAAGCTTAATCGGATTTTCCGAGGCTATTCAATTAAATTCAACCCTAAAGTGAACAGCATTAGCCGCAATGGCTCCTTTTTTTATGAAAGATAACTCGAACCGTTAAATGCGTTTCAAATTACTCTACGTTTTCTTTCGTTGACAAATCTTCAGGTCGTTTAGGAAATATACGACGCACTATCACAAAGAATAACGGTACGAAGAAAATCGCCAATATGGTTGCTGTCAGGGTGCCACCCACAATGCCTGAGCCAATAGAGATTCGGCTGTTTGCACCGGCGCCAGACGATAGAGCCAGTGGCAAAGTTCCCACAATGAAGGCCATGGACGTCATAATAATAGGGCGAAGCCGCAAACGCGCCGCTTGAGCAGCCGCATCCCATACATTAGCCCCTCTACGATAAGCCGCCTCCGCAAACTCGACAATTAAGATCGCGTTTTTGGAAGACAAACCTATGGTTGTCAGCAAAGCAACTTGAAAGTAAACATCGTTTTCTAGACCACGAATATGTGCCGCTGCCGCTGCACCAATCACTCCCAAAGGGATAACCAAGATAACAGACAAAGGCACGGTCCAACTTTCGTACAATGCAGCAAGGCACAAAAACACGACTAAAATTGAAATCGCATACAAGGTTTGTGTTTGACCATCGGATAAACGCTCTTGGTAAGACAAACCACTCCAAGACCCCATCACGCCACCAGACATAGAATCTGAAACACGCTGTAGCTCATCCATGGCTGCACCAGAACTCACACCAGCTGCACCAGCACCTTGGATTTCATAAGACGCCAAACCATTAAAGCGGCTCAAACTTTTGGGGCCGTAAGTCCATTCGCTTTTAGCAAAAGCAGAGAACGGCGTCATCGTATTGTCATTGCCGCGAACATACCAATGCTGCAAATCTTCAGGAGAAGAGCGATATTCCGCCTCACCTTGCATGTAAACCGTTTTAACTCGGCCACGGTCAATGAAGTCATTAACGTATCTACCCGCCCAAGCACTGCTTAAGGTCGCACTAATATCAGACATGGAAAGACCTAACGCTGAGGCTTTTTCTTGGTCAATATCGATATGTAACTGCGGCGCTTCAGAATCTGAACCCAGACGAACCCCTGTCAAAAGTTTGCTTGCATTCGCATTTTGTAACAATGCATCTCGCATGGTGAGTAAGGTTGCACGGTCGGTGTTTCCGGACGCTTGCAGCTGGAAAGTAAAGCCACTACTTTGACCCAAGCCTTGAATAGAAGGCGGTATTAAAGAGAATATTCTGGCGTCACGCAATCCCGCAAAAGCACCGTATGAACGGCCAACAATCGCGCTCGCACTGTTTGCAGGGCCAACACGCTGACTCCAATCTTTTAGTGCAATAAATGCCATACCGGCGTTCTGACCACTGCCCATAAAGTTGAAACCAGAAATGGTAAAAATAGCATCAACGTTACTCTTTTCTGTCTCTAAAAAATGCTCTTCAACTTGACGCATTACCTTATCAGTACGGGACATGCCTGCACCTTCAGGTAACGACACCATAACCATGACTCGGCCCTGATCTTCAGTTGGCAAGAAGCCGGATGGTAACGTCATCATTAAACCACTCAAACCGGCCACAATGATGCCGTAACCAAGCATCCAACGCACGGGCTGCTTAATGATTTTACTCACACCACCAAAATACTTATTCGTTGCACGATCAAAGTTACGATTAAACCAACCACCTAAACTTTTATTGCTGGCCCCATGATTCGGCTTTAGCAAGGTCGCACAAAGTGCTGGTGTCAATGTCAGTGCGACAATCACAGACAAGGTCATGGACGCGACAATCGTGATCGAAAATTGACGATAAATAACCCCAGTAGAACCACTAAAGAAAGCCATCGGCAAAAACACCGCAGACAACACAACCGCAATACCAATGAGAGCACTGGTGATTTCTTTCATGGATTTTATCGTTGCCTCCTTCGGAGACAGTTTTTCTTCTTCCATTACCCGCTCAACGTTTTCCACCACCACGATGGCATCATCCACCAGCAGGCCGATGGATAACACAATACCAAACATGGTTAAGGTATTAATCGAAAAGCCAAACAGTTCCAATACACCAAAAGTACCTAATAGCACCACAGGAACCGCAATCGCAGGAATTAATGTTGCACGCCAGTTCTGTAAAAAGATGAACATAACGATGATAACTAAGATAATGGCTTCAACCAGTGTCTTAACCACTTCTTCAATGGATATTTTAATAAAGTCGGTATTATCAACAGGGAAAGACAGTTTGTAACCATCAGGAAGACTACCGGATAAATTATTCAATACCTTTTTAACCGCTTCGGACGTCGATAATGCGTTCGCACCCGGTGCCAACATAACCGCCATTCCCGAAGCTGGGTGGCCATTCAAACGCGGAATATAGCCATACGATTCACTGCCTAACTCAACATTCGCCACATCGCTTAAACGAACAGTAGCGCCACTGTCGTCATACGCCAAAATAATCTCTTTAAACTGTTCCGCCGTTTGCAATTTAGATTGCGCCGTCACAGTGACGTTTAATTCCTGTCCCTGCTTCACAGGATAAGCACCTAAGCTGCCCGCGGCTACTTGAGTATTTTGTGCAGAAATGGCAGCTGACACGTCAGAAGGCATTAATTTGTAAGACGCTAGTTTTAAAGGGTCTAGCCACACACGCATGGCATATTGAGCACCAAAAACCTGAAGACTACCCACCCCGCTCACACGAGAAACAGAATCCTGAACACTCGATACGAGAAAATCTGAAATGTCATTTGCCGAGTCTTTGTCTGTTTCATCGTAAATCGCAGCCACCATTAAAAAATCAGAATTTGATTTTCTAACCGTGACACCACTTTGCTGTACTGATGTTGGTAAATTTGCCGTCACTTGCTGAATTTTATTCTGTATTTGAACCTGAGCAATGTCCGCATCCGTACCTTGCTCAAATGTCACATTAATACTGGAACGGCCACTAGAGCTACTTGATGAGGAAAAGTACAGCAAGCCATCTAGACCCGTAAGTTGCTGTTCTAATATTTGTGTCACGCTGTTCTCAACAGTCTCAGCCGATGCACCTGAATAAGTAGCGGAAATATTAACCGATGGAGGCGCTACATTAGGATACTGAGCGATTGGTAAGGTCGTGATTGATGCAAGACCTGCCAGCATGATTGCGATGGAAATAACCCACGCAAAAACCGGTCGATTTATAAAAAATTGAGCTAACATACATTAATTCCCTTGAGCCGAAGTGCCACTGGCATTGGCTGCGACAATAGCGCCGGTTTTACTGTCTCGTTTCATATCAACAGTCGTCACTTCATCTCCCGCTCTCACTTTCAATGAACCTTCAACAATGACCTTCTCGCCAGCATTAATACCTGCAAGAACCAACCATTGATTTTCAATCGTACGCTCAACGGTCAAAATGCGACTCTCAACAATGTTATCTTTATTAACAATCAGCGCGATAGGATTGCCTTTCACGTCTCGAGAAACTCCCTGCTGTGGCACTAAAAGCGCCGCATTGTGCGTAAGTTCATGGATCAAACCACGCACAAACATGCCCGGTAATAAAAGGTTATCTGGGTTTGGGAATTGGGCTCGTAGAGTGACACTGCCCGTAGATTCATTAACACTCACTTCACGCGCTTTTAACGTTCCTTCGTATTGGTATTTGGAACCGTCTTCTAGCACTAAAGACACTTTGTTTGAACCTTTTTCAACACCATCTTGGGATAAGAAATTTCGTTGCTTCAATTGATCCAAACTGGTTTGCGCTAAATCTACAAAGATAGGATCTAAAGATCGAACGGTCGTCATCACTGTGGCTTGACTGCCGGTTACCAATGCACCAACCGTCACCTGAGAAATACCAATTCGCCCATCAATAGGCGCTTTAATTTTGGTATAGCTTAAATTGATTTTGGCATTTTCTAACGCGGCTTCTGACCCTTTTTGTTTAGCTCTTGCTTCCAAAAAAGCAACACGTGCGTCATCAAGATCTTGCTGTGAGACGTTATTTTGTTTGCGTAAAGCGGTATAACGCTCATTTTTAAGCTGCGCCGATTTTAAGCTGGCGTTAGTAGACTCTAGATCCGCTTGCGCTTGCTTATAAGAAGAGACGTACGTAGAGTCATCAAGCTCATAAAGTAACTCTCCAGTCTTAACATCCTGCCCTTCTTCAAAAAAACGTTTTTTTACAATCCCGCCAACTTGAGGACGAATTTCTGCCACTAAACTAGAAGTTGTACGTCCAGGTAGTTCAGTCATTAGGTCTGTTTTTTGAGGCTGAATCGTAACAATGCCGACTTGAATTTTAGGTTTAGGAGCAGATGACGCACCAGCAGGCTTAGGAGCGTCCTCCTGACAGCCAGCCAGTAATAGAACAAGCAACAAACTTGAAGCATATTTAAATTTAGACAACATTGAGGAGACTTCCTTTCGAAACATTGAGAATGATCATTCATTACCACTATAATCTAAGCTATGTGCCTTATATATGACAAAACGTGCAAATAAATGAGAATCAGTAAACAGCCATGCAGTAGCGACCAACGAAAACAGCGCATTATTGATGCCACAGAGCAGCATGTGCTAATTAAAGGCTTTCATAAAGCCAGTATGAGCGAAATTGCAAAGTCAGCAGAGCTCAGTGTAGGTCAAATTTATCGCTATTTTGCCCATAAAGATGACATTATTTGTGCGTTGGTAGAGCAGTTTACGCAAAGAAAATTGCAGTTTATGGCTTCTTTTTTAGATAAGAAAGATTGGTTAGATAGGCACTTTACGGAAAGCAGTCTAGATAATAACAACATGAGAATAATGCACGCAGAAATAAAAGCGGAAGCAGCTCGAAATCCAGTGATATCGATTATTTATACTGAGTCACACACGCTGTTACAAAAGCGAGCCATTACTATTATGAAACAGCTCTATCCCTCTATGGATGAAAAAGAGGCCATGGCTCGTATTGAAATGCTCATAACGTTAAAAGAAGGACTACTGGTTCGCTGGGACTTTCAACCAAGACCATTCAGCAAAGAAATACGCCAAATGTACAACCAAATACTTGATACTATTTTGCCTGATTAGCGCCATCACTCTCATTCAAACAACGTCCTTTCATACAAGACAGAATAAAAAAGGCCTACTCACCTAAATAATACAATCTAGGGTCGCAGGCCTTTCCAAACATCTGTTAAACGTTTTTAAAGGTTATTTCGCGCCTTTAGGCCAACCAATAAAAATGGAAATTAACGCAGCAACCGCCAATATCCAACTGTATTGAACATAACCAATCAGATCTAGCGGAGACACACTAGCCAACGAAGACGCCAAGAGTATCTGCGCACCATAAGGCAATATTCCTTGTACGACACAGGAAAAAATATCCAACAAACTCGCACTGCGCTTAGGGTCAACATTGTATCGCTGGGCAATGTTTTTAGCGACGGAGCCATTAATCAAAATAGACACCGTATTGTTAGCCGTACATAAATTGGTTAACGCCACTGAGGCACTGATACTTAATTCACCCGCTCGTGTCGATCCTGCTTTAGCGCCCAAAACACGACTGATGCGTTCAATAGCACTCACCAGCCAATCCAAACCACCTTGGGACTTCATTAACGCCCCAAGGCCACCAATCAACAAAGACAAGATTAAAATTTCCTGCATGCCTGTGTAGCCAGCATAAATATCAGATGACCAAGACGCGACGGAATAATCAGCCTGCATCGTCAGACCAATCACACCCGCCATGATAATGCCACTGAACAATACCAATATCACATTGACACCGGCCACCGCTAAGCCTAATACCGCTACATAAGGCAGTATTCGAATTAAGTCGTAGTCTTGAATATCGGCAATCGTTGCCTCACCACTCTGAAAGTACAACCAAATCAAGGTCACCACTGCGGCAGGCAAAGCAATTTTAAAATTCATGCGGAATTTATCACGCATGTCACAGCCTTGAGTGCGCGTCGCAGCAATTGTGGTATCCGAAATAATCGACAGGTTATCGCCGAACATAGCGCCACCAATCACCGTACCAACCGTCAGCAATAGCGACAAATCAGCGGCTTCTGCCACACCAATGGCAATAGGAGCAATCGCGGCAATGGTACCCATTGACGTTCCCATCGACGTTGCCACAAAAGCCGTAATCACAAACAATCCAGGCAATAACAGCGAAGGCGGAACCACGCCTAAACCAAAGTTTACGGTTGCATCCACACCGCCCACACTTTTAGCCACGCTAGCAAATGCGCCTGCTAGCAAATAAATTAAAATCATGGTGATGATCGTATTGTCACCAACGCCTTTAATGAAGGTTTCAATGCGTTGATCAAAGTGCCCTTTACCTAATAAAATCGCCAAGGCAATCGCAGGCAAAATAGCCACTGGGGCGGATATTTGATAGAAGGCAAAGTCCACACCTTGGGACTGATACCAAAGCCCACTGCCCACAAAAAGAACAAGAAAAAGTAACAACGGCAAGAGCGCCAGAGGAGATTTAGAAGTCATGATTCTGAGGTTTCCAGAGTAAATTTAGCCCCCACAACTTATGGTCTTGGGGAAGAAGGGCGCAGATAATAGTAAAAAAAAATGAGTGAGGCCAATAATAAATAGCGATGTGTATGGCACAAAACGTTATAACAAAAACCACACTCGAATTTATTATTTATATCGAATAGCTATATGAAAAACATATTAAAAAATAGCCCAGTAAGAACTAAGCTATTTTTCGTTGATATAAAACACTATTTTTTCAGTTTGTAAGCAACTACATAGTCACCAATGGTCGTACCAATGGAACCATGACCACCTGCGACTTGAACCACCATTTGTTCGCCTTCACTGTTTAAATACGTCATAGGCGTTGCTTGGCCTCCTGCGGGTAAACGCCCTTTCCATAATTCTTTACCATTAGAAAGGTCATAAGCGCGTAAATAATCATCAACCGTTGCCGCCATAAAGACGACTCCACCATTCGTAATGATTGGGCCACCAATACCGGGCACTCCCATTTCGATTGGTAGTTTAAACGGCGTCATATCTTCAATCGTACCGTTTTGATGCTTCCAAGCTGTTTTTCCTGTTTTAAGATCCACCCCTGTAACATAACCCCAAGGTGGTTGCTGACAAGGAATACCCAAGGGCGAAAGGAAAGGTTTTAACTCAACCGCATACTCAGCGCCTTCATTAGAATTGACACCCTGCTCACCTTTATTAGCTCCGCTTAAATCTAAGCCTTTTTTTGGCACTAAAGTAGATGTAAAAGCAAGGTACAAGGGCATACCAAATAATTGCTGACGTTTAGGGTCAACGGCGATACTGCCCCAGTTAAAAACACCAAAGTTTCCAGGGTAAACAATAGAGCCTTGTTCTGACGGTGGCGTATAACGGCCTTCATAACGTAGCTGTTTAAATTCAATCCGACACATCAATTGATCCAATGGTGTCGCACCCCACATATCCGCTTCTGTTAATTTAGCCGGTTTAAAAGACAATCCAGAGGTTGGTTGAGTCTGCGCCGTATAATCACCGGGAATCGCACCTTGTGGAGCCGGTTCTTCGGTTATCGGGAAAATTGGCTTCCCTGTGGCTCTGTTTAAAACATAAATATCACCCTGCTTCGTAGGAACAACCAAAGCAGGTTGCTTGCCTGTTGGTGTGTCTAAGTCCAGTAAAGAAGGCTGCGCTGGCGTGTCCATATCCCATAAGTCATGATGAACAAACTGCTGAACCCAAGCAACCTGACCCGTTTCAAGACTCAACGCAACCACAGACGTTGCGTATTTTTCTTCCGCAGGACTACGATACATGCCGAGCTGATCTGGCGTGCGATTCCCCATTGGGAAATACGCCAAGCCAAGCTTTTCATCAGCACTGGCAACCGACCAACTATTTGGCGAGCTTGTCGCATAAGTTTCGTCTGGACCTATCGGTGTTGTATCTTCTGGATAACCAGAATCCCAGTTCCATTTCAACTCACCTGTTTTCACATCATAAGCTCGAATCACGCCAGACGGAGAGTTCACATCATAATTGTCATTCACAGAACCCGCGACAATTACTACCCCACCAGCCACTAATGGCGGCGATGTTGAATAATAATAACCAGACTGCTTAAACGGCATGTTGTGCATCAGATCCAACTCGCCATTTTTGGCAAAGTTAGCACATTTCGCACCCGTTGTCGGATCGATCGCAATAAGACGAGCATCGGACGTTGGTAAGAACAATTGAGCATCGCACTGCATTGCGCTCAGGCTTTCAGCCGGCGCTGATGTTTTTTGAATAGGAGGAAGTTGATCCCCATTCGACGGTGGTAAATAGGACACACCTCGACACGTCTGATGCTGTCGCTGGCTTTCTGCTGGCACTTTCGCATCGTAAACCCACTGTTCTTCACCCGTGTCGGCATTTAATGCCACGACCCAGTTATGAGGAGTACAGACATAAAGCGCATTACCCAATTTCAGCGGCGTTGCTTCATAAGTGGTTTCACCCACATCCTTTGGGCCTTTTTTATCGCCCGTTTGATACTGCCACGCCAATTGCAACTGATCAGCGTTATCCGGTGTAATTTGATCTAAGGGAGAGAATCGCTGACCTAAATTGCTACGACCATAAGCATCCCAATTGCCTTCATCCACGTTGCCCAGATCCGCATTGGACGTCGTAACAGAGCGTGTAAGCTGACCTTCCACCGTTGTTGGCGGTGTCATCATTAAAGGGGACATCGTCACCACGACTGTCGCTAGCCAAACAGGAAATAAAACCCGCCAACCACGACCGCGTTTAATAAAAGCAAGCAACAACAAAGGAATCGCCAAAACCAAAAAGAGCCCCATTCGTGTCGCTAAAGGCCACCAGCTAAGACCAGACTCATCAATCGACCACATTAACGTGCCAACTAAAAAAACAGCATAAAGCAGATTCGCGAATCTATTACGTTTCCGAAGTAAAGCAGACACCGCAATAAGTGCCACACCTGCAATAAAATAATAAAGACTACCGCCCAATGTAAACAGCCAACCACCGCCAAGCAGTAAAACCACGCCGATAACAACAAACAGCACCGAAAAAATTATCATATGACACTATCCTTATCTCATTTGATTCTTAAATAGACATGAAGAGGCTCTTTAATAAACAGACACCTTGCTGGCTAACTACGATAAATAATTAGAGCTCAAAGAAAAAGAATAGACTAAAAAATAGCCAAATAGCCTTATTTTTTACCTATTTTAAACAGCGATTCTTACATCAAATACATCATGGCAACGATGAAAAACTTTTGGTCGCATCATAACCATAAACAGCATCCAACTTAGACTGAATAACACGAGGTGCAAAACGAGACACCGTTTGCAATGCCTTTAATTTCATTCTACCAAGCACACCACCATGCATATGATACAACCCCGCATTGGCCTTAGACATTTGCTGAATTTTCGTCGTACGTGGTTTGCGAGTTTGCTCGTATATGATTAAGGCTTCATCAAGAGAGTAACGAGATAAGCACTGGGCCAATACATACGCATCTTCGATTGCCATTGCCGCGCCTTGTGCCATAAACGGCAACATAGGATGACAAGCATCGCCCAACAGAACAACACGGTCTTCATGCCAAGTCGACAATGCTCTACGACCATTCAATGCCCACAAAAAAGTACTGCTCGCTGACGCCAATAAATCGCTCACTTCGGGGTGCCAGCCCGCAAAGGCCCGCTTCAACTCTTCTACATCACCTTCTTCACGCCATGATTCAGAGCGCCAATCGCTGCGCTCTTCTACCGCGACAAAATTGACATAATCACCACCGCGCAAATAGTAGCTAACAAAGTGACGACCAGGGCCGGCCCAAACACAGGCATCCGGCTGAATAGTAGTACGCAACTCACTGACTGGAACCACACCTCGCCACGCGACTTGTCCCATAAAAGTGGGACGCTCAGGCCCCAGCATTTGTTCTCGGATTTTAGAACGAATACCGTCCGCGCCTATCAATAAATCGGCAGAAAGTATGCGCCCATCATTTAAATATAAATTTATTTGGTTTAATTCAGTATTTTTAGCGTAATGAGTCACTGTCGCATTTAACAAAAGCTCAACGCCTGCTTCTAAGCAAGCCTGTGCCAACACACTGTGTAAATCCGCTCGATGCAAATGCCAATAAGGCGCACGATAGCGTGAGGAAGCGTGCTCGCCTAAAGGGACTTTAAGATAATAATTACCCGTTTTAAAATCACGAATAGTAGCGTGCTGAGGAACGAAGACAAACGAATGCAACTTGGACTCTAAACCCAGCTTACGCAACACCTTCATAGCATTAGGGCTAATTTGTAAACCGGCACCCACTTCACCTAAACTCGAGGCTTGCTCACACACAGTGACCTTGATGCCTTGCTTGGCCAAAGCCAACGCAGAACTCAATCCACCAATACCAGCACCCGCAATCAAAACACGACTTACCTGCCCCACTAATTCTTCCTCTTTTTAACGGTTTTTCATAAAAATATACAAGCGACATAGTCGCAAATTAAAGCGTTATCAAAATCGACCTATATTGCCTGTAAACCAGTAAAAAATACGGCTCTACTTTAACAAATACTATGGCGAGATCCTTGCTTTATTCGCATATTAGTGCGAAAACACTACACATAGATCGGTTAATCAGCACACCGATATGGCCAGATCTAAACCTTATAGTGCAAAGAAATCTCCCCAATCTGGGGTAGATGCAAAAAAAGAGCAAGCGAGTGTGTATCGTTTTAAAGTACACACCTCCAGCTTGATAAAGAATACGAGGTATACATGGAAAAATTAACGAGCCAATACCAGTCATCTATTTTTTTTGATGAGTTAATTGATGACAAAGGTGCACCAAGACCCCCCGCTAAACAACTTTTGGGGTATCTAGACAGTCTTTCAGAGGACGAACTCGAAAAACGACGCCTCACCGCAGAAGCCACGATACAAGAAATGGGCATCAGCTTCACGGTTTACACCGAAGAGGGCAATATAGACAGAGCATGGCCTTTCGATATCGTCCCCCGAACCATAGAAGCCTCAGACTGGAAAATTGCTGAAGCTGGATTAAAACAACGCCTCAAAGCCCTCAACCTTTTCATTAATGACCTTTACCACGATCAAAACGTCATCAAAGACGGCATTATCCCAGAACACATTATTAGCAAATCAAAAAACTTTCGACCAGAATGTGTTGGCATATCGCCCGCTTATGGCGTCTGGGCTCACATCTGTGGAACAGATTTAGTGCGTGATGAACATGGCGATTTTTATGTTTTAGAAGACAACTTACGTGTTCCTTCTGGTGTTTCTTACATGCTAGAAAACCGCGCTATAACCAAGCGTGTGCTACCAGAGTTGTTTGAAAACGAATCCATACTGCCGGTCAACTCTTACACTTCCCAGTTATTTGATACCTTGGCAGCCTTGTCTCCACGAGACATAGAAAACCCAGAAATTGTGGTACTAACGCCGGGGATTTATAACTCTGCGTATTTTGAACATGCTTTCTTGGCTCAGCAAATGGGCGCCGAACTCGTCGAAGGTAGTGATTTATTTGTCGACACAGACGACTGTGTTTACATGAAAACCATCGATGGCCCAGAGCGCGTTGATGTTATTTATCGCCGTATAGACGACTTATTTATCGACCCTGAGGTATTTGACTCTGAATCTGTATTGGGCGTTGCGGGATTAATGCGCGCATGGCGCAGCGGCAATGTGGCACTTGCCAATGCTCCGGGCGCCGGCGTCGCCGATGACAAAGTGGTTTACGCTTATGTTCCTGACATTATTCGTTATTATTTGAAAGAAGAACCGATTCTTAAAAACGTCGAAACCTTCTTGTGTGATGACCCAAAGCAACGCGCCTATGTGCTTGAGAATCTAGATAAGCTCGTTGTTAAACCAGCGAACGAATCTGGCGGCTACGGCATGTTAGTAGGACCACATTCGACAAAGAAAGAACAAGCATTGTTTGCGGAACTCATTACTAAAAACCCGCGTAACTACATTGCTCAACCGACTTTAAAATTATCAACTGCACCAACACTTATATCAAAAGGTGTCTTGGAACCTCGTCACTTAGATCTTCGTCCATTCATACTGCAAGCCAAAGATACTTATGTCACCACCGGTGGCTTAACGCGTGTGGCGATGAAAAAAGGCTCCTTGGTCGTTAATTCGTCACAAGGTGGTGGTAGTAAAGACACTTGGATCGTTGAAACGAAGGGGCAATAATTATGTTATCTAGAGTCGCAGAACGCCTATATTGGAGCGCCCGATATTTGGAACGCGTTGAAAATACCGCTCGTTTGGTTAGTGTATACGACGATTTAATGTTCGATTTACCAAAAGACGTCGAAGTGTCTTGGTATAACTTGATCGAAATACTCAGTGGCGAAGAAATCTTTGAGCAGCGTTATAAAGTAAAAGATGAACGTAACGTGGTGAAGTTTTTACTGGCTGACGACACCAATTACAATTCCATGTTGTCATCGTTAAAAATGGTTCGAGAAAACATTCGAACCACACGTGACGTCGTTCCTAAAGAGACATGGGAGCTGATCAATGAACTCGATTTATACGCTCAGCAGAATATCAAGCAAGGGATTAACCGCTCAGAGCGCCACCTTTTCTTGAATACCATTATCGAAGGCTGCCAAAAAATCATTGGTCTCTTCGCTGGTGCTATGAGTCGCGACAGTGGCTGGCAATTCCTGATCATGGGACGCTACCTAGAACGCGCCGACATGGGCACTCGAATCCTCGACGCCGCCGTGTCTTTAATGCTGCAATCTGAGCCGGAAGAAAGAATTCAGCTTGGGCAAGTCACTTGGTCAAAAGTACTTAAATCTCAAAGTGCCTATTTGGACTATAGACGCACCGTTAGAGCGTCAATCAATGGAGCAAAAGCCGCTACTTTTCTAATGAGCGACCCTTGCTTTCCTCGAACGTTGGCGTATTGCTTTGGGCAGATAGGCGAATCAGCAACCAAACTCCCTAGAGCCGATTTAATCACAACACAAATTGATAAAATTCTTAAATTTAACTATCCAATTACCAGTTCAGAAGATTTGGATGAAGATTTTCACAATCATCTCAACGAAATACAAATTGCAATTATTGAAATAAACCAACAAATAACCGAGAACTGGTTTCAGTTTCGGCAAGGAGACGCTGCATGACCATTAGAGTCGCAATACAGCACAAAACCACCTACGACTTTGATCGCTTTGTAAATGTAGCACCGCATATTTTAAGACTTCAGCCGGCGGCGCACTCGCGCACAAAAATTCACGCTTACTCGCTCAAAGTCTTGCCAGAAAAACATTATATCAACGTTCAACAAGACCCTTTTGGTAACTTTCAAACGCGTCTGGTTTTTCCAGAAAAGACCAACAAGCTCGAGTTTTATGTGGAAGTCATTGCGGATATGACCGTAATAAACCCATTCGACTTCTTCGTAGAAAGCTATGCTGAGGCGTTTCCATTCGCCTACACAAAAGAGCTTAAAAAAGAACTTGATCCCTACTTACAAGTCACGGAATCTTGCCCTTTATTAGACAAATGGCTTTCAACAGTTGATCGAAAAAGTACACCAACCAACGACTTCTTAGTTGCTATTAACAGTCGCTTAGCCGCGGATATTGGCTATGGTATCCGTCTAGAACCAGGTGTTCAGACTTGTGAAGAAACACTTACGCTGAAAAAAGGCTCTTGCCGCGATACGTCTTGGCTATTGGTTCAAATACTTCGTAGTCTTGGTTTGGCCGCACGCTTTGCCTCTGGGTATTTGGTTCAGCTAACATCAGACATAAAAGCCCTTGATGGCCCTTCCGGTCCAGAAGAAGATTTCACGGATTTACACGCTTGGTGTGAAGTGTATTTACCTGGCGCTGGCTGGGTTGGCTTAGACCCAACCTCTGGCTTATTCGCTGGTGAAGGTCATATTCCGCTTGCTTGTACACCAGAACCCGCTTCTGCCGCACCAATAACAGGGTTCATCGACGAATGTGAATGTGAATTTAGCTACACCAACATCGTAACCCGTATTCACGAAGACCCACGGGTCACCAAACCTTATGCCGACGGCGAATGGGATACAATCAAAGCCCTCGGTTTTGCTGTCGACAAACAACTCGAAGACGGTGATGTTCGCCTAACCATGGGCGGTGAACCAACGTTTGTCTCCATCGACGACATGGATTCAGAACAATGGAGTACCGGCGCATTAGGCGCAGAAAAACTTAAGTTAGCCAAAGATTTGCTGATCAAAATGAAGCAAGAATTCGGTGCTAATGGCCTACTTCATTATGGTCAAGGCAAATGGTATCCGGGAGAAGAAGTACCTCGTTGGGCGCTGGGTTGTTTCTGGCGCACCGATGGCGAAGCCCTTTGGGATGATCCTAAATACCTCGCCCGAGTTGACCAAGATTACAAACACACCATAAAAGACGCTGAAGCGTTTGGTGAACTGTTATGTGAAAAACTGGCATTGGATAAACGCTATCTGCAAAACACTTATGAAGACACGCTTTACTATATGTGGATGGAGCAATCCCTTCCTGCGGATGCGGATCCAACCAAAGCGGATTTAAAAGACGATTTGGAGCGCCGCCGCCTAGCGAAGCTATTGAGCCGTGGTTTAAGCACTACAACCGGTTTTGTCTTACCACTGGAGTTCGACAATTATAACAACCGTTGGAAAAGTTCACTTTGGCCGATGCGCAGTGATGTCATTACCTTAATTCCGGGCGACAGCCCAATGGGTTATCGTTTGCCATTGAACTCTTTACCGGCTCAGGCTGAAGAAGATCGCATTCCTGAGCGCGACCCATTTGATCCGCGTCAGCCTTTAGCAAACAAAAAAGACAATGCCGTATTAGACAGCGTTGCAAAACAACATTTTGCTAAAAAACCAGCACACCCGATGCCGAGACCTGAAAAATTGGCACCCGAAAAAACACTTAAAGACGTTATCCGTACCACGCTTTGTATCGAACCGCGCGATGGCCGCTTGCATGTTTTCATGCCACCAATGACGCATCTTGAACATTTTGTTAGTGTGCTAGAACATCTTGAAGCCGTTGCGAAAAAACTTGATTTACCGATCGTTATTGAAGGTTATGAACCACCAAAAGACCCACGCTTACAGAAGTTCCTGATCACGCCTGATCCAGGTGTTATTGAAGTGAACATTCATCCTGCGGCAAGTTGGAAAGAATTGGTTCACAACACCGAAACCTTATATCACCAAGCGTATTTGTCTCGCCTTGGCGCAGAAAAATTCATGTTGGATGGTCGTCATACGGGAACTGGTGGTGGTAACCACGTGACGTTAGGTGGTCGCACGCCAGCAGACAGTCCACTGTTGCGTCGTCCGGAGTTGCTGCAAAGCTTAGTGACGTTCTGGCAACATCATCCAGGCTTATCCTACCTTTTCTCTGGCATGTTCATTGGCCCAACCAGCCAAGCACCTCGCCCAGACGAAGGCCGAGACGAAGCCTTGTATGAGATGGAAATTGCGTTCCAAAACATGCCTGAAGGTCTAGTAGACGAGCCGTGGTTAGCCGATCGTTTGATGCGTAACTTACTTGTGGATATTACAGGGAATACGCATCGCTCAGAATTCTGTATCGATAAACTGTACGCGGCTGGCAGCGCCAGTGGTCGTCAGGGTTTATTAGAATTCCGTGGCTTTGAAATGCCACCGCACCCGCACATGTCTCTGGTGCAAATGCTGTTATTGCGTTGTTTAGTTGCTCGCTTCTGGAAAGAACCATACAAAAAACCATTGGTTCGCTGGGGCACCAGCTTGCATGACAAATTCATGATGCCGCACTTTGTTTGGCAAGACATAAAAGAAGTGGTCGAAGACCTACAACGTCATGGTTTTCCATTCAAATTAGAGTGGCTCGCACCGTTCGAAGAATTCCGCTTTCCACATTACGGTCGTAAGAAAATCGACAATATGGAAATTGAATTACGTTGGGCGATTGAGCCTTGGCACGTACTGGGTGAAGAAATTACCGGCACAGGGACAGCGCGCTACGTGGATTCATCAGTAGAACGCCTGCAAGTTAAGCTATCAGGCTTAACCGATGGCCGGTATGTGCTTTGCTGTAATGGTAGACGCGTTCCGATTCGCGCCACGGGTTGCAAAGGCGAATATGTCGGTGCCGTTCGCTATAAAGCGTGGGCGCCACCGTCTGCACTGCACCCAACACTGGGAACAGACTCCCCTTTAGTGTTTGATTTGATCGATACTTGGAATGGTTTATCTGTGGGTGGTTGTACTTATCATGTATCGCATCCAGGCGGCCGAACTTATGACAACGTACCGGTCAACAGTAACGAAGCGGAAGCGCGTCGTGTTAATCGTTTTTGGGATCATGGCTTCACTCAAGGGCCGCTATCTCCCTCATCGGCGTTCGGTGAATTACGCTCTTTTTACCCTAATGGAGACGAGCCTCGCGCTATGTCACCACCAGCAGAAGAGCCAATGAATGAATATCCTCATACATTAGATCTAAGGAAGCAGTATAATGTTCTCTAATAATTAATTTTTTTAGGCCCAAGCACATTATGCAACTTCAAACAGGCACTTTTGTAACGTCGGCTATGGATGAAAAACCGACGTTACCTTCCGCCTATGACTCACCTATGAATGCTTATGATGAGGCCTTCACGGAAGATCGCCAACCACGTCCCCATTGGGCTCCCCTACTACACAGTATGGGGAACCTCACTGACGAGGAAATGCTAGATCGACAACATCGTGCTCAGCGCATCCTGCGTGAAGATGGAGCCACCTACAATTTGACCAGCGACCCGCTCACACCGAGCGTTTGGTCACTGGATCTTATTCCAAATATTATTCCCACCGATGAGTGGCTTGCTACCGAACAAGGGCTTGCACAACGCTCAACCTTATTCGACCTGATCTTGAAAGACATTTATGGTCCACAAGAATTGCTTAAAAGCGGCATTATTCCGTCTGAAATTATTTTCAGTCATCCTGGCTTTTTACGCCAATGCCACGGCGTAAATGTCCCTGGAGCTCATCAGCTACTATTACACGCAGTAGATTTGGTACGTGATCCATCGGGAAAATTTCAAGTTATTGGCGATAGAACACAAGTACCTAATGGCGCCGGTTATGCCCTCGAAAACCGAACCGTTGTGTCACGGGTTATTCCAAACAGCTTCCGCGATAGCCAAGTACGTCGATTGGCGGGCTTTTTTCAGTCTTTCAAAAACATGCTGTCCACACTGGCCAGCCAATGGACAGACACGCCACGTATCGTCATGTTAAGCCCCGGCGCTTTTAGTAGCACCTATTTCGAACAAGCTTATCTATCCAATTACCTCGGTTTTCCGCTCGTACAAGGCAGTGATTTAACCGTACGTAATGGTGCCGTTTGGATGAAATCTTTAAACGGTTTGGCTAGAGTCGATGTGATATTACGTCGTGTAGACGACGCTTATTGCGACCAAGCAGAGCTCCGAGCAGATTCGTCTCTTGGCGTACCAGGACTATTAGAAGTCGTTCGTGCTGGCAATGTAATTTTAGCTAATCCATTGGGCAGCGGTATTTTAGAAGCGCCCGCTTTAGTCAAGTTTTTACCTGCTATTAGTGAATTTCTAATGGGTGAGCAACTTACTCTACCTTCTGTTTCTACTTGGTGGTGTGGCGATAACAACGACTTCAGCTATGTACTCGCCAATATTAACAATCTGATTATTAAACCAGCGATTCGCCGTCACGACACCAACAGTATTTACGGCCATATGCTGACGGAAAAACAAAAACTCAGCACCATAGAAAGTATCAAGAAAAACCCTCATCTTTATGTGGCACAAAGCTATGTTCCAGGCTCCATGTCGCCAACTTGGTTAGACGGAAAAATGCAAGGCAGACCAACGTTATTGAGAGCATTTACGGTTGCTAACCCAACCAGCTACGCCGTGATGCCAGGTGGCTTGTCCCGTGTTGAGGAATCCAATACAAAAACCATCGTTTCTAATACCTCCAGCTCAAAAAGCAAAGACACTTGGATACTGGCAGCCGAGCCTGAAAAGCAAGCTGAGCCAGTCAGCGATCAAATCCTGCTGCAAGACGAAGCCCTACAAGCTAACTTACCAAGTCGAGTGGTCGAAAACCTATTCTGGATGGGGCGCTATGCAGAACGTGCAGAAATCAGCATTCGTTTGTTGCGCACTGTTTTCAAACAAATGAATGGCGTTGATCCGCTGCCAGAAGAAAGTCGACGTACGCTATTGGAAATGGCATCTACTCAAACCGGTTGTTTACCCGGTTTCATGAAAGCCAGTGAGAAACTTTTAGCGAACCCTGAGATCGAATTGGCCTCCATTATTGCTGATGGTCGTAGAGCTGGCTCCATAAAGTCTAACCTGCAAGCCATGCTAAGTTGTGGCGAACAAGTAAAAGAAATGCTCTCCGCAGACACTCGCATAATTATTAATGAGTTACGCGATCATATTCATGAACTAGATCGAACCTATACCAACGGCTTACCATCGGCACCAGAAGAATCTCTCGATAGCTTAGTCACATCACTTCTTGCCTTATCCGGCTTGAATCATGAAAGTATGTTACGTGGACTCGATTGGACATTCCAAGAAATTGGCCGTCGAACCGAGCGAGCATTGCAAACCGCTAAATTGCTGCGTTCAGCACTTACTAAATCGTTGTCGTCAGCACCTCAACAGCAAATTCTAGAGTCTGTATTACTTAGCGTGGAAGCCTTAATTTCTTTCCGTCGGCGCTATCGTAATCGAGCACGAGTGGCCTATGGTTTGGACTTATTAATGATTGATGGTACGAACCCGCGTTCGTTGCTATATCAAGTAGAACAATTACGTAAATGCATTAGAGAGCTACCAAGAAACGAAACCACTACTGCGGGGTTAAGCCCTGAAAATAAGATCATTCTCAAATCCTTAAACGATATCCAACTGGCCGACTTAGAAGAACTCGCCAAGGTCGACCCAGAAACCCAAAGCCGTCCGAAATTAGAACAACTGATGACCGAGCTGTTAAAGCAACTAGAACAGTTTACCATTCTGATCAGCGACAAATATTTTGATCATACTGCCGGCCCTCAATCGTTAGTAAAAGCCTATGGGGAAACAAGTTTATGAGATATCGCGTTCGCCATATAACGGAATACACCTACGGCGCACCTGTCAGCTTATGCTATAACATGGCGCATTTATTACCGAGAGACACTCGTAATCAGCTCTGTCTTCATCAAAAAATTCAGATAAATCCACCACCGGTGTATCAGAACGAAAGTGAAGATTATTTTGGCAATCAAACCTTTTATTTTTCGATTCAAGAAGCTCATAAAAAGCTCGTAATTGATGTCTCAACAGAATTCGAAATCGCTCCAATAAACGTGCTTGAATGGCAAATTCAGAGCACCATAACCTGTGGCGAACTACGTTCGCTACTAAGCGCACCGACTACGCCTGAACTTCGTATGGCAAAAGAGTACTTGTTAGATTCTCCACAAATCCGTCGTTCGGCCGATTTAGGAGCCTACGCCGAAAGTACTTTTGCCGACGACAAACCTCTTTTGCAAGCAACCTTGGCTTTCACACACAAAATTTTTACCGAGTTTAAATTCGACCCAAGCACCACAACCGTTGCCACGCCGCTTGAACAAGTACTTAAACAACGCAGCGGTGTTTGTCAGGACTTTGCTCATTTGGCGATTGGTTGCCTACGCTCAGTAGGTATTCCGGCGCGATACATGAGTGGTTATTTGGAAACGCTGCCACCACCAGGTCAAGAGAAGCTTGTCGGGGCCGATGCATCCCATGCTTGGTTTGCGATTTTCATTCCAACATTAGGCTGGGTTGAGTTCGACCCAACCAATGATTTGATGCCAAACGAGCAACATCTCGTGACCGCGTGGGGCAGAGATTATTCCGACGTTACGCCACTGCAAGGCGTGATATTTGAAGGGGGTGGGTCCCAACAATTAGCGGTATCGGTAGATGTAAGAAGGGTCTAACTGGAAAATATAAGACCTTTGCACTGTGTCACAAATAATACACAGGGTATTATAAAAAGTATTTTCCATGACACTAACCCTGTAGAGACCACAGTACATAGCATGTAGGGCGGATTTAAGGTAAGCTTCGCCCAATATTGCATTACCTGACCCTTCAGCTATGCACCTGCCTTTGATAAAACATGAGAACATCTATGAGTTTCAACAAACTTGGGCTTTCTGCCCCCATCCTAAAAGCCATTGAAGACCGAGGTTATACTGAGCCGTCCCCAATACAAGCTCAAGCGATACCTCCTATTCTTGAAGGCCTAGATGTGATGGCCGCAGCCCAAACAGGGACAGGTAAAACAGCCGGTTTTACCTTGCCTTTACTTGAACGTCTAAGTCACGGCGAGAACGCGCAAAGCAATCAAGTACGTGCATTAGTATTAACACCAACGCGCGAACTAGCCGCTCAAGTGGCTGAAAGTGTGAAAAATTACGGACAACATTTATCTCTTAAATCGACCGTCGTTTTTGGTGGCGTTAAGATCAATCCTCAAATGATGGCGCTTCGCCGTGGTGCCGATATCTTAATCGCGACACCAGGTCGTATGATGGATTTGTACAACCAAAAAGCCGTGCGATTTGATAAGTTAGAAATTCTTGTTTTGGATGAAGCCGACCGCATGCTGGACATGGGCTTTATTCACGACATCAAGAAGATCTTAGCAATCCTGCCGAAGAAACGTCAGAACCTATTATTCTCTGCAACTTTTTCACCTGAGATTCGCCAACTTGCAAAAGGCTTGGTTAATAATCCAGTAGAAATTTCTGTCACACCACGTAATGCCACGGCCGTTTCTGTTGAGCAATGGTTACACCCAGTAGATAAGAAACGCAAAACTGAACTCTTGATCAAATTGATCGCAGATGGTCGTTGGGATCAAGCTTTAGTATTTTCTCGCACCAAACATGGCGCGAACAAAATCACAAAAACACTAGAAGACGCAGGCATTCGTTCCAGCGCAATCCACGGCAATAAAAGCCAAGGTGCACGTACTCGAGCTCTTGCAGACTTTAAAGAAGGTCGTATTCGCATCCTAGTAGCAACTGACATTGCTGCGCGTGGATTAGACATAGAACAACTGCCTCACGTGGTCAACTTTGACCTACCAGATGTGGCTGAAGACTACGTCCACCGTATTGGCCGTACTGGTCGTGCTGGCGCAACAGGTAAAGCAATTTCTTTGGTTGCGGCCGACGAGCTAGACTTGTTACGTGCGATTGAACGTTTGACTCAGAAACTAATCGAACGTCGTTATGAAGATGATTTCATGCCAACGCACATGTTGCCAGATACAACATTAGACAACCGTCCAATCAAAAAGAACAACCCAAAAAGACCAAACAACCCTGGTGCACCCCGCCAAGGTAATAGTGCTAGAACAGGTAATAGCCCTAAACAAGGCAACGGCCAAGCTCGTCAAGGAAACGGACCTAATTCAGGTAACCGTCGCCCAGCAGACAGAGGCAACGCCCCTGCAAAAGCAGATGTAACTCAAGGTCAAGGTTTACGCAGTAAACCTCTTGCACCCGCTCGTCGTAACCGTAAGCCAACTCAAGACTAGTTAATACTCACTAAGTCTTGTCGCTGAAATTAAAACGATGTAAGTACAAAAACCCCCCCTAGCGAACAACATCGCTAGGGGTGTTTTATTATGTCTAGTATCACTTTCCCTGAACCTTTATTGGTATTACTAGCCAGATCCAACATTGTTGCTAACCTAACTTGTCCATTTTTTGAGTATGGCATAGGTAAATAAAAACCACCCGAAGGTGGCTTCAAATACACATAAAAGTCATCTGCTATGGCTAACTATTCTTAAATTCACTGCCTGACACTTCATCCTGATCAAATGTATTCGCATCAGAATGACCAAGCCATTTAGACGTAATCGTACCCGCCGTCATCGAACCATTTACATTCACTGCCGTACGGCCCATATCGATCAAAGGCTCGATTGATATAAGTAAACCAGCCAACGCAACTGGCATATCTAACGCAGACAACACAATCAAAGCGGCAAATGTAGCACCGCCGCCAATACCTGCAATACCAAAAGAACTGATTGTCACAATCGCAATCAACGAAATAATAAAGCTGGGATCGAGGGGGTTAATACCAATAGTCGGGGCAATCATGACCGCCAACATAGCAGGGTATAAACCCGCACAACCGTTTTGCCCCATAGTCGCACCAAACGATGCAGAAAAGTTAGATTCACCCTCACCATTACCTAGGCTCTTCACCTGTGTGTCTATATTAAGAGGAATGGTTCCTGCGCTTGAACGAGAAGTAAACGCGAACAACAACACTGGCAAGACTTTTTTGAAATAGCGAACCGGAGAAATGCCATTAAACGCCAACAAACACAAATGCATGACAAGGATCATCGCCAAACCAACATAAGACGCCACCACGAAATTCAACAGCGTTAAGATATCCGACACGTTTGAACCCGCAACGACCTTAGTCATCAACGCCAAAATACCGTAAGGCGTCAAACTCAACACCATACGCACCAACGTACGTACAATGGACTGTGCAACATCAACAAAACGCTCAAAGCTTGCACCGATTTCAGGCTCTTTACGTGAGACAGATACACCAGCCACACCTACAAATGCAGCAAAAATCACCACAGCAATGGTAGACGTTGGACGACTACCAGCAAGATCAGCGAAAGGGTTGCCAGGAAAGAAAGACGTGATCATATCAGCAAACGATACGCTAGCCAGTCCATCCAAACGAGTTTCTAACGCCGCTCCCCGTGCCATTTCACGAGCGCCTTGTACTATGCCGTCAGCAGACAAGCCAAACAGGTTGCTAACAAACACACCGATGAGTGCAGACACCGCCGTGGTTGCCAACAAAATACCAATAATGCCACCAGACATCTTACCTAAAGATCCCGTGTCCTTTACTTTAACAATGGCACCAATAATGGACACCAAAATCAGCGGCATTATGATCATCTTCAATAAGCTGACATAACCATAACCAACAATGTTTACATACTCTAGCGTTTCGCTAGATTCAACACTGCCAACACCATAAATAAATTGCAACGCAGCACCAAAAGCAACGCCTAGCCCTAAGCCCGTGAACACACGAGTGGATAACGTTTTTTGTGCTTTTTGCTGTTTATACAAAAGCACGATTAACAAAGCGAAAACCACTAAGTTAAGAATCGGATATAACATGGAAACACACCTTAAAAATAATCAGTAGAAAACGATGGCTAGCTCTATAAAGCAAAGCAAATCGATAAGTTGGCGCTATGGTAGCAAAATGTTAACCGAAGAAATAAGAAGGAAAATGTATTAATTTATATAAGAAATCGGTTAGTTTATATAAGAAAATCGAATAAGAAGAGGAAAAGCACACTGAAAAGACCGAAATATAGCCTTAATGTTAAAAGTATAAAAAAGCCTCTAGACGTTAGTTTTCACTAACTATCTAGAGGCTTATTTTATATGGTGGGCCTGGAGTGACTTGAACACTCGACCTGCCGATTATGAGTCGGATGCTCTAACCAACTGAGCTACAGGCCCTAAAAGCGGAACAAATTATATATGTATGAATGGTTATTGCCAAGAAGTGGATGCGTTTTTTATTAATTACTCTACTTATCACCAAAACATGGTTGTTTTTTAATCACTCAACCCACCAAATTTAACGCCCGATGGCTCCTGGCGCAACACCAATCACTTTTTTAAACGTTCGTCGAAAGGCGGCTTCACTCTGGTAACCTAGCTGATCACTCAGAATCGCAAGGTTTCTGTCGCCACTTTTAATACGCTGTGCGGCCAAACGCATTCGCCATGAGGTCAAATACGCCATTGGCGTCATTCCCATTGTTTTCTTAAATAATCCGCTAAACACCGATCGGGACATACCCGCCTCTTCAGCTAAACTAGCAACTTGCCAAGCCTGTTGAGGATGCTCATGAATAGCGACGATGGCACGCGCTAGCCTTATATCGCTCAGACCCGCCAATAAACCCAGTTGGATTTTTTGGGTCTGTATAAACTGTCTAAGCATTTGCACTAGATACGCTTCAGCCAAGCGCTCTACGATCACTTGAGACCCACAGCGTGGCTGCAAACTTTCAGCCAGTAACAAAGTATTCAAAGGCAATAACTGCTGGGCAATATCATCGACTTTTTCCACTTTAATCCATTGCCATTCTAAGTCGAGCAAAGGGTTTAGGGCTTTGGTACCAAAATCAAATTTACAGATCAGTATGCTGGTCTCAAACTGCCCCCCATCAGCAAGGAATACATCTATATTTTGACCAGAAGCAAGCCACGCGCCATCACCTTCTTTCAGTTCTGTTCGGCTATTACCCTGCACCGTTAACGTAAGTTCTCCACTAATCAAATAAAGCCAATAACTTGAATCGGACGACAGGGACAAACGCTCCCTTTGATGAGAAAAACGAAGACTGGTTACCGACGTCGCCTTAGGACGGAATGCACTTAATACCGATGAAAGACGATCCATGATAATTTAACCTCAAGTAAAAAATACGATCTGCAACAATTTTAGAATAAACAGTCATCAATCGTATCACTCATTACCCTAAACTGTCTAAATCAAAAACTAATCAGCTAATTTACAAGGAAAACAAAATGGTCGTTCTAAAGCCTAGAATAGCAACTCCAGAGCTAGTGATTAATACGCTAAAAGGCACTTGGTCTCTAGCACAACAAACACCTGAAAATTTTACGATGCTTGTGGTTTATCGTGGGTTACATTGCCCAATTTGCAAAAACTACTTAAGAGAGTTGAGCCGCTTAGCAGACGATTTTGCGGCGAAAGGCGTCAACATCATCACCCTAAGTTCTGATACACAAGAAAGAGCGCAATTGGCATCGACAGAGTGGGAGATTGAAAATCTCACAATGGGCTACGGTCTGACGGTTGAACAGTCTCAAGCATGGGGGTTACACAGAAGTGCTGGCCGAGGCGTGACCAGTATTGGAATCGAAGAACCTGCAGAATTTACCGAACCGGGACTGTATTTAGTACGCCCTGATGGCACCCTGTACTGGAGTAATATCAGTACCATGCCCTTTGCTCGTCCACACTTCAAAGAAGTTCTTGGAGCAATCGAATTTGCGGTCGCTAAAAATTACCCAGCGCGTGGCGAGCTAATCTAGCTCTAGCCTCTTCGTGTGTTAATAGATTTTTCTAAAAAGAGTAGAGCTCTGGTGGTCAGAGTTCTACTTTTTTTGTTTTTGTGTCAATTAATAAAATGGCACCATCGGTTTATTTTAGGTCATCGATATCCGTTAATACCCACGCGCTATTGTGCTGAGTAAAGCCAATTTTTGGGTAATACCCTACGGCCTGAGGGGCAGACAATAAAATCAAAGAACACGTAGGTTTTAAGGCTTCTTTGGTCATACGGATCAAGGTTTTACCAATACCGGATGACTGAATAGATTCATCTACGGCGATGTCTGATAAATAACAACAAAACGCAAAGTCTGTCACTGAACGTGCCACACCAACAAGACGATCTCCTTGCCACGCCGTTACTAGAAGATTCGCATTTGCCAACATAGCGTCTATCGTCTCAACCTGATCAATCGGGCGACGCGCGCCTAATGACGTTCTTGATAACAAACCTATAAACTGATCCGCGGTAATCGTTTGGTTAATTTTGTACTCAACTTCCATCGCTACGTCCTACGAAACAATAAAAAGACAGCATAGAGTATTTCTGGGAAATAAGGCAAAAAAACAAGAAGAGAAAATTAGAACAAAAAAAGTGGCGTCTCAGCAATGAGACGCCACAAAAAAAAGGGAAGTACAAAAATGAATCTTTAGCGATTTAAAGAAATAAAACGCGTTAAGTTCTAAAGCGCTTCAAGATGAGACTATATTAAAAAGAAATGCGCCATCAAACAACTGATCTAGTGCATCATGAACATTCTTACCTCGTTCGATGATTTTCAGGTAATTTCATGACAATTAGGACCAAAATGTCATCTGAATGATGTTTTTCTGACAATAGTAAAAGGCGCTTAACGTTCAGCGGCGAATACTCGCAATGCAACACCTGCCGCTGACGTACGATTTTCTACTCCAAGTTTAGGAAAGATTTGTTCAAGGTGTTTATTCACCGTACGCGGGCTCATTTCTAAGATTTCCGCAATGTCTCGATTGGATTTGCCATTAGCAATCCAATGCAGCACTTCTGATTCACGATCAGTTAATCCCAGTTCCTGTTTAAGCAATGCTGGCCCAGCGGGCTTATCACCATCTTCCAGCTTTAAAAGCACTTCTTTCTGCTCCGTTAAGCCCATCATTTTAAGACCCAAAGGGTAATCCAATCCGGTTAGTTTCAATACGTTTCCAACATCGGGTTGATGCGCTAACCAAAGCCGTATTTGCAACGCCATCTCACTACTCTGCCATTCGTAACTGGCGCGCGCTCGGGCAAGTAACGCATAGGTTTGTGGTGTAGCCCACGCAATATCACCGGCCGACGTAGTAGTCATCAAATGCTGCCCCATGCTGTCGAGAGCAGACTGCGCATTGTTGCTCAAACGTGCATTAGACAAATGTACTCGCATGCGAGCAATCAGCTCATTGGGTTGAATCGGCTTGGTGAGATAATCCACACCACCGGCTTCTAACCCCCGCACAATGTCGTCGGTGTCGCTCAGGCCTGTCATGAAAATGACCGGAATCGACGCCAGACTTTGATCCGCTTTTAATTGTCGGCAGGTTTCAAAACCATCCATGTTCGGCATGATGGCATCGAGCAAAATAATATCCGGTCGAATCCGTTTGGCGATCGTCAAGGCTTGCTTGCCTTCAAGGGCGACAAGCACATCCATATTGGCCGCTTCCAACGTGTCATGAATCAGGCTCAACGCATCGGGCGAGTCGTCGACCACTAAAACAATGTCATTTTTATTACTAGGATTCATCATTAGGCTTCTCACTTACATAGCTGATTGCACATGAATACTTTTGTATATATAGAGCAATCCCGTCGAACTGAAAGCTCAGATACAAACTTTCTAATTGCGCCATATGAAAGGGATCGATCACGTCGGTTTTACCCAGCTGATCCAATACGCCACGCACGCCTTTTTTGTAGCCCATTTCAGCGAACGCCATCAACTCTCGTACACTTTCGTGATCGGGAATCATCGTGGGTTCAGAATGTTCATTTTGTTCATCGCGGGGCGAATCCAGAGAAAGCGGCAACGGTTCAAGCTCATCCAACTCAGTTTCTTGATATTCCCAATCCAACACCAACCAATGCTTTATCGCATCCAACAACGCACTGTTATTCACAGGCTTTACCAAATACTGATTAAACGCCGCTTGCTCGTCTGGCTTGCGCTGGTTTTCTTGTGCGTCCGCAGACAGCATTATAATAGGCGTGCTATAACCGCGATCTCGCAGTAATTTCGCCAGCGTCAAACCGTCCATTCCGGGCATAGATACATCCAGAACGAACAAATCAGGCGAGCAAGATTCCAATTCGTCTAAACAGACTTCTGCGTCTGAAGCTTCCAACACATTAAAGCCAAGCGGCACCAAAATGTCCGACAACAAACCTCGCACGACGGGGTCATCGTCCACCACCATCAAGGTACGCTGATAACCTCGGTAACTCACAATGCGCTTGTATTCATAAGCAGACGAATCACCTTGGCTCACCCAAGGCAACATAAGGCTAACGCGGAACTCACTGCCTTCGCCGACCACTGATCGAGCCTGTAAATCGCCGCCCATGACTTCAGTCAGTAACTTCACAATCGTCAAGCCCAATCCTGTGCCGGGTAAATTCCCTGTGCTGATGTCTCGTACACGTTCGAATGGGTCAAAAATACGCTGCAAATGCCCTTCTTTAATGCCCAATCCGGTATCTCGAATGACAAATTCCGCGACTTGGTTGCGATAATTCACTTCGAACAAGACCGAACCTTTTGGGGTGTACTTCACCGCATTTGACAGCAAATTGATCAATATTTGCCGTAATCGTTTTTCGTCCGTCACCACATGTTGAGGTAAAGGCGCGAGAATTTTTGTCTGTAATTGAATCCCTTTGTCGCGTGCTTGCATGGCAAACATGCTGTTTAGCTGATCGATCAATTTCGGTAAATCCACCGTATTGCGATACAAATCAAAGCGCCCTGCTTCGATCTTTGAAATATCCAACAGACCTTCAATCAAATCCGCCAGATACAAACCGCTGCGATGAATGATGTCCAAACCGTTTTGATGCCCTGACGGTGTATTTTGTTTCTCAGACAATAGCTGAGCGTAGCCAATAATCGATTGCAGCGGCGTGCGTAATTCATGGCTAATTCCCGTTAGATAGCGACTTTTCGCTTCATTTGCGCGCTCGGCTTGTTCTTTTGCACTCTGCAATGCTCTGTCTGTTTCTTGATGGGCGTCCACTTCACGGATCAATTTTCGAGTTTGTCGATTGGACTCTTTTTGTGCCACCACTCGGCTTTCGTGCGCCAACAAAAACAACCAAGACAAAACACCAGACACAATCAGCAAGGTAAAAAACAGCGCAAACATAGTGTCTTGTAGCAAGATTTCTTCATCTACAGAGTTCGGCGCCATTTGACGATAAATCAGCATCATCAAAGCGGCGTTGATAATGTTAATGACCGTCAAAAGCGATAAAAACCGCCCAAAGCGTGACTTCAATGCTGTGACCAAACGCGTCGGTAAAAACAGCTTAAAGAAATAATCACTTTGCTGAGCAATGCTCGCTTGCGGCTTACAGCTGTCCAAACAGCGCACATCCAAAGAACAGCACAAGGAACAAATAGGCTGCATGTAGGCCGAGCAAAAACTCATGTCTTCCGTTTCAAAGGCGTTTTCACAAATCCCACAGGTCAAGGTGACGTATTTAGGATTTCGTTGCTGCGCCAGTTCGATCATCGAAATCAGTTCTGGGCTTTGACGGGCAAGGTAATATTTACCCTTGGTTAACCAAGCAATCAAGGGAACAAAAATAAAACAGGTGCCGAGCGAAATAAAGTGACAAAGACTTTTGGCTTCTTCACCGAACACGCCCAAATAACTCACCAACCCCAAAGTGGTCGCGATCAGCATTGACCCTGTGCCAACGGGATTAATGTCGTACAAATGCGCACGCTTGAATTCGACATAATTCGGACTCAACCCAAGCGGTTTGTTGATTAACAAATCCGCCGATAAACTGCCTAACCAACTCACAGCGGCAATCGCAAACACGCCTAAAATCGCGCCGAGCGCTTGGTAAATTCCTAACTCCATCAGCAACAATGCAATGGTAACGTTGAACACCAACCACACCACGCGACCCGGATGGGAATGGGTTAAGCGCGAGAAAAAATTCGACCACGCAATCGAACCGGCATACGCGTTGGTTAAATTGATTTTCATCTGGCAAATAAACACAAACACAGCGGCCAGAATTAACGCCGTTGTCGGTGAGGTGGTCAAAAAGAAAAAGATACGCTGATACAAATACGTTGGGTCGGTGGCTTGTATTGTGGTCGCACCATCGGATATGGCCAAATAAGCCAAGAACGAGCCTAGCAGCATTTTAATCGCACCGATAAACACCCAACCAGGACCGGCTAATATCAACCAAAACCACCAGCGTTTGCGGTTTTTCTTGGTCTTTTTCGGGAAAAAACGTAGGTAATCGACTTGCTCGCCGATCTGCGCCATTAAAGCAAACAACACCGACGCGGCCGAACCAAACAGTATCCAATCAAAATGCGCACTTTGCGGTAAACTCACTGGCGTGTATTGCGTCCAACCTTCGAAGTTTTGATACTCCTGCGTCACCACCACGCCAATCGCCGCAATTTGCAAGGTCAGCCAAATCCACTGAGTGCCATTTTGAAAACGACTGATGGCACGGATACCGTGCGTTACAATGGGAATCACAAACAAAGCCGACAAGGCATAGCCAATCTGCAAAGGAATGCCTAACAAAACTTCCAGTGCCGAGGCTAAAATAGCCGCTTCAATCGCAAAAAATATAAAAGTGAACATCGCGTAAATCAGCGAGGTAATAGTCGATCCAAGATAACCAAAACCCGCACCACGTGTCAGCAAATCGATGTCCAAACCGTGCTTCGCCGAATAATACGCAATAGGAAACCCAGTCACGAAAAACAACGCCAGCACGGTGAGAATTGCGGCCACCGCATTGGTAAAACCATAGGCAAGTGTGATCACTGCGGCCAAGCCTTCCAGTGCCAAAAACGCCGTCGCACCGAGCGCCGTATGACCGACACGGTCGATGCTCATGGTATGACCTTGTTTAGAGGTATAGCGTAGTGCGTAATCCTCCATGGTTTGGTCGGCGACCCACTTGTTATAGTGACGTCGCACTTTAAAGATCTTTTGTGTCGCCTTCATAACATCTCGCGATTACGCAAAAGCCAGTACCAAACCGGCGATGGCAATCACAGAACCACTGATGCGCGTCATTAAAGGTGCGCTCATTTTCGCCATCCACTGACCAAAGCCAAGCCCAACCACATGCAGGCCAGCCGTTGCCAACGCAAAGCCAAGCGCGTATTGCAGACCATTGGCGTTTAATGGCATTTCCATACCATGCGCCGCACCATGAAATAGTGCAAAGCTCGCGGCAACCGCCACACACACCGCCACTGGCAGACGTTTAGCAAACAAAACCAAAGCACCTAATACAATCACCGACAATAGAATCCCTTGCTCAACAAACGGCACACTCAAACCCGCCACAGCTAACCCGCCACCAGTCAACATGGTGAGAACAAACGCGGTAGGAATCGCCCACAAAGCTCGACCGCCCAAACTGGCCGCCCACAAACCAATCGCCAGCATTGCTAAAAGATGATCAAAGCCGCCGATTGGGTGATCAAAACCCGCCATAAAACTGGACGAGTGTTCGTCACTCGTGTGCGCAAGTGTCGCGCCAGATACCAATAAAAATATTTTTGCTATAGATAAACGCATACTTTCACCTTACTCTTTGATTAAACAACCGCTTTCGCAGCAGGCAATGGTTTCGCTTCCAACATGCCTTCCGACACAATGATCCGAATAATCTCATCCAAACCTTGCGCTTTTTTGAGGTTCGAAAAGATAAACGGACGATCGCCACGCATCATTTTCGCATCACGGTCCATCACTTCTAATGACGCGCCAACTAACGGCGCCAAATCGGTTTTGTTGATGATTAGTAAATCCGATTTGGTAATGCCCGGACCGCCTTTACGAGGAATTTTATCACCTGCCGACACGTCGATCACATAGATCGTAAAGTCAGACAACTCAGGGCTAAACGTCGCGCTCAGGTTATCTCCGCCGCTTTCCACGAACACCACATCCAACTCACCGTGACGTGCTAATAACTGGTCAATGGCCGCCAAATTCATCGACGCGTCTTCACGAATCGCTGTATGCGGACAACCGCCCGTTTCGACACCCACAATACGGTCGGCGTCTAACGCTTCGTGTTCCGTCAAAAACTTCGCGTCTTCTTGGGTGTAAATGTCATTGGTCACCACAGCGATGTTGTAATAGTCGCGCATCGCGCTGCATAAAGAACGCAGCAAAGCCGTTTTACCCGATCCAACCGGACCACCCACGCCAATTCGTAACGTTTGTTTTTTCATACTGGGTTCCTTTTAAAAATACATTAGAAATCTTATGGTTATTCCCGCGAAGGAAGCTGTCGTTAAAGCCTCGTAGGGCATCATTAGCGAAGCGTAATGTGCCGTTTATCTTTAACCGTCACCATTTTTTACAAGTAAGCGCCACTTTATCTAAGACCGAAACAGCCGCGAATATTGTGTTTCATGCTGTGCGCTGGCTATGGCAATAGTGGGCAAACCCGCGCCGATACGGTCTTCTTCAATAGTGAGTGACAACGCGATGGCTTGCTGAATGTCGCCCTGTAATTCGCCAAGCAGTGCTTGCGCTTGCGTTTGCCCCAGCGGCACCAGTTTGGTCGCGGCGGCAATTTGGTTTTCAAGCCAAGACCAAGTAAAACCAAGCGCCGCAAGGTCAAAATCCATCTTCCAATGATGTGCAGCAATCGCAAACAAGGTGACAAAACTGATGTCTTCTGAGCGTTCAAACGGCGTGTCTATTTCTAAACTTCGCATTAATCGAGATAAGGCTTCGCCCATCGCGGTATCGTTCAGGCGTAATTCTTTCGTTTCCCGACAAGCCAACGCCAAATCGTTAAGTTCCAATAAACGCACGGTGTTTTCTTGTTGGGCAGCGTCCATACACAAACGCAAAACGGGCAAATCCACTCGCGCGACCGACTGCTGAATTTGCAACCCAACCCAATCCGATACATTGGCTTTATTCTTTACCCAACCTAGGTCGATGGCGTATTCCATGCCTTGCGAAAACGCATAACCGCCAACAGGTAAACTCACGCTACTAAGTTGCAACAAGCGCAATAAGCTCGCCTCAGTGGTGACTATGACCATGACTATTGCCTCCAGAACTATAGGCTCCAGACTCTGGCACAAACACCGCTTCTTCATGGCTAACGATCAAGCCCAACATGTGCAGCATGTCTTCTAAAACATGATCTGGTTTAATGCGTAACCAGCGCTCGCCGACTTGAATTTTGGTGTGACGATTACCTAAGTGATAACAGGCTTTGGAAAAGGCTTCCCAGTCTTCACAACTGGCGTGCGCCACGTCTTCCACCGCGCCATTCACTTGAACAATCTTGCCGCACTCAGTTTTGAGAAATTCGCCAACCAAGAGTGGCTTTCCACGCTCCAGAAAAACACGCACGTCTTCGCTGTTGTCACCGATCAATTTAAGGCGACCGCGATCACGCTGTTCGTGCGTCAGCGTTACTGTGGTGTAAACAGTATCGTGGCAATGAGTGCCTAATCGTTCATAAATATCTAGCATCGTATTTTCCTAAAACCGTACCTAAAGAGGAGTACCTAAAAAAAGTACCTAAAAAAAGTACCTAAAAAAAGTACCTAAAAAAGAGTGTAGAGTTGCGCGAGAGGTAAAGTCTCCGCTGGCTCGCAGGTTAACAATTCGCCATCGGCGCGCACTTCATAGGTTTGCGGGTCAACGGTAATGTTTGGCAGCCAATCGTTGTGAATCATGTCGAGTTTGGAAATATTGCGGGTGTTTTTACAAGCCACCAACGTCCGATCCAAACCAAGGGATTCTTTCAAACCATTATTCAGCGCGGCTTTAGAAACAAAGGTCACCGACGTGGCCGCTGCGGCTTTGCCAAAAGAGCCAAACATAGGGCGATAATGCACGGGCTGCGGTGTTGGAATCGACGCATTTGGGTCGCCCATTGGCGCGCTGGCAATCATGCCGCCCTTGATGATCATTGAAGGTTTTACCGCGAAAAACGCTGGTTTCCACAAGACTAAATCGGCCAATTTACCCGGTTCAATCGAACCGACTTCGTGACTAATACCATGAGCAATCGCTGGGTTAATGGTGTATTTGGCAATGTAGCGACGGGCGCGAAAGTTGTCTGCACCGAGCGCTTTGTCTTCAGCCAATAAACCAAACTGCTGCTTCATCTTGTGAGCCGTTTGCCATGTACGAGTCACGACTTCACCCACTCGGCCCATGGCTTGGGAATCGGACGAGATCATACTAAACGCGCCACGATCGTGAAGAATGTCTTCCGCCGCGATGGTTTCTTTTCGAATCCGCGAATCGGCAAACGCCACGTCTTCTGGAATATTGCTGTCCAAATGGTGACACACCATCAACATGTCCAAATGTTCGTCTACCGTGTTGCGAGTATAAGGACGCGTTGGATTGGTCGACGATGGTAAGACATTAGGATTCGAACAGGCTTGGATAATGTCTGGCGCGTGACCGCCGCCCGCGCCTTCCGTGTGATAGGTGTGAATGACACGATCTTTAAACGCATCCAGCGTGCTATCAACAAAACCCGATTCGTTTAACGTGTCAGTGTGAATCGCCACTTGCACGTCGTATTTTTCCGCCACACTCAAACAACAATCAATCGACGCGGGCGTGGTGCCCCAATCTTCGTGCAGTTTTAAACCACAAGCGCCGGCTTCGAGTTGCTCTTCTAACGCTTCTGGCAGACTGGCGTTGCCTTTACCCAAAAAGCCCAAGTTCATCGGCATGCTGTCGGTGGCTTGTAACATCTTGCCAAGATACCAAGGACCCGGCGTACAAGTGGTTGCTTTGGTTCCCGTCGCTGGTCCCGTTCCGCCGCCAATCATAGTAGTGACGCCAGAGGTTAAGGCTTCTTCAATTTGTTGTGGGCAAATAAAGTGAATGTGCGCGTCGATGCCACCCGCGGTTAGGATAGAACCTTCGCCAGCGATGACTTCAGTGCCCGGCCCAATCACTATGTCTACATTGTCTTGCACGTCTGGATTGCCCGCTTTACCGACTTTGAAAATACGGCCTTCTTTGATGCCAACATCCGCTTTCACAATGCCCCAATGATCCAGCACCAAAGCATTGGTGATCACCAAGTCCACAGCTATGTCATTGGTCACTTGGCTTTGTCCCATGCCGTCGCGGATCACCTTGCCGCCGCCGAATTTCACTTCGTCGCCATACACGGTGAAATCTTTTTCCACCTGAATCCAGATATCGGTATCGCCTAAACGCACGCGGTCGCCCGTGGTTGGGCCGAACATTTGCGCATAACTTTGTCTATCCATCGTCGCCATTATTCTGCTCCTTCCAGTTTGCCCATGACGTCACCACGAAAGCCATAAATGGTTTTCGTACCAGCGTATTCGACTAGTTCCACTTCGCGGCCTTGGCCGGGTTCAAAGCGCACCGCCGTGCCAGAGGCAATGTTCAAGCGAAAACCTTTACTCACGTCGCGATCAAAAGACAAAGCGGGATTCACCTCGTAGAAATGATAATGGGAGCCAATTTGCACAGGGCGATCGCCGGTATTTTCGACACGAATTTTCACCGTCTTGCGACCCACATTGAGTTCAATAGCGCCAGCGGCTACCTGAATTTCACCTGGAATCATGGGATTTCTCCTTTCCTAACAAAGACCTTTAATGACGTAACGAGTAGTCATTAATTAATTGGGTTGTGGACGGTGACTAACTTAGTACCATCTGGGAACGTCGCTTCCACCTGCACTTCGTGGATCAACTCCACCACACCGTCCATCACTTGTTCCGCGCTTAATACCGTTTTGCCGTATGCCATTAATTCCGCCACGGTTTTGCCATCGCGAGCGCCTTCGATAATCTCCATGGTGATGAACGCCATGGCTTCGGGGTAATTCAATTTAAGGCCACGATTCAAGCGACGCTCGGCAAGCAAGGCAGCGGTAAATACCAGAAGCTTGTCTTTTTCTCTTGGGAGGAGTTCCATTTTTATGCTCCGTTATTTAGCTTTATGTTTGTTTTTGTTGAACCAAAAAAGAGCAGTCGCACCTTTTTAGGTCGACCAAATTCTCGGTTCATTGGATTCTTTGCTCATTAATGCTGGACGAATATCTCGCCAGCACTGGATAAATAGCTGTTTCACTTGTTCCGAATCATCATGAAGGCTGCGAACTAAGATGTACTCGCCTACCATGCTTACGCCACTTAATGACCCATGCTGGGTACAGTGCTGGCGCAGCTTGTCGATTAATTCGTCGTGATTGACTGAATGAGAAGGTTCCGTCGATTCAAACGGCCCCGCAATCATCAAGCCATTAATCGGTTTGCCATCGAGTCCTGCTTTAGCTGAAAAAATAGCTCGGCTGTTATCATCAATCACCAAACGTTCACGGACTTTAAGACGACCGTTTTGACGTATTTGAAAGCCTTGCTCTGCGTGGCCTTTGCCAAAATCTTCTTTGTTCGCTGGCAAGCCAAAGCAAGTAATTTCCCAACCGATGAACTTGGCGTTGTCAGCCAGATCAATGCAGTTTTCAAGGCGAGTATGGGCGTTAGGGTAAAGAATGGTTTCTTGTGGTAACCATTCCATCAGGCTATTTTTAGCGACGTTTAATTGCGTCACTTGATGTTGCAGGGTTTTATCTTTCCGGGCACGATAAACACGACCAGCGCCCGGAGTTGTGATTAAAACCTGTGTGTTTTCAGCTAGATTTGCGGTAATCGTGAGGCGATCACCCGATACCAAGCCACCCGGTGGATGCAATAAATAGACGTGCGCCGTGTCTCGACCTTCAGGATAAAAAGGCTTTTGCACATACAAAGGCCCTTTGTGATCACAGGTTTTCAATACGGTACCGCGAGTTGTTTGACAAAAGCCCAAGGTCAGAAACGCATGCCACTCGGACGCTGGCGCTTCCACCGGTGGCACGGGTTGTAGAGAGATATTGTCTGCCAAAGCAAGGTTATGTTTATTATTCATTAATGCCCTATAAGCGTCTTTCGCGTGGCGGCTAATCACCATTCAATGCAAAAACTAGACCGCCAAATACTGCTTAATCAAAGTATCGTTAAGATTTTCCATTTTGTCCGCCGCCACAATGCGTCCCTTTTCCATCAGACGAAATTCCTTACCGACACGACGTGCAAAGCCCAATTTTTGCTCCACCAAGATAACGGTGAGGCCTTCTTCTTTATTGAGCTTTAGAATGACATCGCCAATTTGTTTAACAATGTTGGGCTGGATACCTTCGTTTGGCTCGTCCAAAATCAACACGCTGGGCTCCAAAACCAAGGCACGACCAATCGCCAGTTGCTGTTGCTGTCCGCCGGACAAATCGCCACCACGACGATGTAGCATGTCTTTTAATACAGGAAAGAGTTCAAAGATTTTTTCTGGGATTTCTTTTGGAGAACCTTTCGGACTGTCTTTCATGCGCTTGCCACGAACCGGTAAACCAATGCGCAGGTTTTCTTCAACCGTTAACATAGGGAAAATATCGCGCCCTTGAGGAACGTAACCAATGCCTAAATAAGCGCGCTTTTCTGCGCTTTGCTTATTTAACGCGGCGCCTTCCATAGTGATCTCGCCATTTTTGATTGGCAGCAAGCCCATGATGGCTTTCAATAAGGTGGTTTTACCCACACCATTACGACCCATGATGCAGGTTATCGAACCGGTTTCTATCTCTAAATCCAAACCCCAAAGAATCTGTGTTCCACCATAGAGCTGATCGACATTGTTAATTGAAATCATGCTATTTCTTCTCCCGCCGCTTCTTCTCCAAGGTACACTTCAATCACGTCTTTATTGCTTTGAATCTGGTCCATGGTGCCTTCGGCCAACACAGAACCCTGATGCAAAACCGTCACGGTGCGCGCAATGCTGCGCACAAACTCCATATCGTGTTCGACCACAATCACCGTGCGTTCGCCTGCTAAAGACGTCAGTAATTCCGCCGTGCGTTCGGTTTCTTGCGCTGTCATGCCCGCCACGGGTTCATCGATTAACAAAAGTCTTGGCTCAGCCACCAGCAACATGCCAATTTCTAACCATTGTTTTTGACCATGAGACAAGGCGCCCGCCAACATGAATCTATGCTTTGCTAAGCCGATGGTTTTTAGTACGTCGTCAATTCGGTCAATTTGCGTTGGTGTTAGTCGCGAGAATAAAGTCGGCAATACACGCTTGTCGGTTTTCAGCGACAGCTCCAAATTGTCGAACACGGTTTGCTCTTCAAATACCGTGGGCTTTTGGAATTTACGGCCGATACCAAGCTGAGCAATTTCGGCTTCGTCTTTGTTCAATAAATTGTGATTTTGCCCAAAGAAAACCGTACCTGAATCGCACTGAGTTTTGCCGGTAATAACGTCCATCAAAGTGGTTTTACCTGCGCCATTGGCGCCAATCAAACAACGCAATTCACCGTCGTTGATATAAAGGTTAAGGTTGTTTAGCGCCTTAAAGCCGTCGAAGCTCAGGTTCAAATCTTCCACGTAGAGAATCATCTTATTGTCGACATTGACGGCAGCTTGCTCTGGTGCCAAAAATGGCCATACCTGATCGCGACGAAAGAATTCACGAGTATTGTCTAAGGTATTAAAAGCTAATGAGTTAGAAGCTAAAGTGCTCATGCTTGCGACTCCTCAGTATTGTTTGAATTATTAGCAGTACGACGTTTTGACATAAGTTGTCCGTAGAGCCCCATCAAACCTTTTGGTAAATACAAGGTGACCAGAACAAACATCGCGCCCAAGGCGAACAACCAAGCGTCTGGCATAATCGCCGTGAAACGAGTTTTCGCGTAGTTCACCAACAAGGCGCCGATCACCGCGCCAATCAAGGTGCCACGACCACCCACGGCGACCCAAATCACCATCTCGATAGAGTTGATCGGTGAAAATTCGCCTGGGTTAATAATGCCAACTTGTGGTACATACAAGGCTCCCGCAATACCTGCAATCACGGCGGAATACACAAACAACCACACCTTATAACGGTCAGTTCGGTAGCCGATAAAGCGCGAGCGAGATTCCGAGTCACGAATCGCCAACACCACTTTGCCCAGACGAGACGATAAAATTTTCTGACTCACGACAAAGATTACTGCCAGCAAGATCGCGGTAATCAGAAACAAACCAACCCGCGTGCTATCGGCTTGCAAACTAAAACCAAGGATTTCTTTAAAATCGGTCAAACCATTGTTGCCGCCAAAGCCCATTTCGTTGCGGAAAAACGCCAGCAACAAAGCGTAGGTTAAGGCTTGCGTCATAATAGAAAGGTAAACGCCTGTCACGCGGGAACGAAACGCCAACCAACCAAACACAAAGGCCAATAACCCTGGTACGACAACCGCCATCAACATGGCGAACCAAAAGTGATCCATTCCAAGCCAAAACCACGGCAATTCTTTCCAATCCAAAAACACCATAAAGTCAGGTAACAATGGATTTCCGTATACGCCACGGTCACCTATTTGACGCATTAAATACATGCCCATCGCGTAACCGCCTAAGGCGAAAAATGCCCCGTGACCCAAACTCAATATGCCGCAATAGCCCCAAATAATATCCACCGCCAGCGCCAACATGGCGTAGCATAAATATTTACCCAATAAAGTGATGGTGTAAGTGCTGACGTACAGCGCGGAGTCTGCAGGTAAAAACAAATTCGCTGCCGACGCGAGTATCGTCACGCCCAATAAGATCACCACAAATGGCAGCGTGTGCTTGCCAGACGTGCGCCCTTCCGAAAAATACTTCATAAGACGAGTCATTCTGCCGCCCTCCCTTTTTGTGGAAAGAGTCCTTTAGGACGTTTTTGAATAAAGAGAATAATAAACACCAATACAATAATGGCCGCGAGTACTGCCCCCGTGGTTGGTTCTAAGAACTTCGTCGCGATACCCAGCGTAAAGGCCGCCACTAATGTTCCCAATAGGTTACCCACGCCGCCAAACACCACGACCATGAAAGAGTCGATAATGTAAGCCTGACCCAAGTTCGGTCCCACGTTGGTTAATTGGCTTAACGCCACACCGGCAATACCCGCGATACCAGAACCCAAACCGAAGGTCATCGCATCGACCCAGTTGGTTTTCACGCCCATGGCTTTGGCCATGTTGCGGTTTTGCGAGACAGCTCGAACGTTTAAGCCAAGAGAGGTTTTTTTCAAAATAATCACTAAAGCCATAAAGACAAACAAAGCAAACGCCAAGATGTACAAACGGTTTAACGTCAGTGACAACACTGGGTTTATTTCCCAAGAACCGCTCATCCAGCTCGGTGTTGATACTTGACGGTTAAGCGGGGAAAAAATGGTTCGTACTAGCTGCTGCAAGATCAAACTGATACCGAACGTAGCCAACAGCGTTTCCAATGGTCGACCATGCAAATGACGAATCACCAAACGTTCGATCAACACACCCATCAAACCAGACACCAAAAATGCCGCTGGAATCGCCACCCAAATCGAATAATCGATGTAGTTCGGCATGATCAGCTGCACAACATACGTCGTGTAAGCGCCAAGCATAATCATCTCGCCGTGGGCCATGTTGATCACGCCCATGACACCAAAGGTAATCGCCAAACCAATCGACGCTAACAAGAGCACAGAACCCAAGCTCAACCCAAAGAACAACTGATCGACAAAGGCAAAGCGATTGGCTCTTTGTGCGATAGTGTCTAAAGCCGCATTCGATGCGCTTTGAATGGCTGGATTTTCGTCATTAGAGAGTGTGGTTAAGAGGTTTCGAACGTCGTTTTCTAAGCTGTCTGCCAAGGTATCGATGGCCGCAATGCGATTCGAAACCGCCAATTTCGTTTGCGACGCAGTATTCATTGCCAACGCTAAGCCCATGGCGTGTTTGACTTTTTTGTTGGTCTCGTTCGGATAAAGGCGTTCTAAAATGCCGATCGTATCGTCGTCTAATTTAGACAACAGCTCACGTACAGCGCTTTCGCGTACGCTGGGATTTTTAGACGTTAATTGAATGCGCGCAATAGCGTTGCGTAAGTAGCCGCGCAATGTGTTGTTCACACGGATTTTTTTGACGTCTCGTTTGGTCAGCGTAGGATTGGCTTGCCCCGTAAAAACGTCTTTATAAAAGGTGTCGCCGTTTGCATCGAACTGCCCAACGACCTGCTTAGTCGATTTAATATAATACAAATTGCCGTTTAATAAGGTGCGAAAAAGCGGCAATACGGTTTCGTCGGAGGCTTTTTCTATTTTGTCTAAAATAGGCACCATTTTACTGATTTTCGCCTCGGCCAAGTCGGCTAACAAAGGATCAAGAGACGTGGATTCCACGGCAAAACTAGGAAGGGAAAAGAGCCCAAAAAGACAGCAACACAGTGCCATGCAATGTCTCAAGGTAATACGTCTCAAGGTGATACGTCTCAAGGTCATACTCCGTGTATCGATAGGTTTATTGCGATAAGGCTTGTTGAGCAAAGCGCTTAAAAGAATGGATTGAAAAACAAACAGGGTAAAAAAGGCTCTCTGACCAGACCATTTTCCAGCCAGACAGAGAGCCAACATTAACCCTGGGAACAGGTCAAATTAATAGTTTTGGCCTGAACAAGTTTTGGTTTTCGTGTTGTAGTTACCGCACTTGATCGGCGCTGTCCAATCTGAGATCAGATCTTTCGAACCGGGTAGAAAATCAGACCAAGCATCACCGGCAACCACACCGTCAGTTTCCCAAACCACTTCAAATTGACCGTTGTCTTGAATCTCGCCAATCAGAACCGGCTTGCTCAAATGATGGTTTTTGTTCATCACCGCCATGCCGCCCGTTAGGTTGGGGGTTTTCTGACCGATCATCGCTTGCTCAACCGCATCAACGTCCGTTGTACCCGCTTGAGTCACCGCGTTCGCCCACATTTTGAAACCGATGTAAGTCGCTTCCATCGGGTCGTTCGTTACACGTTTTGGATTCTTGGTATACGCTTTCCACGCTTTAATGAAGGCTTCGTTTTCAGGTGTTTCAACGCTTTGGAAATAGTTCCAAGCGGCCAAATGACCAACCAACGGCTTAGTGTCTAAACCAGAAAGCTCTTCTTCACCCACAGAGAACGCCACCACAGGAATGTCTTCTGCTGAAATACCTTGGTTACCCAATTCTTTGTAGAAAGGAATGTTGGCGTCACCGTTGATGGTGGAAACCACCGCAGTTTTCATACCTTCGCTGCCGAATTTTTTCACATCAGAAACAATCGACTGCCAATCAGAATGACCGAACGGCGTGTAATTGATCATGATGTCTTTAGCGGCAACGCCTTTGGCTTTTAGATAGGCTTCAAGAATTTTGTTGGTGGTACGCGGGTAAACATAATCGGTTCCGGCGAGAACAAAACGCTCTACGCCTAGATCGTTCATCAAGTAATCCACCGCAGGAATGGCTTGTTGGTTTGGCGCCGCGCCTGTGTAGAACACGTTTTTAGACGACTCTTCCCCTTCGTATTGCACTGGGTAGAACATCAAACCGTTCAACTCTTCCAATACAGGCAAAACCGATTTACGAGAAACCGACGTCCAGCTACCGAAAATCACATCCACTTTTTCTTTGGTCAAAAGCTCACGACCTTTTTCAGCAAACAAAGGCCAATTAGACGCAGGGTCAACCACAACAGCTTCTAGCTTCTTGCCAAGCAAACCGCCCTTTTTGTTTTGATCATCAACCATCATCAAGACAGTGTCTTTCAGCGTCGTTTCGGAAATCGCCATGGTGCCAGACAAAGAGTGCAACACACCGACCTTGATGGTTTCTGCTGCCAATGCCGGAAGTGCAATAAGCGTTGCACCAGAGAGCACAATCGCAGAAGTAAGCGTTTTGATTTTCATAGTTGGAGCCGTCCTATTGTGATTTATAATATTTTTGGTTTTTTAGACGAGGTGTGAACACCTCAAATCTGTAGAGCCAGTATTAAAAAACCACTGCTGGAAAGGTATGCGCGAAATGACTTAGGGGGATACGTCATTTGACGTATACGCAGCTTTGTTCCCTCCCCTTTCTTCAAGGGGAGGGTTAGGGAGGGGTTGCTCTTTGGTTCCATTCAAACGCTTTGTATTCCCGACCTTTATTCCGCCCTGCTGGGCGTGTAACTTTTTGCTAGCGCCCAAAAAGTTACCAACAATTCGCTTTAAGATCTTTAATGCCTGATTTTCTTCATAGGCACATGATTGCTTCCTACGCTCCTTGTATCGTAAGGCATAGATGGTTTTTGCTATTGTGAGGAAGGGTATTTTAAACTGACTCTGAAACTCCATAGGATCGCGCAACTTCGTCGCGTCGAACTAACTTCTTCGGTGATGCTGCTCTTTCGTAGGGCGCGATGAGGGAGGTACGACCGTGATCCGCCGTTGAAAGCGAAGCTTTCATTTCCTAAGGTAAGTAGCCCTTTAGTCCAACGCGGAATTTAGGTTCCATTCAAACTCTTTGTAATCCCAACCTTTATTCCGCCCTGCTGGGCGTGTAACTTTTTGCTAGCGCCCAAAAAGTAACCAAAAAATCGCTTTAAGATCTTTAATGCCTGATTTTCTTCATAAGCGCATGGTTGCTTCCTACGCTCGTTATATCGTAAGGCATAAATTGTTTTCGCTGTTGTGAGAAAGGATATTTTTAACTGACTCTGAAACTCCATAAGGTCGCGCAATCAGGATTGCGTCGAAGTGACTTCATCGGTTTTCGTAGGCCTGCATGAGGGAGGCGCGACCGTAATCAGGCATTGGTAGCTGAGCTGTGTAAGCCGTCCTTTAGGGCGACATCAAGGTTTGCAAACTAAACACTGGTAGCTAAATAGAAAGTCTTTTAGTATCAATGACTATTATTTAGTCGGTCACAGCAGCGTGGTTATAACGAAAAATCACTCACCCATTATATTAGGTCAATGTTTACTACTATCTAAAAGGAGCAAGTTCATGCCAATAGTAACTATCCAACAATCTCCAGGTCGTAGCAAAGAGCAAAAACAATTATTGATTCAACGAATTACTGAAGCATTTGAAGAAGCCTATGAATTACCACCTGAAGCCATTACAGTATTTTTCCAAAACTTCGATGATGAGCATTGGGGCAAAGCGGGCAAATTGCACTGCGATAGAAAGTGACACTTTCGCCCACTCATTATATTGAAGAAACTGCCACAATTCTATTTTTGATCTGAGCCAAACCTTCGTATTAATAGAGAAGCAATGAAAAATAATCAGTTGTTATACGTCTTGTATGGGGCGGAAAATACAGGCAAAACGTCTACATTACGCTACCTTGCTCAAAAGCTAGATAAGGTGGCTACTTTGACCTCTGGACGTATTGAATGCGAATCAGATTTCTCTGTTACTTTCAAAATTAAGGAAAAAATAGTTAGCATAGTGACCTCTGGAGATAATGCAGAAATCATAAAAGAGCATTTAGGTCTCAACGATGTGCCATCCAGTAATATAATTATTTGTGCATCTAGAACCCGCGGTCAAACAACTGACTTTTTATGGGCAAATTATACAAAGGAACAATTACGCTGGGTAAATAAGATGTATGTGTATCTAGATGACGAGAAACACATAAATGCATGTAACAGGTCTGTGGCTCATTTCTTGTTTGAATCATTATTGTTAGAACTACATACAGAATAAAATCTTATTCATAAGAAAAATTCGGCGGAGCATTAAAATGATTGAAATTGAAGTATTTCCACCATACAAGGGATCGTGTCTTTGCGGTGCAGTCAAATATTCTGTTGATAAAATCGAAAAGAAAATGGCTCACTGCCACTGCACAATGTGTCGAAAATTTCATGGCGCGGCGTTCGCGACCTTTGGTGAAGCTCGTGCAGAGAATTTTCATTGGCTATCGGGCAAAGAAAACTTGAAAGAGTATTTGGGCGTCAATGGCAGCAAGAGACTATTTTGTGATAACTGCGGTTCAAGCCTTGTCTTTATATCATCAAACGACAGCGGGGAGTGTGTAGAGTTTTCACTTGGAACTCTAGATTCAGATATACCAAACAGACCCGATGCCCATATATTCATGCATTATTCTGCTTGTTGGAATCCGGTGACAGACGGTTTGCCGCAATATTCAGAAGGCAGAGGCAGTGCCGAAAAAAATAAAGATTAATCTTCAGTTACGGCCTTCTAATTTCCATTCAAACGCTTTGTATTCCCAGCCTTTATTCCGCCCTGCTGGGCGTGTAACTTTTTGCTAGCGCCCAAAAAGTAACCAAAAATTCGCTTTAAGATCTTTAATGCCTGATTTTCTTCATAAGCACATGATTGCTTCCTACGCTCGTTATAGTGTAAGGCATGGATTTTTTTATCTGTTGTAAGGAAGGATGCTTTTAACTGACTCTGAAACTCCATAAGGTCGCGCAATCAGGATTGCGTCGAAGTGACTTCATCGGTTTTCGTAGGCCTGCATGAGGGAGGCACGACCGTAATCAGGCATTGGTAGCTGAACTGTTTAAGTCGTTTTTTAAGGCGACATCAAGGTTTGCAAACTAAACACTGATAGCTAAATAGAAAGTCTTTTAGTATCGGTGAATAATAATTTTTAGCCCAGTAATAACGCACTGCGTATAAACGCGCACGCGCACTATTAAGCTGTTATGTTTGCACGTGTAGTATGAAGCATTTTATAATTTAAAGATCTTTAATAATAATAATTAGATGAATAAAATTATGCGACAAAAACTAAAAAATGCTTACTGTTTAGAAATGGATAAAGCTATTCGTTCTTATGAGTTAAATGAGCTTGATTCTGCTTTTCATCATTTAGAACGAGCGCATATTCTTGGTCAGAGTTATATTATACCTCATACGAAATCCCACTGGTGGATGCTTAAAGTTGGTTTTAAGAAGCATAATTTTAGGGAAGTATTTGGGCAAATAACCAGAATAATAGCTTCCGTATTGTTTTCTAAAATTTGGGTTCCTATGGGAAATACAGGCGGATCCAACGTTAATCCATTGAAGCCAATGCCTATTCCCAAAGATTTAAAGAAAATTCTAAGTAAGTGAAACATAAAAAGTCACTCAGAAGGACAAATAACAGTTGGCTCTTAGTAGGGCATTAAACATCAAAAAATGAAAGTAGCCGATTATGAAAATTGGGCATGGTTTTTCTTCGAGCATCAAGGTGTTTTCTATCTTGATGCGCCCTGCAATATGAGTCCATTTGGTTATATCTACATGATTCCCGAAGCCAACCAATAAGACCTTCATCAACCATTTCACCACTGTCCAAATTACTTTTTGCAAACGCTACAGCACACTTAATCCCTTTCACTCTTCAGCCACTCTATCAGTCCCATTGCTCCGTCTTTATTTTTCGTCCGATCTGGATAAGTCAGGTAGTAGGCTTTTCTTAGTGGCAAGGTTATGTCACTGAGTGACACGAGTTGTCCTGTTCTCAATGCGTTCTGGATGAATAACCCTTGGCCGAGTAGTAGACCTTTGCCTTGTATGGCGGCGTCGATGGCCATGCTGGAAAGGTTAAATTGCGGACCTTTGTTGGGTTGTCGATTATGGTAACTCGCGGCGGTTAGCCAGTCTTGCCAGTTGGGTAGAAATGCGTTGTCGTCTCCCCAGTCAATATGAATCATTGGTTTTTCAAGCAATGCATCTAAATCACCCTGCGCTATTCCGTTAATCAAAGAAGGGCTAGCAACTAGGTGTACGTCGTCTTGGAAAAGTAAGTCGTGGTTTAGGGACGTATCTTGTTTACCAAAGCTAATAGACGCGTCACATCGGCTCAGGCTGAAATCCACCGTGGAATGACTCGCTTCTACACGAATTTCTAGGTCTGGGTGCTTTTCCATTATTTGCAGTACTTTGGGCATTAGCCACAAGCTCGCCACCGATGGCAGTGTGTGTAAGGTGAAAATAGATTGCGGTTTTAATTGGTCTAAACTGGCTTGTCCACGTTGCAGGCTTTCGATCGCTTGGTTGGCAAAATACAAATATTGATGACCAGCCTGAGTTAGTTCTACACCCAGTTTTGATCGGTTAAACAGCGATGTCTCAACATACGATTCAAGCTGCTTTATTTGTTGGCTGACGGCGGCTGGCGTTATGCACAATGCCTTCGCGGTTTTCGCAAAGTTGCCGGTTTGTGCCGCATTGATAAAGGTGATCAAGCTGTTTAAATTGGGCAATTTCAACATAATAGTATCAAGCTGCTTTTTCAATGTTAGGGAATATGACACTTAACCAAATTATTTTTTCTTTTTTAAGCATTAAGAAATGCTTAATGATGAATACAAAAAATATTGATTTAACGACAAGGCTAACTTTACTAGTCTGAACCTCATCCTATGTCTTATTAAACGTGATTAAAAGATCAAAAAACAAAGGGGAACACTAATGTCATTATCAGATCTGATGAATAAAGCCGCCTACCCTATTGAAAACAATGACTTTAGAGCCGAGTGTAAAAAGACACTGGCAGAAAACGGTGCACTGGTTTTGCCAAATTTTCTGAATGAAAAAACCATTCAGGCCATCATAGAAGAAGGGGAAGCGAAGAAAAGTCTCGCTTGGTTTACCCAATCGACTCATAACGTTTACTTAACCAATGTTGACCCAGATTACGACGCTGAACACGCGAGAAACAAACAAATCAGTTCATCCAAAGGCTGCATTATCGATGACCAAATCGACCCAACATCGCCACTGAGACAGCTTTATGATGCGCCTTTGTTTCGAGAGTTTCTTGCGAGTGTATTGGACGAAGACGCGCTTTATAACTACGCCGATAATCTCTCGTCTATCAATTTACACTACGCCAGCAAAGGACAAGAACTCGGCTGGCATTTCGATAACTCGTCGTTTGCTATTACCTTGTTAATTCAAAAGCCAGAATCTGGCGGTGTGTTTGAATACATTGAAAACATGCGCAACGCCGACGCGGGTGAAATGAATTACGACGGCGTGAGCGAGGTGCTTGCAGGGCAGAAAAAAGTAAAAGAATTGGCGATCGAACCGGGTGCGCTGGTGTTATTTCGTGGGCGAAATGCGATACATCGAGTCACGCCAACGCAAGGTAATACAACTCGTATGTTGGCCGTACTTGCCTATAACTCACAACCCGGTATTGCACTTTCCGAAGCGGCCAGCAAAACTTTTTACGGTCGAGTGAATTAAGACAGAGACTCAAGAAATTCACCGATGAATAAGGAGACATTGCAATTTAGGTATTAGCCCAAATTATAGACAACTTGCTATTTCGCTAAAGGGTAAAGTTATTTATGTTTGTCATTAAATTGATTTTGGCTGTTCTTGTTCTGTGTGGCGTTGCCATTTATGTCATTAATTTGAATTTAGTTGCTAAACCAACGTCGGTTGCGGGCATTGAGTCTGATCATTACCAAGATGACAAATATCATAACGCGGCGGCTCGTATTCCCATGTCTTTTTCTGAAACAGCGGCGCTATGGCTGCGCTTTTTCACCGAAAAAAAGATCAATACCACACCCAACATTGCCATTCCTGTTCAATCCATTAGCCGAGCGGATTTAAACGCACTGAGCAACGACACACTGCATATAGTAAAACTTGGTCATTCCTCTATTTTGCTAAAAGTGTATGGCGAATATTGGCTGATCGATCCGGTGTTTTCTGATCGCGCCTCGCCATTCAATTTCGCGGGACCAAAGCGTTTCCACCAGCCACCTATTACCCTAGAAGATTTACCACCGATCGATAAAGTACTGATTTCTCACAATCACTACGATCATCTGGATAAAGCCAGTGTCAAAATATTATTAAGCAAAACAAAACAGTTTTTTGTGCCAACGGGCGTAGATGGCGACCTTATTTCATGGGGCGTTGCAGCGGATAAAATCACTACGTTTGATTGGTGGCAGGAACAGGAAACAACCCAAGCGTTGGTTGCGTTCGTTCCAACTCAGCATTTTTCAGGCCGTGGAATGAGTGATGGCAACTCGACCTTGTGGGGGTCTTGGGTGATCAAAGCCCCCCAATACAGCGTCTATTTTAGTGGCGATTCAGGGTACTTTTCAGGCTTTAAAGACATTGGTGACAAGTACGGTCCCTTTGATCTGACGATGATAGAAACAGGTGCTTACGACAATGATTGGGCCGATATTCACATGACGCCAGAAGACAGTGTTCAAGCGCATATCGACCTAAAAGGAAAGACCATGATGCCGATTCATAACGGTACATTTGATCTTGCGTTCCACACTTGGTATGACCCATTTGATCGTGTGGTTGCAGAATCTGAACGCCGTGACGTGGTTTTGAGTACACCAGAGTTTGGTCAGATTTTTAGTATTACCGACCCAGCTATTACGCGCCATTGGTGGAAGACAGAATAAGCGATTTATACCCCTAACAAAGGAGGTTAATTAAAGACGTTTTAATGTTTAAAACGTCTTTGCTTTTATACCTCTGCCGCAAAGTGAACCTTTATCTCGGCTTCGGTCATGGCTGGCGTGTCATTCGAGAAGCAATAATACTCAGGCTTAAGATCAATAAAATACTGCATGCTCATTTCTAGGTGTTCCGTTTTTGGAAACAAGCCAACAGGAATATTGTAGACGCCGGCTTTTTTGAACCGACTGAATAAATGAGTTCCGCATTCCACGCAAAAAGCCCGTGTTGCCCAAGGCGAAGAGTCGTATTCTTTAATCAAGTCCTCGCCTTCAAAAGTCACATCCGCGCCGCAGTGCAACATAAACAAAGGCCCACCACCCCATTTTCGACAAGACCCACAATGGCAAACCGTAAATTTAGGGTCGATGTTCGTGGCATGAATGGTCACACCTTGGCATAAACAACTGGCTGTCGGACTGGTTAGCTGGCTCATGATTTTTCCCTTATTTTGTTAAGCTAAATTATAGAATCGCGATGTACACATCCACGCTATTGGCGCTGGTGTAACGTTCAAAATCCGTTGTAAACGCACGTTGATACTTAGGTAATCCTTGTAGTGACTCACCTGAAAAATAACGCCAAATTTCACCCCAAATATCGATCACTACTTGAGGCATTTCACCCGCGCCTGAAAATACTAAGTACTTACCTGCGCTAAGCGTTACAGTGCCTAAGCTGGCCTTGTTTGCTGTATTAGTCATTGTGAGCGCACTTTCTTCTGAGCCGAGTAATACCGAATAATCACCAGTATGATCCGATTCATAATCATGATATACGCCGAAAAGATGTGCACCATTCTCATAATTCACGGTGACTTGTTGCTGAAACGCACCGTGCAGAGCCCCAATTTTAGCTGTTTCCACCTTCATTTCAGCGGCATTATTCGTACGAACACTCAAACCTAAAATTTGTCTTTCATCGCACGTTACTTCTTTCATCTGTATTGATTGCATCTCTTTTATCCTTATTTGCTATAAACCGTTTTCGTTAATCGTAGAAGCTTTAATGGAAAAAGAGTGTATCGATATAAGTGACATTTTGTGTCATATTAAAAAAATGAACAGAGCAAACACCAAAAAACACCTTGATCGATTAGATCAACTCACCGCCATTTTGAAATCTGAAGGCGCGATGACCGTTCAACGTCTTTCCACTGAGTTAGGTGTTAGCACCCGAACCCTCTTTAGAGACATTGCGCTCTTACGTGAGCGTGGTTTGCCTATTGATGCAGACAAAGGCCGTGGTGGCGGTATACAACTTCACAGAAGTTGGGGGGTAGGACGTTTAACCCTAGAAAACCAAGAGGTGATTGATTTGTTGCTCAGCCTCGCCATTGCAGAGAGCATGAATTCACATTTTTTCATGACAAGCTTGTCGTCGATTAAACACAAGCTGATGGCGTCGTTCTCGGCTCAACAAAAAGACAAACTACGCACCTTACGACAACGCATTCATATCGGCGAATCGGCATCCCCTCACGTGTTAGCGTCGTACAATGACAACCTCAAGGAAAACAGCGCTCAAACACTAAGTGCTCAAACAACCGCGCCCCAAAAAATAGAAACACAAAGCCCGTTGTACTCTGCTTTTTTGTTTTCTAAAGCGGTGTCCATTGATTACAAAGACTTCCACAACGTGAGTACAACACGAGACATAGAGCCTCATTATTTGTACCTCAGTTATCCTGCTTGGTATATTTTAGCGTGGGATAAATTACGTAAAGACTTCCGTATATTTCGTTGTGATCGAATAGAAAACGCCATATTAACGGAACAGAGTTTTGACTTGAGACCATTGAGTGATTTCAATGTTGTACTGACAGAACGAAATGTGAGAACGCTTTAAGTGTCTTTTTCGGTTTAAATCGAGTTTTTAATGACGGTTACCGTCTACGCCGAAGCAGACGATAACTATCTTTGTCACCTGCCAGCTTTCGAAAAATAATGACAATATAACTGATAAAAACGAGTGACATGTATGGGTTTTTCACCTTTGTATTGGTGTAAGAAATAAAAGTGCCAGACTCTCCCCCGAACCTCAGGCAACACTCTAATCAGTCGCTCTTCCGTGAGATCCGTCTGTACTAAGAACTCTGGAAGTAATGCGATTCCCATATCATTCAAAACGGCCTCTCGTCCTGTGATAAGGGAGTTCACTTTCGCACAGTGTTTCACGACAACCAGCTGCCTATTCAGTCGCTGATTATCGAATAATTCTAATTTATCGCGGTGCCAAGCTGTCGCGATAAACTTGTGTTCAGATAACTGCTCGACCGTTTTAATATCACCATGCTGTTTACTATAACGAGGTGAAGCACAGAATATTTCTGATACCTCGCCTACCGGTAGCGCACGATAATGACAGTCTTTTATATCACCACCAAAAATAGCGGCGTCTAAATTATGCTCGATGAGATCTTGCCATTTCTCAGTCACAACCACTTCAGGGATCAGTTCTGGAAACTCTAAACTAAGCTGTTTTAATGCAGGAATCACAATGCCTGCTTCAAGGAATGGTGGTACAGATACTTTAAAGTCGCCACTGGGTTGTTCTTTAGCGCTATTCAGTTCCGTTAAGGTCATGCTGAGTTGTTCACTCAACAGTTCACTGCGTGCGAGTAACGCTTCCCCCACCGCGGTCAATACAACCCCTCGTGTATTACGTATCAATAACTGCTGTCCGGTGGATTCTTCTAAACGTTTTATTTGTTGGCTAATGGCTGATTTACTCATGCCTAATTTTTTAGCGGCCGCCGTAAAAGAACGCTTATTTGCCACTTCAACAAAAATCAACAAGAGAGGGGCCAACTTCACACTGTTCATATATTTAAACAACCCGTTAATTTTATGATTATTGTTTAATATTCAATACAACTTTAAGCTATGTCAACTCAATCAACCAAGGAAACAACAAAATGACAAGCTTAGTGATCGTTGATCTAACGCCTATTGATAAAACCAAACTCGCAGAATACAGCGCACTAGCGGCTGAAACACTCAAACCGTTTAATGGTCATTTTATTGCCAAAGGTGGAATAGAAGTATTACATGGCGACGCTGCTCATCCAGCTAAAGCGGTGATCCAGTTTCCAGACAAAGAAAGTGCTACGAATTGGTACAAGAGCGCAGCCTACCAAGCCATTATTCCGTTACGTGAACAAGGTATGAAAAGTCAGTTTCATCTTGTATAAGAATAACTTAGCACAAAAAAACTTGGCTTAAGAAGAGCTTACGACACGAGCGCCGAGTAAGGTGGTAAACCAACGTTAATTGAGTATTGTACGCTCAATTAACGTATGCTCATTACCTATCCAAGACATAAAACATTGATGTGATATCCACGATGAAAAAAGTAACGATCACTGAACTTCCATTACAAAGCGCCCTGAATGATCGAGTGAAGCCAACAGACTTCATAGATTGTTATTCTGTTGAATCCGATCTATCACCACGTCATGCCGCAGAGATCATCACTGACTTTCCAGCATGGGCACGTTTTCTAGTCAAAATAAGAAACCTAGTGACCACACCGTTTGGCCTTTCAAGCGATGGCCCGGCAGCAACAGATAAAGTAGGGTTGTTTCCCGTTGAGTCTGAAAGTCGTTATGAACTCATCGCTGGATTTAACGACAAGCATTTGGACTTTAGAGTATCGGTCATCTCTGAGAATGGTCGTATTTTTTTAGCAACGTGGGTACATACAAACAATATCGGTGGCCAAATTTACCTTAAGACCATTCTTCCCTTTCACATCCTAATTTCTCGTAATGCGTTAGCGCGTGTCCGCGCCATCAATAAAGATACATGTCGCTAGGACAACTTATTTACAAACTGTTATACACCTGCTTCATCACGTGCTGCGGACCGGAAGGGCCGCCGAGGTATAGTGCGTTAGTATCTTGAAAACCGCTTTTTAAATAGAGATTTTTGGCCATTTCGTTTTTACAGTTCACGGTTAAAAAAATATCGGTGTAATTTGGGTAAGTGATCGTTAGGTAATCTGGCAATAGCTGAAGTGTCTGCTTGGCGTAGCCGTTCCCTTGGTGTTGTTTGTCGATAAAGAATTTGCGTAAACCAAGGCTCTGCAGTGTGGCGACATCATTGGTTTGTACATAAACGGTATCGATCAAGAAAAAGCCAACCACTTGGTCATCAGCAAGAATCACATGAGGCCGAATTTGCGCGTTGATAATGGTCAGAATATCATCAATGGCACCCACGAATTGTTGCTGGTCTTCTTCTACGCCAAGTGCAATAACGTCACCCAAATGCAACGAGGTCATTTTTTCTATGGTTACCACGACGCCCCCTATCAAAATACAATCCACTTAAACTTCAACATTATCTATTAATAAAATAACTCCGCGCATTTTTCTACCCTTTCCTCTTAAAAGTGATCCGCATAGCCATTCTCAACGTTAGTTTAACTAGCCATGATTCAATAAATTAACACCAAAGGAAAACATGATGCGCAATGTTCGTTTGCCTATCGTCGCTTCTGTATGCTTGCTTGCAGGGCAGCTCGCTCATGCGAATATTGAAGTCACGTTTGTGGAAAGTGCGCCCAAAGATCAATTCATCCTACACAATACCAGCCAATGTACTTTGAAAAATTTAACCGTTCATCTCGATTTATCAAACAGCGTTGGTCACCTTATTTTTGATACCACGGCAACCGGTGCAGGCGTGGAGGTTTTCCAACCGTTCGAAGTTAAGAAAGGCAATTTGAAACTGATTTCTGCAAGCGACGTAAAAGACGGAGACTCGACACTTTCGTTAAGCATTGAAAACATCGCCGCAAACGATTCCGTCAGCTTCACCATTGATGTGGACGACACCCTGACACAAAGTGAACTCGGCAATATTCGCGTATCAGGCTCTGAAATCACCAACGCCTTAATAGAAATAACCACCGAAGGACAGCAAACATTTTCAGCCATGTTTGATAACAAAGGAAAAGCCTTAGTGTCACTTCCATCTTGTTAAATTCGCTGTCGGCAAAGGTGAGTTGGTGTGACATGCTTGAGACTCGAAGACTTAAAGCGCGATTGTTTCATGGCAGGAAATTATTCGCATGCTCTCTAGTAAAGCAAATATGGGAGGTTCAGAAAAACATCTTGCTTAATGAAAAAAAAACTATAGTGTCATAAATATACTTATCTTAGTTAGTTAGTTAGTTAGTTAGTTAGTTAGTTAGTTAGTTAGTTAGTTAGTTAGTTAGTTAGTTAGTTAGTTAGTTAGTTAGTTAGTTAGTTAGTTAGTTAGTTAGTTAATTAAAAAGAGGTTAATTAACGGATGCCTACTAAAAATACTCTACAAATTGCCATTCAAGAGGTTAGCCTTCTTACAGGTGACAACTATTTCATTCGTTTAGTAGAAAAGCTGGCTATCTTAGTGGAAGCTGATTATACCTTTATCTCACGGCTAGAAGTTCAAGATACATTATCGCAAACAATAGCAGCTTGGGGGAAAGGGCGAATAGTTGATAACTTCAATTATGAACTGTCCAACACGCCTTGTCAGGATCTAACCTCTGAAGGTGTCTGTTGCGTTCCTTCTGAAATAGTCGACCTCTACCCTCATGATAAAATGCTAATTGATATGCGTATTGAGTCATATTTAGGTGTGGCTCTATACGATGGTAAAGGAAAAGTTATTGGTTTGTTGGTGGCTTTGTTTGAGAATGAAATAAAGCCTCAACATATAGAAACCCTTAAAGATGTTTTTCTAGTTTTTTCCATGCGAGCAGCAGTTGAAATAGAACGTTACACGTATGAGCAGCAACTAAAAGAACGCATTCATCAGCTAGAATTAAAAAATAATGAACTAGTGATTGCACAAAAATTAATTTCACATCAAGCATCCCATGATCAGTTGACCAATTTACATAATCGTTATGAATTTAAAAAGAAATTAAATCAACAATTAGTTCATACTGATAATTTAAATAAGATCGGTGTATTATTTTTTCTTGATCTCGACAACTTTAAAACAATCAATGACACTATGGGGCATCTAGCTGGCGATTTATTGTTGAAAAAAATTGCTCAGCGTTTAAAAGCTCATTTACGAGATGATGATTTATTAGCCCGCTTAGGTGGAGATGAATTTTCGATTTATACAACTGTAAATGACCCAACAACTGCGGATAAATTAGCCAATAAAATACTCATGTTATTTGACCAACCATTTGAAATAGATAAAGGTAGAGAAATTCTAGCCAGCACCTCAATTGGTATCTGTTTATACCCTAAAGATACGCAAGACCTTGATGAATTATTAGCTTCTTCCGATCAAGCACTTTACAGTGCTAAAGCTTTAGGCCGCAGTAAATTTGCATATTTTACAAATGACTTACGAACTAAAGTGTTACGCGAACAGCAAGTACAGAAACGATTAAAGATTGCCATTGAAAATGAATTGTTAGACGTTCACCTTCAACCAATTTTGGATGTTAATACAGGTACGATTTGTCATCTTGAGGCTTTGGCACGCTGGAATGATTCTGAATTAGGTCAAGTATTTCCCGATGAATTTATTCCCGTTGCTGAGCAAAGTGGATTAATCGGAGCACTGGGGCTTCAAATTGCTAAGAAGGCAATTATTTATACTCAGCATTTAAGCTCAGTTCAAAACAAGCCTTTGAACGTATCAATCAATCGCTCTGCACTCGAATTTGAACTGCTGAATGGTAAGTTAGACCCACTACCTGAGTTGATTGCTGAGTTAGGCTTTGACCCCTGTCAGCTTTGTATTGAAGTGACTGAAAGCCTGCTACTTAAAAAACCCGAAATGGCTAAAATATCCCTTCAGAGATTGAAAGAACATGGAATTTCTTTATCAATAGATGATTTTGGAAAAGGCTATTCCTCTTTAAGTTATCTTAAACATTTCACCTTCAATAATCTCAAAATTGATCGTAGCTTTATTAGCGATATTAACAACAATAAAAGTGATTTTATTTTAGTTAAAACCATAATCGAAATGGCTCATAATTTTGGTATGAAAACGATTGTTGAAGGCGTAGAAACCAAAAAACAATTAGATGCAGTTCTCAGTTTAGGTTGTGACTATGTCCAAGGTTACCTATTAACGCCTGGATTAAGCTTTGAAAAAATTAGCGACTACTTAGAAAAATACAACCCAGACAAGTTTTTTGAGCTTCCCTAAGCTTCCTAGACATTAATGGACTCTAACAAATACTTTTCTTCAAACTTTGCAGGTAATACTCCCTGTATACGAATAACATTTTATTGGACTGTAGAACATCTCAATAAAATTAAACATCTCATCTTTCGTTTCTTCACGTGTCGAATAGACCTTTCGTTTTATCACTCGTCTCTTAAGTGTAGAGAAAAAAGCTTTCTGCAACGGCGCTATTATAACAACGCCCTCGTCAGTTCATAGAAAGCGAGTTAGTCAGGGCTCGCGCATTGACTAGCGTGATCACTGAGGGCTCATACTTCGCGTTTTAGTTCCAAGACAAAAAAATGCCGTTAAGATTTTCATCTTAACGGCATTTTACATTCGTTTTATGAACCGACTATTTTAGTCTTGGTTGATAAAGTAGTTGATCACGTAAGCTGGAAGATCCGCTGCTTTCACAACGATTTGTTCCATGGTGTCACGGTCACGAACGGTGACTGGTGCGCCTTCTTGTTCGATAGAATCGAAATCGACGGTGACACAGATTGGTGTTCCGACTTCGTCATGACGACGGTAGCCTTTACCTACGTTACCGGTGTTTTCATAAAGAATACGACCCAAGCCCAGTTTCTGAAGCTTGTTTTTTAGCTCTTTCGCAAGCGCTACGATTTCTGGCTTGTTCTTTTTAAGCGGCATAATAGCGACTTTGATCGGCGCTAGATGTGGCTTGAATTTAAGAACGGTACGAGTCGTGCCATTTGGAAGCTCTTCTTCTGTGTAGGCTTCTGTCATCACAGCAAGCAAACCACGGTCTAGACCGGCAGAAGGTTCGATACAGAAAGGAATCTCCCATTTGTTCGCTTCAAGGTCACGGATCGCCAATTTCGCAGTAGAGTGTTCGTTCTTTTTCACTTTTGCTGTGATCTCAAACTCGTCTTGCGCTTTGGTGTGTGAACCCAAGTCGTAATCCGTACGGTTCGCGACGCCTTCTAGTTCTTCAAAACCATGTGGAAACTTGTACAAGATATCCACAGTGGATTTTGAATAATGCGAAAGGTCATCGCCAGTTACGTATTCAAACTGAATGTTTTCTTCTGCTAGACCTTGGTCCAACCACCACTGTTTACGAGCGCCAACCCAGAATTCATGCCATTTTTCATCTTCGCCTGGCTTGCAGAAGAATTCCAATTCCATTTGTTCGAATTCACGAACACGGAAGATGAAGTTACGCGGCGTAATTTCGTTACGGAAAGATTTACCAATTTGCGCAATACCGAAAGGCAAGGTGCGAGAAGTAGAATCCACGACGTTTTTGAAGTTGGTAAAAATACCTTGTGCGGTTTCTGGACGTAGATACGTGTAAGAATCTTCGTTTACCATTGGGCCGACATTGGTTTTAAACATCAAGTTGAAGTCACGAGGCTCTGTCACATTGGTCGAACCACAGTTGTCACAGACTTTGATGTCTTTCATGTGGTCGGCACGTAGACGAGATTTACATTCGTGGCAATCGACCATTGGGTCTGTGAAGGTGTCTTCATGACCAGAGTATTTGTAAACGTGTTTGTTTTGGACAATCGCTGCGTCCAACCCTTCTACGTCATCACGTTCGTAAACCATCGAACGCCACCACGCGGCTTTTAGGTTGTTTTTTAATTCAATACCTAGCGGACCGTAATCGTAAGCACCTTGCATACCACCGTAGATTTCACTGCCTTGGAAAATAAATCCACGACGTTTACATAGGGAGACGAGTTCATCCATTGTTTTAGCTGGCATTTCTAAACACACCTTAAGCAGAATTCATTAATAAGCACACAAAAACCATTTGGCTTCATGTTCAAGCAATCGTTATAGCCGGACATTGTACTCTTTGCCCGTATTTCGCTCAATGGCGATTCATCGATCACCCTCTACAAAAAACTTTACACTTTTATGCCAATAAATAGGACAAAACAAGAACATCAATTGCTGTTTTAAAGTCGATTTTGTTAGATAATTCGTATTGTTTACATAATTTTAGTTATTAATCGTATTTACTTCATGATGACAGGTATCGGCATGCGTTCTTATAAGCCAGTAGTGTTTACATTAGCTACTTTGAGCATTCTTCCTCTTCTTTTTGCCACTTACCTAAGTTTGGCGCACGAGTCATTTCTGGGTAAATCGGGAATCACGCTCTTCGCGACCTATGGCGCCATTGTATTAAGCTTTTTAGGCGGGGCTATTTGGGGGAGAGTTATAGAACAGCCAGAATACAAAAATGGTAAAAAACTCCTTATCTCAGCGTATTTCACCATGTCCGCCGCTTGGGTTTCTTTACTGTTTATCACACCAGAATTGTCCGTCGCCTTTTTACTGCTTGGGTTGATTACGATATTTTGGGTTGAAGTGCGTTGGTTAAAACAACCAAATACAGATAAGTCCTACCACTTCTCATTGCACTTTGGTCTGACGTCACTTGCCTCTATTTTGCATTTACTGGTGTTGTACCCACATTACTAAATCAACAAAAAACTGATCTAAACGTTGATGAACTGCGTATCACTGTTCGACAATCGAATAAGAGTGATACACCATGTTAACGATTTTTTATGATGGCCATTGCCCACTTTGCGCAGCTGAAATGAAAACATTGCAGTCATTAGACACGCAAAAAAAGCTGCGCCTAGAAAATATTCACGACGAAAATTTCCAACACAACTACCCTTATATAGACCCTATCGAGGCCGATAGATTACTGCATGGTCAATTAGACAATGGTCAGATAATAAAGGGATTGGATGTCACTTGCTTGGCATGGAAACTGGTTGAAAAACACAAATGGATGCAGGTTTTGCGCTGGCCTTTTATTCGTTTTTTCGCAGACATTGGCTATCGTTTTTTTGCTCGCTATCGCCACCAAATTTCGTCTTTTGTCACCGGGAAACCACGTTGTGCGTCATGTCAAAAAGATCAATGTGATTTATAACGTATCACTTTAATGCTCTCTCGTACGTTTAGGGGTTTTAGTATGTCATCATTCTATGCGCTTATTATTGGCGCGAGCAGTACCATCGCCAAAGCCGCCATACGAAAATTCGAAGAGAACTCAAACTGTCTCGGCGTCTTTGCGGTCAGTCGATCTTTGTACGTTCCGACTGAAAGCACCAAAACCACTTACCTAGAGTGCGACAATACAGAGTCCGGTATTAGCGAAGTTTGCCAAATCCTTGCACCAGTAGCAGGAAGAATTACCAAAGTCTTAATCTGTAATGGCATATTGCACGATGAAAGCATAATGCCAGAAAGGAAATTAGAAGAGATTAGAGCGTCACAACTAGAAGCGGTATTTCATGCAAACAGTGTTGTGCCCATGTTGTGGTTAAGCCAGTTGTTGCCTATTTTACAGGGTGACAGAAAAACACAAGTTGCCTTGTTTAGCGCTCGAATTGGCAGCATTTCGGACAATAAAACAGGCGGTTGGTACAGTTACCGAGCCTCTAAAGCAGCGTTAAATATGTTGATCCAAACCAGCTCTGTGGAATACGCCAGAAGAGCGAAAAATGTCAAACTCATCTCATTTCACCCTGGCACCACAGACACACCCTTGTCTAAACCGTTTCAGCGCTCTGTCCCAAAAGATAAATTATTTAGCGCGGACTTCGTGGCAACGCAATTATTATCCATTATGGAAAACGTCAAAATGGATAATACAGCAGCTTACTTAGATTGGAATAATCAGCCGATTGAATGGTAATTCATCCCTTACTTTCGTTCCTTAGATCATATCCAAACTCAGAAATAAGCGTGGCTCTTCTGCACTGACCATAGGGGAGCGATGAACGATTCCGAAGCCTAAAGAAGTAGGCCATTCATTTCCTTTCATCAATGCCACATCGCCAGCCTTCAACTGATTGACTCGACCTTTTTCATGCAACCCACTGTTGTGGTCAGCGACATGACCACCATGACCCAAATGCGCTCTGACAACATGCGCTTCATGCAACCACTCACTGCCAACGCCCGCGTAAGTAGATACCAATCGACAAGGAATTTTATCCACATGAAAACGAGGACACATCGCATTGGATAATGCGGTTAAACGCAACCCAACGTGGTTAAGGTCGAACAAACACGCAAACATATCGACCAACAGAGCGATATCTTTTAGAAATGCTTCTTTGCCTGGAAAATCCGGCAAGACACGATGCAATAGAACTTCTATTTGCGCTGAGTCACCCTGTGATTTGAAAGCAAAATTAGGCGATGACGTTAAGAGTGAGTGAGCATAAGCCGACAACAGGCCCAGAGGCCTTTCCCAAACCGCCATATTGATATTATCTTGATAAATATCAGCCAACACCGCTTGATGAGACGATTTCGCCACACTCAATAAAAACGGCTTATTGAGTGTGGCTTCGGAATTGGCGTCCTGTGAATACGTGCCCGCAGGCACACGGGATAAACTAACACTCTCCTGCATCGATACGCTTCCTGTATGAATTGATACAAAACACAAGACATAATGCTATGTTATAACAAAACATAAATAAAGAGTTGATTTCACATCTCGTATCAGTCAACGAGAACAAGAAGACCCCATTCGTCACATAAGACATGCTAGATAAGAATAAACTGGGGCTAGGTATTAGGATGGCAATTGAATGGCTTTCTTACGGAAGAAGGGTTCTGAATGAATTCGAGCAAGCCATTGTCGGCTTCCCCGAAGTAGTAGAATATTAGACGGTGTCTAACGCGCTGAATTGCAGTTTGAATGTGATTGGATTTATCACTATTTACTTCAACAGCGGATCGTCTTTTGGCAGGTGTTTCTGAATCCACAACGCTAATTTGTGTTTCATACTTGGCAAATCTTCTTTGTCTGCTGGTAGGCCAACAATTAACTTATCGAGCACTAATAATCGATAAATAGACTCTGTTTTTTCATTCGCTGACATAGTGGCAGAAAAACCGTCATAGCCTCGTTTCAGCGCGTAATTTTCGCCAACTTGAATGGCTTTTTTACTCAGCGCGATTTCATTTTTAATCTTCTTCATGTTTTTCCTTAGCTATTGGCTTATCAAAACAGTAACCCACAGGATACGATTGTCGACACATCTGATAAAAATACGATGTCACCTTATTCTCTGACTTTATCAGCTTTTTAAGCCCATCCAAGTAATTCTATCGAATAAAGTCTAAAAACTACTTAATAAACACAATGTTACCGATCGTTAATGTATTAAAAAACCAAGGTAATACGACTAAAGGCTAAGTAATAAAATCAACAATTGTCGACAATCCAACTTGATAAAGTCGAAAAACACGGCTATAAATAGGGATATTGTCAACAATGAAGTGTTTTATTCTCCTATGACGAACCTTATTTCCATCAAGTCTGCCACCTTGTCAGAAGATATTGCCCAGCAGCTTACTAATGCCATCGTGCAAGGCCATATTCCTCAAGGCAGTAAAATATCAGAGCCGGAACTCGCCAAACAATACGGTGTTTCCCGTGGGCCATTAAGAGAAGCCATCGTCAAACTAGAAGGTCTTGGCTTGGTAACACGCACCGCTAATGTTGGGGCTCGGGTTATCCAGCTAAACATACAAGACATGCTGGACACTTTCACGATGCGTGAAGCCCTAGAAGGCATGGCAGCAAGACTCGCAGCCACTACCATGCTCGCCAACGAAGTCAGTCGCTTGTATGCCCTGCTCGACAAACATCAAGCCTATTTAGATGACAACCAAGACGAGCATTACGTGCAGCAAGGCGGCAATGACGATTTCCACTTGCGTATTATTCACGCTAGCGGTAACGCCAAACTCATTCGCCTTTTGACCGAAGAATTGTATGCCGTGATCCGCATGTATCGTCGACATACCGCCGATCAACGTAGTGATCCACGCCAAGCGTTGCGAGAACACAGAGCCATTTTAGATGCGATAGCCAATCACGAAGGTGATTTGGCCGAGTTGCTTATGCGCCGACATATCAGTCGCGCCAGCCAACTATTAAAGCAAGCGATGGAGCAAGCTGCCCTCGCTTCTCATTAAAAAATAAGAGAGGAAATGATGTCAAAACTTTCAGCTGGCGCCCGCTTTAGACAAGCCGTCGCAACACAATCCCCTTTACAGGTTGTTGGGGCCGTCAACGCCTATTGCGCCATGATGGCAGAGCAAACCGGACATCACGCGATTTATTTATCGGGGGGTGGTGTCGCCAACGCCTCTTATGGCTTACCGGATTTGGGTATGACCGATTTACACGATGTGCTGGAAGATGTACGCCGTATTACTTCTGCCTCAGCACTGCCATTATTGGTCGATATCGATACTGGGTTTGGTGGCGCATTTAACATCACCAGAACCATTCAGCAAATGGAAAAAGCCGGTGCGGCGGCGATTCATATCGAAGACCAAGTACAACAAAAACGCTGTGGCCATCGTCCAAATAAAGCCATAGTCAGCCAAGATGAAATGGTTGATCGTGTTAAAGCTTGTGTCGATGCACGTGTTGACGACAATTTTGTCATCATGGCGCGTACCGATGCATTAGCCGTTGAAGGTATGGAGTCTGCCATCGAACGCGCCATTGCTTGTGTTGAAGCCGGTGCAGACATGATTTTTCCGGAAGCCATGATTACCTTGGAACAATACAAAGAGTTTGTCGCTGCCGTAAAAGTCCCCGTATTGGCGAATATTACCGAATTTGGCGCCACGCCATTGTTCAGCAAAGAAGAGTTAGCCGGCGCGGGCGTAGATTTAGTGCTTTACCCTTTGAGCGCCTTTCGTGCCATGAACAAAGCCGCACTCAACGTCTATCAACATTTATTAAACGACGGTCATCAGCGTGACGTTGTCGACACAATGCAAACTCGTAATGAGCTTTATGAGTTCCTGAATTATCACGAATACGAAAACAAACTGGACGCGCTCTTCTCAAAAAAATAAGAGCGAAACATGAAAAAGTCATCATAGAAATTAGCTAACCTTTCCATTAAGAATAAAAAAGGAGATATACAATGGCTAAAATACTTTCTGGCGCCGGTCTACGAGGCCAAAGCGCAGGAGAAACCGCTCTGTGTACCGTGGGTAAAGCCGCTGCAGGGTTAACCTATCGTGGTTACGATATTGATGTACTCGCCGACAAAGCCAGCTTTGAAGAAGTCGCGTACCTGTTGTTGTATGGTGCCTTACCGAACCGAACTCAGCTACACGACTACGAACACAAACTGATGAGTTTGCGCAGTCTGCCAGAAGAACTAAAAGCCGTTTTGGAACTTATTCCAAAAAACGCTCATCCGATGGATGTAATGCGTACTGGCTGTTCTTTTTTAGGCAACCTTGAGCCTGAGCTGCCTTTCGACAAACAACCCTCATTAGGATTACACGCGGCCGATCGATTGATCGCCACGTTGCCTGCCATGGTCGTGTATTGGTATCGTTTTACTCACGATGGGGTTCGTATTAACACTCATAATGCGCACGTGCCGTCTTTGGCCGGGCATTTCTTAACCATGCTGCATGACGTAGAACCAAGTGAGCTGCACACAAAAGTAATGAACGCGTCGTTGATCTTGTATGCAGAACATGAATTCAACGCATCGACCTTTACCGCTCGTGTCTGCGCGTCTACGTTATCCGACATGCACTCTTGCATTACCGGAGGCATAGGGAGCTTACGCGGGCCATTACACGGCGGCGCAAATGAAGCGGCCATGGACATGATCGAACCATGGCAATCCGCCGACGAAGCCGAAGCAGCATTACTACAAAAGCTCGCCAATAAAGAAAAAATCATGGGCTTTGGTCACGCCATTTACAGTGAACGCGACCCGCGTAATGACATCATCAAAAAATGGTCTAAAAAACTCAGTGACGCTGTGGGCGATGATCATTTGTACGCCGTATCCGAACGCTGTGAAGCGGTGATGTGGCGCGAAAAAAAACTTTTCTGTAACGCCGATTTCTTCCACGCCAGCGCGTATCGCTTTATGGGCATTCCAACCAAACTGTTCACGCCTATTTTTGTGTGTTCACGAGTCACTGGCTGGGCCGCCCATGTCATGGAGCAGCGCGCCAACAATCGTATTATTCGACCTAGCGCTGACTACATCGGCCCCGATCATTCTGAATGGGTAGACATCGACCAACGCCATTAATTAGCCCTAATCGCATTCAACATTATTAAGACACAACACACCGTTTTCAAAGGATAAAAAATGAGCAACAACGTAGAGTTAAATAACCGCCCTGATTACGATCAAGTCATTCAGGACATTGCTGACTATGTCATTGATTTTAAAGTCGAAAGCCAAGAAGCACTCGACACGGCACGTAACTGTTTAATGGACACACTGGGTTGTGGGCTGCTGGCTTTACGCTTCCCAGAATGTACTAAGCACTTAGGACCCATCGTACAAGGTACTGTGGTTCCAAATGGCGCGCGCGTGCCAGGCACGTCGCTGTCGCTCGACCCAGTCAAAGCCGCGTGGGACATCGGTTGTATCATCCGTTGGCTTGATTACAACGACACTTGGTTAGCGGCAGAGTGGGGACATCCTTCTGATAACTTAGGCGGTATTTTGGCTGTGGCCGATCATTTGTCTCAAGTTCGATTGTCCAATGGTGAAGCGCCGTTAACAATGCGAGAAGTATTAGAAGCCATGGTAATGGCACACGAGATTCAAGGCGTCATCGCGTTAGAAAACTCTTTTAATCGCGTGGGTTTATGCCACGTATTATTGGTACGAGTCGCGTCTGTCTCCGTGGTGACCAAGATGATGGGCGGCGACCGTGAGCAAATCATGGCGGCGATCTCTCAAGCGTGGGTAGATGGTTCTGCGTTACGCGCTTATCGTCATGCACCAAACGCTGGCTCACGTAAATCGTGGGCAGCGGGCGATGCAACATCACGAGCCGTGCGTTTAGCGGATATGTCGATGCGTGGTGAAATGGGCATTCCTAGCGTACTAACTGCGCCGCAGTGGGGATTTTATGATGTGTCTTTTGCGAAGACCAACAAAGATCAAGCCATCAAACCAGACGCGCAACGTCAATTTTCATTCTCTCAGGACTATGGCACCTACGTAATGGAAAATATCTTGTTTAAGATTTCTTTCCCGGCGGAGTTCCATGCTCAAACCGCGGCTGAAGCCGCGGTAACTTTGCATGCCCAAGTCAAAGATCGTTTGGCCGATATCGATAAAATCGTGATTCGTACTCACGAATCTGCGATTCGCATTATCTCTAAATCCGGTCCATTGGCCAACGCCGCAGACCGCGACCATTGCTTACAATACATGACGGCCGTGCCATTAGCCTTTGGCAACTTAATTGCCGAGCATTACGAAGACGACTTCCATGCAGACCACCCGATCATCGATGAGTTGCGTAACAAGATGGAAATCGTCGAAGACAAGCGCTTTACTGCTGAATATTTAGAAGCGGACAAACGCTCTATCGCCAATGCGATTCAAGTCTTCTTTAAAGACGGCAGCAGCACCGAAGAAGTCGTGGTCGAATACCCTGTAGGGCATCGCCGCCGCCGCGAAGAAGGCATTCCTTTGTTGGAACAGAAGTTTAAAAACAACTTGGCAACACGCTTCCCGAATCGTCAATGCCAAACCATCTTCACGCTTTGTAAAGATCAAACCACGCTTGAAAATACGCCTGTAAATCGCTTTATGGATTTATTCGTTACCGCGTAAGCGTATTTTATGATCAGACACGTTTAGCATCATTCAAAGCACTCATTAAAATGGGTGCTTTTTTTTGATCAAAATAGACAAGCAACACGCATTGCGTTGGCGCTGCCTCGTGGTCACAGTATGATAGTGCGATCACAAGGAGATTCTATGCATTTATCTGACAACCATCGCCATTGTTTTTTATTAACAGGCTCGATTAACGAGGTTTTGTCGGATTTTTTACACTTGTGTGAACATCTTTCCACACCGCTGATTTGTGCCCACGATGTGACTGAATACAATCAGCTGAACACATCAGTATTGGACAGTTCATCATTTGAAATACCTTCATTCCGCACTTGCTCCTTTAAACAAGTCCGGCAAGAACTTGGCAGCACGCATGAAGCGATCTTGGTGGATCTCACCCATGGTGTCTCTGCCAGTGCACTGGCGATTTTAGCGGGAACCGTGCGAGGCAACGGCGTATTCGCGATTGCTTTACCGGATGGCGATTGGCTCAATATAGTTGACCAAGATCTGCCTCGCTATTTGCCTTGGCCTTATGAAAGCGAACAGATTAATTCAAGTTTTAAACGTTTTTTGCTGAATCGCTTATACAGCAACACGTCCCCTTTTAAAGTCATTCAATCCAATCAAGTCCAAACTACGCCACTACACGCTTTGCCAACGCTGGATTCGGTCGAAGACAATGCACCATTAACCAAAGAGCAAACCAAAGCACAATCTTGTTTGTTTGATGAAGCCGCCAAGTCTTATGTGCTTATCGCTCCTCGCGGACGGGGGAAATCCACCTTATTGGGCGACAGTCTGGCTAAAATGCTGCAAGCAAATAAGAAGGTTGCCTTGACGGCGCCTAATCAAGCCGCGATTCAAACCTTAAAAGCTCGATTCGAGCATGTGTTAAAAGAAGCCCATCTAGACGCCCCGCTACCGTTCTACGCTCCCGACGCCTTGCTCGCGAATGACACTAGGTGGGACATACTATTTGTTGACGAAGCGTCGATGATTCCTGTGCCTTTACTAATGGCTCTCAATCAAAAAGCAGAGCATTGTCTTTTTAGTACTACAGATTATGGCTACGAAGGTGCAGGCAAAGGCTTTGGCATTCGTTTTTGCCACTATTTACAAGCACAATCCACGATAGAAAAATTACCACTCCAGCCACTCACGTTAACCCTGCCCATTCGATGGGGGGGAAATGACCCACTGGAAAACTGGATCAACGATTGCTTCTTTTTAGCGCCGAATCAAAATGAAGAAATACCGTTTATTCATGCCGAATCGGCCTCGCTTTCTCAGGTTTACAAAGCCGTCGTGGGGGAAGCGTGGCTAACTCAGCCAGAGTTATTGGCTCGCACCTTTCAATTACTAGTAAGCGCACACTATCAAACATCGCCTGATAATTTACGCTGGATATTAGACGACCCTTCTGTTTCAGCCTATCTTTCATTACAAGGCTCGGCGGTCAATAGCGTGGCAATTATTACCGAAGAAGGTCAATTGCCAGACGAGCTTAGCCTAGCCGTTCTACAAGGAACACGTCGTCCTCGTGGCCATTTGGTGCCGCAATCTTTATTAGCGCATGAAGGAATAGAAGACGCCGGACGCTACCGTTACTGGCGTATCAGCCGTATCGCTACCCAACAAAGCGAACAAAACAAAGGCCTAGCGAGTCGATTACTTACCCATATAAAAACGGTTGCCCATTCTCGTTGCGATTTTTTGTGTACAAGCTTTGCGGCAACGCCAGATGTCGTCTCTTTTTGGTTAAAGAATGGTTATTTTCCGGTTCGCTTGGGTACTGCCAAAGACCAAGCCAGCGGCTGCTACTCGTTGATGATGGTAAAACCGTTAAATGAAAGCGCACAGGAAAAAGCATCGATCTGGCATCAAGCGTATTTGGCCAATCTTGCTATCAACTTACCGAGGGATTATCCAGATATAGACGCGAATTTAGCAAACAAACTCAGTGAGGGGGTCCTGAACACAGAACCGTCAGCAACCATTCTTAGCGAAAAAGACCAAAAAGACCTCGCTCTGTTTGTGAACTACCACAGGCCGTACCTCACTATTCGAGCGCAACTCACTCGTCTCGTAAAGCACGCGATAACTCATAAGCAACTGACAACGACCCACAAAGATTATTCACTGCTAAACACCGCGATAACACAATCGGCAAGCGAGATAGATTTTACCTCTTTTGGGTTAAAGACAAAGAAACAAGTAGAGAAACATTTGAAGTTGGTTGTGGAAGAGCTGTTGCGATCAAGAGCTTGAAGTCTTGATTTAAAAAAAAGGGAGACCGTAAAGTCTCCCTTTTTATGCTGTTTGTTTGGTCGCTTGTTATGCTCTTTTAGAGGCTCTCAACATCCAAGCTGTCTTCTCGTGTATGCGCATACGGTCAGACACCAATGAGGCAGTGGACTCATCGTCAGCACCTTGTGCTATTTTTAATACCTGACGAGCCGTTTTAATGACCTGCTCGTGCCCTTTGGTAAGTAATTCAACCATCTCAGATGAACTTGGAACACCGTCTACTTCTTTAATGGAGCTGAGTTTTGAAAATTCTTTATAGGTTCCAGGGGCTGGAACATCAAGTGTTCGAATACGTTCAGCGATATCGTCAACCGCCGTGGCCAGTTCCATATAGTGCTCTTCAAACATTAAATGTAATTCACGGAATTGTAATCCGGTAACATTCCAGTGAAAGTTATGCGTTTGTAAATACAGCGTGTAAGAGTCCGCTAATAGGCGCTTTAAGCCATCAGAAATTTCTGTTCTGCTTTTTTTGTTTATGCCAATATCTATATCAGTCATGCTCTTTCTCCATGCTTAGAATTGTAATTAACCATACAATTTATATAGGGGTTATGCTCGTTAACACAACCCCTCAAACCGTCAAATATTATTCTCCTTCGTACTAGTGAAAAAATGAGAGTTTTTTAAAACCTTGAATGAGTGGAAAGCCACCCATCGAAAAAACGAATGTGTGTGTAATCTCACCCATTGTGCTTTTCAATACAAATAAAAATATATAAAACCCATCTTTAAAAATTCTATTTTTATTTAAAATCAGTAACTTAGAGAAAAACTTAAAGAGTTGGCATAAATTGTGTAAAGAGTATGACTCAAGCATCACTTGTTTTGCTCTGCCTATTGCAAAATACCAGGCTAAAAAAACAGGTACACAATAATAATTCAGTTTTTGGAGTTTCATAAAAATGAAAAAAATCAGCCTTGCTCTAACCTCTTTAGCACTCGCTCTTTCTGCCGGTACAGCCGTTGCAAACTGTGATTCAGGTGAACGTGTTGTCAAATTCAGCCACGTTACCGGTGGTACAACTCACCCTAAAGTCGTTGCAGCAAATAACTTTGCAGACCGTGTAAATAAAGAAATGAATGGCAAATTGTGTGTTGAAGTTTTCCCTAACTCCACATTATTTGGTGACTCTAAAGAACTTGAAGCCCTACTTTTAGGTGACGTTCAACTATTGGCTCCATCACTGTCTAAATTCGGTTCTTATACTGACAAATACGGTGTGTTTGACCTACCTTTCATCTTTAAAGACATGGACCATGCCATTCGCTTTACTAAGACCAAAGAAGGCAAAGGTCTATTGACTGCAATGGACGAATACGCAGGTTTTGTTGGTTTAGGTTACTGGATGTCAGGCATGAAATATTTTTCTGCCAACAAACCACTTATGGTACCTAGCGATGCAAAAGGATTGAAATTCCGCGTACAAACTTCTGACGTTGCAAAACAAATGATTGCCGCAATGGGTGCATCTCCGCAAGCAATGGCATTCTCTGAAGTATACGGCGCATTGCAAACAGGCGTTGTAGACGGACAAGAAAACACTTGGTCAAATATCTACACGAAAAAATTCTACGAAGTTCAAGACAGCACAACGGAAACAAACCACCAGTTGTTGGCTTACTTGTTCATGACATCGTCTGAATTCTTGAAAAGCCTTTCTACAGAAGACCGTGCTCAGTTCATGCAGATTGCGGATGACGTAACTCAAGAAGCAAACTTGAATGTAAAAGCAGCGGAAGCAGCGAACCGTGCCAACATTCTGAAGGCCGGTGGCAAGATCAATACGCTTACACCAGCTCAGCGCCAAGAATGGGTGGATACAATGAAACCTGTTTGGAGTCAGTTCGAAAGCTACATTGGTAAAGATCTAATCAAAGCCGCAGCCGGCGCTTAATTAAATCTCTACCCAGCAGTAAGCTGACCCTTTTGGGTCAGCTTTTGCGATTCTCCCCACTTGCTTTAAAACAATACTTTACCTATTGATTAGTTAAGCCAGTTTACAGACTCCGCAGCACTGCTTTTTATTTGTTCAGGTCCACTTGTTTAGGAGACCCCCATGGCACATTGGCCGCATCTTTATTTACTTATCTTTATTCTAATCCTTTGGGCTTTAGAAAAGCGCTTCCCAAAAGTCATGGAGCGGGCAGAAGAGAATCTACTGATCATCGTGATTTCTTCTATTATGGCAGTATCGTTTGGGCAAGTAATTGCTCGTTACGGCTTTAACACTGGCTGGGATGCTGCGCTTGAATTTAACACCGTTGCCTTTTCTTGGTTAATCCTTCTAGGCATGAGTTATGGCATCAAAACGGGCCTTCATCTTGGTGTTGATATTGTCTTAAATGCCGTACCAAAACGCATTTCCAAAGCACTGTCTTTGTTTGGTGCCGCAGCTGCTATGCTGTATGGCTTGATCCTGCTAGATTCCACTTGGCTGGCTATGCTTGGTGTCGATGTCAGCGGCGGTGCTATCGAATATTGGTTAAAAATGTTCAAAATTGGCATAGGTTCTGACGAACTTCGTTACCCTGAATTTGTACAAGAAATGTTTGGTTTGCGCCCTCGCGTACATCGTTGGATCGTTCTTGTTATTTTACCAATCAGTTTGGCTTTACTTTCTTATCGTTCTTTGCAAGCTTTTATCGATATTGCACGCGGCAAACGCGACATGTTGATCAGTGGCCATGAAGCACAAGAACTTGTCGAAGAAAACAAAAACGTCTTGAAAGACTAGCGCTGGAGCTTAATTGTGGAATCTATCATTCTATTTTCCTTGGTACTAATCCTGCTGTTTATTGGCTTGCCGGTTGGTATCTCGTTGGGCTTATCGTCCATATTGTTTATTACTTTTTTCTCACACGACTCTTTGTCGTCTGTTGCAATATCCCTGTTTGGAGCTGGTCAGCACTATACGTTGCTGGCTATCCCGTTTTTCATTATTGCCTCGTCTTATATGTCGACCGGTGGCGTTGCAAAGCGTTTAATTAACTTTGCGATTGCCAGTGTTGGTCACTTTAGAGGTGGCTTGGCTATGGCGTCTGTGTTGGCATGCATGATGTTCGCGGCATTGTCTGGTTCATCTCCAGCAACGGTTGTGGCCATCGGTACGATTGCTATTGCAGGTATGACGCAAGTGGGTTACTCAAAAGAGTTCGCCGCTGGCATCATCGCTAACGCAGGCACATTGGGTATTTTGATTCCACCATCCATCGTAATGGTTGTGTACGCGGCGTCTGTTGACGTGTCTGTTGGTCGTATGTTCTTGGCAGGGGTTATTCCTGGCTTGATGGCGGGCGGTATGTTGATGCTGGCGATCTATGTGGTTGCTCGTATCAAAAAGCTCCCTGCAGAAGAATGGAAAGGCTTTGGGCATTTGATTCGTGGTGGTAAAGAAGCGGGCTGGGGCTTGTTCCTTGTCGTGATCATCATGGGTGGTATTTATGGTGGTGTGTTCACACCAACCGAAGCCGCTGTTGTTGCCGCCGTTTATTCTATGTTCATCGCTCTATTTGTTTACCGTGACATGGGCCCTTTGAAAGGCAAAACATGGACAAACGATGAAGACGCGCCGCACGCTCGTGTTGGCTTTAACGGTATGGTTTATGGTGTGTCGTTCTTCCTTGTGTGGGAAATCATGTCTTTCTTTGTCTGGGCAGACAGCGAAACCGTTACAGGCGGCGACCGTGCTGTTTGGGGCGCAATCATGTCTGTTACGCTGGCAATTTTCTACGTCTACAAACGCGCAAGCAAATTAGAACAATCCATCGGCGCATGTTTGGCTGCTGGTTTACCTGTTTGGGGTCGTAACTTGTCTATGATGCTACGTGGTTTCTTCCCATCGTTGTTCGGTGAAGAATCTCGTAAAGTCATGCTAGAAGGCACAAAAACAACCATTATGCTGATGTTTATCATCGCTAATGCGCTGTTGTTTGCTCATACGCTTTCTGCAGAACGCATTCCACAAATGATCACAGAGTGGATGCTTGGAGTTGGCTTTAACTGGTTTACCTTCCTTATTGCGGTGAATATCTTGTTGTTGATTGGTGGCCAATTCATGGAGCCTTCTGGCCTATTGGTTATCGTGGCACCAGTGGTGTTCCCAATTGCGATGGAACTGGGCGTTGACCCAATTCACCTAGGTATCATCATGGTGGTAAACATGGAAATCGGCATGATAACACCACCAATCGGTTTGAACCTGTTCGTTACCTCGGGGATTACCGGAATGAGTTTGGCGCGTGTTGTAAAAGCCGCTATGCCATTTGTCTTAGTATTGATGGTGTTCTTGGTATTAGTAACTTATATTCCAGCACTGTCTACGGCATTACCGTACAGCATTATGGGGCCAGAAATCGTTCAATAACGATTTCAGCTCTACAAAAGATCATACAGTTCAGCGCCCTTCGGGGCGTTTTTTTTATTGTAAAAAAACCATATTACAGAGATATAGAAAATAATACTTTCATCACATCTACTGGAAATCCTTAATAACGTTGTAAACATTTTTTTCACCATGCTGAGACTACCCTGTGTGCTTTACGTCACTAGCATCAGGAATACACATGAAAAAAAAAGAAAATCACGCATCAGCAAAGACGCCTTTTAAATTATCTTATAGTGCTTTGGCTGGTCTTTTAGCGTGTTATTACACCCTCGTTGTCAATATTCCAATATATTTCGAGTTTTATAAAATTTTATCGGAACTAAGTAATGTCCATGTGATGTTTGTATTAGCAATCCCTGTTTTTATATTTTTAATATTGAATATCCTATTTAATATTTTATGCTGGTCTTATTTAGCGAAGCCTTTTTTTATTTTTTTGTTAATTAGTTCTAGTCTGGTTAGCTACGCGATGCTGTTTTACGGCATTAATGTAGACTATGGCATGATAGAAAACACTTTCGAGACAGACATTAACGAAGCCACTACCTATTTAAGCTTGCAGTCTTTGGCTTGGGTTGGCGTCACAGGGATTATTCCTTCTATATTAGTTGCCTTGGCCCCTATGAAAAAAAATGCAGGAATCGTTAAGAAGCTTATGGTTATTACGCTGTCTGTTCTTATTCTAGTAATTGTATTATTTTTTACCTACAAAGATTTTAGTTCAGTCGGACGTAATAATAGTTATTTAAGAGAAATGGTTATACCGACTCATTATACTTACAGCACTTATAAGTACATAAATGAGACTTACTTCACCTCTCCTCTTCAATATAAAAAAATCGGCATAGACGCCAAAAAAATAACTAACACTGTGGATGACAAGCCGACATTACTTTTCTTTATCCTCGGGGAAACGGCTCGTTCGCAAAATTATGCTTTAAATGGTTATGAAAAAAACACCAACCCCTACACTGAAAAGCAAAGCCTCATTTCATTCCAAAATGTTAACTCTTGTGGCACAGCAACAGCGGTTTCTGTTCCTTGCATGTTTTCTCAACAAGGACGTGATACATACAATAAAAAGCAGGCCAACAACCAAGATAATGTGTTGGATATATTGAGCCGTGCTGGTATTTCTTTGTTGTGGAAAGACAATGATGGTGGTGATAAAAATGTCGCTAAAGGCATTACAAAAATTGAAATAGATAACACTAAAAACAATCAATACTGTAATGGTAGCACTTGTTTTGATATGGCTTTATTAGAAGGGGTCGAGGGGGATGTATCTAAACTGATAGGCCAAGATAAAATGTTGATCATGCACATCATGGGCAGCCATGGACCCACATATTACCTTCGTTACCCTAAAGAACAACAGCATTTTTTGCCAGACTGCCAACGCAGTGATATTGAAAACTGCAGCACAGAGCAGATCACCAATACTTATGACAATACTATTGTTTATACCGATTACGTGATTAGCCAAGCAATTGATAAACTTAAAAAAATGAGTAAAGAATACAACACCGCCCTGTTTTATATTTCTGATCACGGTGAATCATTAGGAGAGAACGGCTTATTTTTACACGGAGTGCCTTATGCATTTGCCCCGGCCACTCAAACAACAGTGCCACTTATTACTTGGATGTCTGAAGGTTTCAAGAAGAGCAAGCATATCGATGAAGCTTGTTTAAAGAATGAAGCACAGAAAAACACGTTTTCTCACGATTATATTTTCAGCTCTTTACTTGGCATTATGGATGTTCAGACCAAGGCCTATAATAAAGATTTGGATATTTTTCAACGATGCCGTCACTAGCGTTTAAATGTTCTTTGCTCTAGAAAAAATCATCATCCAGCAATGTAATGAAATTTTCATTGCTGATTTTAACAACTAGTTAAAAAATCTTAATTAGATTATTTAATAACCTATATTCATATAAAGAGGTCAAAGTGAAACCAAATACGACAGGTGTTCGCAGAGTAATCAATGCAACAGGATATTCATTGAAAGGATTTAAATCTGCTTGGTTGTTCGAGGCAGCGTTTCGACAAGAAGTCACATTATGTATTATTTTTTCAATCGTTGCGTTCATGCTTCCCGTCAGTAATATTGAGCGAATAATGATGATCGTAAGTTTACTATTGGTTGTTATAGTCGAATTACTAAACTCTGCGATTGAAGCCGTTGTAGATCGAATTGGTGATGATTGGAATGAGCTGAGTGGAAGAGCAAAAGACATAGGCTCTGCTGCTGTTTTTCTATCGCTATTGCTAGTCTTATTTGTGTGGATATCAATTTTATTAGATGTGTATTAATGGTTTTTAATAAAAGGTCTGTAGTCTAAATACCTGAAAAAAATATTTATTCTAGGCGCGGACTTATTATCTTAATGTATGGCGTTTACTGTTTATAATAAAACAAACGACTGCCAAATTAAACGTAATGCCATTAACGTTAATACTATGTTAAAAATGCGATGAAAGTAGCGATCAGGCATACGTTTTAACAATCTAAGCCCCACCCACGTTCCCACCGCACCACTGATGACCATACAAGCCAACAAAGGTAGCCAAGCTTCTAGCGGAAACCCCGCCACCTCAAAAACCGTCACTTTCAAAATATGTTGTAGTGACATCGCGGCAGCAAACGTCGCCACAGTGCGAAAACGATCTGCGTGGATTTGCTTAACAAATGCCGCTACCAAGGGACCTGTGGCACCAGCAAATAACGTAATAAACGTGGTAATAGCACCCGCCATAGCGGTTCCCCATTTCCCCAATACCATTTTAGGCAGCTTAGGTCCCCAACATAAATACAAGATAAACAGTGCAATCGTTAAGTGCATAATCGCCGGAGGCAAAGCCACTAATACAAAGCTTCCCAGTAAAGCGCCTAGCAATGCGCCAGGTAAAAAAGCACCAATCAACGCCCAGTCTATGTGTCGCCAGCTCATCGCCGCGCGACCAGCGTTTGATCCTAACTGCGCGACACCATGAAGCGGAATAATAAGCTGAGGCGGTAATACTTGTGCCATCACGCCAAGTAACATAACACCGCCACCCGCTCCGAAGCTTGCCGTAAAGAAAGATGTCAGCCCAGACACAGCAACAAGCATGATAAAAACATGAGGAGAAACTTGGTTAAAAAACAAAGTGGATAAGGTCATATAAACGGCAGGTATTCACAGAATAATAAGAAGGATAGAGTAGCAAAATGAGTCCAATAATTCCCAGTGAACTCACCTTCATTAGTTATACAAAAAAGACAAAAACGTTAAGCATCTGACTGACTGCTTATACGTTTATTGCTTATAGATGTCTTTGTCCAAACCATATTTACGCATTTTGTCGTAAAGGGTTTTTCGCGGTAGACCGAGTGCGTCCATGGTACTTTTAATAGAACCTTTCTGGCGCATGAGCTCTTGCTCCAATAAGGTTTTTTCAAAGCGCTCTAACTGCTCAGGCAAGGTCATCACACCGGGGTTGTTTTCATTGATGATAATCTGGTCAAACTCAAAAGAGCCCGATTCGCCCATCAGCACATAACGCTCAGCAAGGTTACGCAACTCACGTACATTACCTGGCCAATCGTAACTTAATAAACTGTGCATACGCGCCGCCGAAAGCGCTTCTGATTCACGCTTATATTGCGCAATCGCCACCAAACAAAAATGCTGCCAAAGCAAAGAGATATCGTCTTTTCGTTCTCGTAGCGGCGGAATATCCACACGGACTACGTTAAGGCGATAATACAAATCTTCGCGAAATGTACCGCCTTCGCTCAGTTGCTTTAAATCAACTTTAGTCGCGGCGAGAATACGTAAATCAAGATCGATTCCGGTGTTAGAGCCCAATCGTTCTAAACGACGCTCTTCCAACACTCGCAATAAACGAATCTGCATCGACATAGGCATGCTTTCAATTTCATCAAGAAAGAGAGTGCCACCATTCGCATGTTCCAGCTTACCAATACGCTGTGTTTTTGCATCCGTAAAGGCTCCCTTTTCATGACCAAATAATTCAGACTCCATAATGGAATCTGGTACAGCGCCACAGTTTATCGCCACAAAAGTATGTCCACGGCGAGAGCTGTGCTCGTGAATATATCGCGCTACCAGCTCTTTACCTGTGCCCGTTTCCCCTTGAATAAGAATGTCCGCACCCGTATCCGCCACATGCAATAACGCCTGACGCAGGCGGTGAATACCCGGCGTATTGCCAATAATTCGAGGGCCAGGGGCATTTTGAGCGGCAAGTTCTAGGCGTAAATTTCGGTTTTCTAAGGTTAAACGGCGTTTTTCTGACGCTCGACGAACCACGTCAAGAAAGTCTTCGTTAGAAAACGGTTTTTCAATAAAATCGTATGCGCCATCACGAATGGCGCTCACGGCCATACTGATGTCGCCATGACCGGTAATCAAGATAAAAGGAATTTCAGCATCAATTTTTTTTACCTCTTCGAACAACGCTAAACCACTTTTACCGGGCAAGTTAATATCACTGACAATGACGCCAGACCAATCCAAAGACAAACGCTCAACAACACCTTGGGCGGTGGGAAATTCCACAACATCAAAATCTTCAAGCTGCAATGTCTGAGAAATCGCCATACGAACGGCTTGCTCATCGTCGATCAATATTACTTGCTTACTATCGGGCATTAACGTTCCTCTTTAGGTGTTTTTGACAGGGAAGAATGATGAATAAAACGCGGTAGCGTAACACAAAACTTGGCGCCCCCGTTTACTTGGTTTTGAGCACTGATCTGTCCACCCATTGCCTCTACAATCCGCTGACTAATCGACAGTCCAAGCCCTAATCCTAAACCTGACGACTTAGACGTAAAAAAGGGTTCAAAAAGATGCTTCATAGCGTCATCGCTCAAACCATTGCCAGAGTCTTGCACACAGATAACAACGTGGTTCTCTTTCATCGTTTGTTCAATACAAACGCGTCGCTCGTTGTTGGGTTCTTCTAAAATAGCATCGGCAGCATTGGCCAATAAATTCACTAATACCTGCTCTAAAAAGACCATGTCACCATTGACTATAAAGTCTTGGTCCTCTGTAACAACAAGCTCGATGTCTACTTCTTTATAACGAGGGCTCATAATCTTAAGCGCCCCCATAATCGCCGTTTGAACAGCGATAGGGCCTTGATGTACATCGCCTTTGCGAGCAAAGACTTTAAAGCGTGCAATAATGTCACCCATGTGATGACCCAACTGACTAATGTGTTGCAAGTTGGTGTGTGCTTGTTCGTATTGTCCACGATCTAGGAATTTCAAACCGTTACCCGCAAAAGCCCGAATGGCGGTCAAAGGTTGGTTCAATTCGTGATTTATACCCGCACTGAGCTGCCCCAGCACCGCCAATTTAGCGGTTTGTATCAGTTCTCTCTGTGTGCCTTTATGCTCTTCAATTTCATTACGCAGCCGAGTGTTTGCACCTTCTAACTCAAACGTTCGCTCTCGTACTCGCTCCTCTAGTTTAATTCTAGCTTGAGTAATTTCTTGCTCGTAGCGTTTACGCTCTGTCATATCGTGAAACGTCACCAAGTAGCTAAGGCGATTAGGCAACTGCATCTCGCACAAGGTCATTTCCACAGGCACGGGCGTTTGATCGGAATAACACAAGCGCCCCTCTCTAGTTAGCACCTTAATGCCCAAATCATTAGCGGCTTCGAGAAAGTCATAATGGAAAGACAAATCAGGCTCATCGTGTTTATCAAATTGGAATAACACATTCAAAGGTTGTCCGACCAAAGGCGCTAAGGGCTGACCAACCAACTTTTCCACAGCAGGATTAAACGATTCAATTCTATGGTTTTCATCCAAGGTTACCAAACCTGCTTGAGTGTTTTGGATAACTTCTCGAATATACGCTTGGTTATGACGCGTCATTTCATTGGCATCAGATCGCTCTCTGAGCATTCGAGTACGAAGCATGGCAAGGCCAAACAACAAAGCGGTTATTGTCACTCCACTAGCAAAAATAGCCCGCCATAACGCAATTTCTTCATTAATGGTTTTTAGTGGTGCAAGAATAGATATTTTGAAATCCAATAAGCGAATAGGACGGCTCATTCTTAAAAAGGACAACCGTTGTAATTCCTCAGTACCATTTAGGACGGTATTTTCTAGCACATCAACAATTTGCGATTTTTCATCAAAGGTTTTTTGGTAAACAATCGCCAGTTTTTCGATGGATTTACCTAAGTAACGTTGAGAGTCTGCTATACGTTGCAACTCTGCATGAGATAACTCACCGAAAATACGATACAACCAATTAGGTCGGGAGCTGCTAAACACGATGCCGTCGGGATCCAGTAATAAAAACTCATAATGCTGGTTTGCAAAGCGCTTCTCAAACTGAGTAAGATCCACTTTTACGACGGCAGTCCCAATAATAGAATCACCTTCATAAACAGGATAAGAGAAATAATAACCGCGGCGATTCGATGTGGTTCCCAGCGCATAATAACGGCCGGGCTTACCTTGAATGGCGTCTTGAAAATAAGGTCGAAAGGAAAAATTTCGCCCAACAAAGCTAGCCGATTCACGATAATTAGACGCTGCGATGGTTAAGCCATCCGTGTTTAAAATATAACTGTCCGACGCCTCGGTAATACGGTTAATTTGTTCAAGTTCGCGATTTAATTGATTTATATCTGACTCGAAGCCATCACGAAGGGCCTTTTTTACTCGATCATTCGATGCCAACAAGGTCGGCATATGTTGATATTTAGCAATTGCACTTTCTAATACACTGGCGAGCTGATTGAGCTGTTCAAAAGAATCAATGCGCAACGCCTTGATCTGCTGATTTTTTAATGCCTCGCCACCTTTCCAGATTGTTAATAAAGCGATTATAAAAACAATGACATATAGCCAAAATAAGTATTTTTTCAGACTACTTAAATACAATAATTTGATACTTAAACGATTATTTTCACTCAAAAACTTGTCCTAATATACTATTCTGTTTATATACTTCTAACGTTGTATTCGAACGCCACTTCAGGCACTTTGCTAATAACGTATGAATAAAATACATTTTATGAAATATTGACCAATAGGGTAACAATGCATTCCATCAGTATTCATTGTCCATCAATCGACGATCTCATTCAAAAGCTGGAAGGAATACAGCCACCAGATTTAATCCAACTATACGGAACCTTGGCCATAAAAGAAGCCAAACCGTGGGCAATTTATCTCTCTCAGCGTTTCCCCGATGCTTGCCGTATTGGTATGGCAAGCCAGAGACACATATCGAATGGTCATGTTAAGAATGATGGCGCGACCCTCATATTATCCTATTTTGAAAAAAGTCATCTGGTCCATCACAGCGCCGCATACGACAGTAACGAAGCGAATCTGTCTGGCGAGAACTTGTTTGCTCCCTTTTTGGCGGAAAAAGAAGAGCAACAAGCCAATGTCTACATTGTGTTAGTGGATTCAAAAGACGCTATTCAAGACGAGTTTTTCAATGTTTCTCAGCAACGCGATTTAACCATTTGCGGTGGTCGCGCTGGTATTTTCGACCATGAAAACAGTTGGGTTCTGTATCAAGATAAACTGTATCAAAACCAGTCTGTTGCTGTGGGCATTACTAGCCAATACCTCACACAACAACGTGATGTCTTTGTTGATAACATCGCCATTGGTCGGCGCATGCTCGTCACCGCCAGTGAGGGGAAGGTAATAACGCAAATCGACCACTTGCCAGCCCAACAGGTCTACCAGCGATATTTATCAAACGGTGAAAAGCTCAGCCTTTCTCTTGCTAATCGTTTTGCACTCACCACCATGCATAATAATGTTGAAATTAATGCTGTGCCCTTACGCTGGGAAAGTGATGGCGGCATACTCATGAGTGAAGCGCTTCCAGAAGGCGCTTCGGTAAAATTTCTCTACTTTCATCCTGCGCAATCACTGCATTCGATCACCCCCAAGATACAACACCTTAATGAACAAAGACCGGATAGTATTTTCATCTTCAGCTGCATCAGCCGCGAAGATTTTCTAGAAGAACGACCTACCGACAAATTAAGTTTGCTCAATCAGATTTTACCCTTGCATGGCACCTACTGTTTTGGTGAATTTTTTACCACTCAGTTTGGCACTAGAATCATGCAACACGCGCTCACTTACTTAGCAATCAACGAATCCGGCTGCGGTTTAAAACGTGACGCTGAGCCAATTCAAATAGCAGACGCCGACGACTCTCTGGCAGCAATGTTCAATTTGATCCGTAATGCCTTTCAAGACCTTGAACAAGAGCACGCCTCTCTTGTCACATCAAATGTCTCATCAAATGTCACATCAAAAAATGATGCGTCGAATAATGAGACATCAAGAAATGATTGGTTACACGATTTACAAACTGGCTTACTCAATCGATTCTCTTTGCTCGGACGCCTTAGTAATAAGGAGGATATTTTTCATCTAGCCGTTCTTAGAATTCGTAACTTTCGTCTTATTAATCAACAATATGGTTACAACACGGCCGATGATTTATTTGCCCAGTTAGCGCACTATTTAAAACGCCGCTTAAGTACCAACTCAGTGGGGATTGAATTCACCTGCTACCGCTTATCTGCCAACGAAATTGCGGTCTCAATCCACAGTGACATTGCACCGAAAAAGATCGTCAGATTATTTCGCAACTTAGCCGAAGATATTGAAAGCCAAGAGTTTTCCACCATAAACAAAATAGAACACTTACTCACACTCAGCTTGTCTGTTGGTATGGCTTCCGCATTTGATGAGCTGGGCGAACTTCTCTGCGAGCAAACACACCTTTTAATCAAAGCCAGCGAAGCAAGACGATTTGCTCAAATCAATAATCAGCCCATTTATTGGAATGGTGACTTACAAGATCATGCGACCTCAGAAGAAAATCTCGATTGGATTCTAAAAATACGTAAGGCCCTCGAAAACGACGACATCTTGGCTTTCTTCCAACCGTATTATGACAGCCAAACAGGCAAAGAAGTCGGTGCAGAAGCGCTTCTTCGAGCACGCATCGACGGCAAAATAGTGAGCCCTTCTTTCTTTTTAGATTTAATAAAGCAAACTCAACTTTACGCTAAGATAACCCTCGCCATGTTGTCGAAGTGTGAACGCATACTCAACACCTACCCCAATGTCCATGTCGCGTTAAACCTCTCTGTTTTAGACTTTAAACACTATGCAACCTTAAAAGCCTTACGAGAGTTTTTTAAACGCAACCACGTTAATGGACGCTTAACATTGGAGATTACCGAATCAGAGTCCATAAAAGATTATGAATGGATCAGTCCGATCATTAACGAGTTTCGCGAAGCGGGCGCACTGTTGGCTATTGACGACTTTGGCGCGGGTTATTCGAATCTAGAAAAGCTCATTGCCCTTAATCCAGACATTTTGAAACTGGATGGCTGTATCGTTAAAACCATCGACACGGATGAAAAACTACGAAAGCTGGTTCAACACATTAACAGCCTCGCGCACTCTTTAGGCATCAAGACTCAAGCAGAGTTTGTCCACAACAGCGCGGTTAAACAACGACTAGTTGATATGAAAATAGATTATTTGCAAGGATTTTACCTATCCGAACCCTTGAGTGAATCCGAATGGCTAGAACAGTATAATGACGAAATAAACTGAAAATCGTTTGCTCACGCACGGGTGTGGGCAAACGGCAATACCTCGGTAATATGAGCTTTACGGCACATCAGCATCAATAATCGGTCCACACCCAAAGCGACGCCTGCGCATTCAGGCAAACCGTGCTCTAGTGCATTAATTAGTCGTTCATCAAACTGTCGACCCACCAAACCCAACTCTGCGCGCGTTCGTTTATCCTGAGCAAAACGTTTAGCCTGCTCTTTTGCATCGGTTAATTCATGGTAGCCATTAGCCAATTCCATACCTTGCCAATAGAGCTCAAATCGAGCGGCCACCTGCAAACCCTTTTCATCCAAATGAATTTTCGCTAAGGCCGCCTGAGAAGCTGGGTAACTATGAACAAAACACGGCGAATTTACGCCGATGGCAGGCTCTATCACGCTGGAAAAAACCAACTCTAATAAGGTGTCTCTGTCCTCTTCCTGCAAACCATATTCTGTGTACTCATGAGCATACTCTTGCAACGACAACAGGGTAGCACTGAAAGGATCTAATCCAGTGTGACGCAAAAAAGCCACCTGATAGCTCAGTCGTTCACACGTCAGCGTTTCGTCATCCAATAACACACCCAACAGGCTTTGAATGTCATCCATTAACTGCCAATGATCAAAGCCAACCCGATACCACTCCAACATAGTGAATTCAATACTATGACGACGACCGATTTCTTCCGCTCGGAATACTTTACCTAATTGGTAAATGGAACCCGAACCGGCGCACAACAAACGCTTCATCGCGTATTCTGGTGAAGTTTGCAGATAATAGGTTACGTCTTGGCCTTGTGAACGCGTCTTGCTGGTCAATACTTCAATATGAGGGTCGGTAATGCTGCCCAGTGACAAACATTGTGTATCAACTTCCATCACATTTTGCACATCAAAAAACGCACGAGTGGCTTTCAATAACTGAGCTCGTTTTTGTAAGATTAAAATATTGGCACTGGGTTGCCACAAAGAAGCGTCGTACATAGGAAACACTCAAAAAAATAAAATCCATCATAACAAAGCCTGACGCATTAATTCAGCTTACTCAATGGTATTTTAAGGCCCGTAATGCCAAAGAAAGCGATTCCGTATCATTCATCCAAACACTTTGTCGTATTACGCTCTTTTCGTTATTTTCAAGGATCTGAATGCTGGCAACGCCATTTGTCCAATACACAAACCTAATAGAATCAATACTGCCGCGATAATATGACTCATTTCTACCACTTCATCGTAAAAGACATAACCGCCCAAAATACCGAATACTGGCACCAATAACGTCATTGGCGCGACGCTGGAAATGGAGTATTTCATAATCATCTTATTCCAAAACCAATAACCTAATAATGTCGTTGGATACGCTTGAAACAATACAGAAAACAAAGTCCATTGCGTAAACTGACTGGGTAGCTCAGTAATGACCTGTGTGCCTTCAAAAATAACCGCAAGCAACAACAAAGGCAAAGGCGCAAACAACATACCCCAGACGTTAAAAGCGAAGATAGATTGCGTATTCGCCCGCTTCACAATCAAACCATTAAAGCTCCAAAATATCGATGCCATCAATACTAAGATCAAACCTTTTCCTGTCACCGCACCGCCGTCGGCCATCATGATCAAAATAAGCCCGAGCAAGGCCAGCCCTACACCCAATATTTTATTGCGTGTGATGGTTTCGTTTAAAAAAAACCAACCCACCAGCAAGCCACTCACCACGCTCATGTCCAATAACAAAGACGCCATCCCTGCCGACACACCCGCGCCAATGGATAACGTGGTTAACCCCCAAACACCCACACCAAAAGACAAGCCATAGGCCATCAAATAGCGCCATTCTACATCGGGCTTTTTGATAAAAAAGATTAAAGGAAACACGGCGAAACTAAAACGTAATGCAGTGAGCACCAAAGGATGAACCGTGCTCACGCCCAGTTTAATCACACTAAAGTTCAGCCCCCACAGCGCCATCAAAGCAAACAGCAACCCAAAGTCTCGTAATTTCATATTTTCTCTCTTCGCTAAACGGTGATGTTGAATAACATTAGTATCCGTAAAAACAATCAAAGAGAACAGATTCAATTTTTAATAAAAAATAGAGTACAATTTAAAAACCTTTTTTTACAGCACCCAAAAGCAGTGAATACAATGGCACTATACGAAACGCTTGCTCAACAGTTTATCGAAGACATACAAGCCCAAAAAATGCCTGTCGGAACTCGCTTACCTGCACTACGGTCGATGGCCAAACAACATCAAGTCAGCCTGTCTACAGCGACTAAAACCTACGACTACCTGCAACAAATGGGCTGGATATATGCGCAACCTCAGTCAGGGTATTTTGTTGCAAATCAAATAACCAGCACCTCGTTCCCAACGCTGAATGCCCATGACTTAACACTAAAAGGATTAGAACAAAGAGACCCAAAACGCTTTGCGCCATCAAGTGGATACAATCCTGCCTCGGCACTGTTTAGCCCACTTGGCACCTCCATGATATCGCCAGATTTGCAACCCAGTATTGCCTTACAGCGCAGTATTAAACGCGTCACTCGACGAGCAGGGAAACACCTTTTTCAATACCCAGACACTCAAGGCGACACTGGTCTTCGAAACGCACTGGCCGAACATTTTCGTTATTACAACCTCGCCTTTTCGGCCACTGATTTTGTCATTACCAATGGTTGTATCGACGCCGTGAAACTCGCCATCGAGAGCCTCACTAAAGAAGGCGATACCATCGCGATCAGTTCTCCGTGTTTTAGTGGTTTACTTGATTTGCTCAGCGCACTGTCACGTAAAGTGATTGAAATTCCTATTAGTGAAAAGGGCCTCGATTTAGACCATCTACAAACCATTCTGCAGCAAGGTTTAATTAAAGCCTCGTTGTTCAGTACCTCAAACATGAACCCCACAGGCATGACGTTACCCATTGAACAAAAGCAAGCCTTAGCCAAACTCGCGGCGCAATACGAAACGCCAATGATCGAAGACGATGTGTATTTCGAGCTGGGTCATCAAAAGCAACAAACCTTGCCTGCGAAGTATTGGGATAAAGAAGGTTACGTGATTTGGTGCGGTTCTTTTTCAAAAACCTTAGCCGCAGGGTTACGACTTGGATGGTGTGTTCCGGGGCGTTATTTCACGCCGTACCTAAATCAACACGCCCTAACCAGCTTTGGGGTGAATGGGCTGATGCAATCTTGCATGGCTGAGTTTATCAACACCGGAGAATACCGTTCTCATGTGAATAAAGTCCGCGGGGTGCTGACTCAACATATTCACCGCTACCAACAGTTTCTCATTGAGCATTTACCAGACAACGCAAACATCAGCACACCACAAGGCGGAATCGTACTTTGGGTACAAATCCCCGGTTTGAATGCCGTGCAGCTAGAAAAAGAAGCCAATGAACAGGGCATCGACATACGCAGCGGCGCGTGTTTTAGCACACACGACTTTTATCGCGACTGTTTTCGCATCAACTGCGGCTGGCCATTGGAAGAGAACAGAGAAGAAAACACTGTTGATAAACAGGGTATTTATCAACAGTTAAGCACGTTATGTTTATTGATTAAAAAATTGTTACATCATGCAACCGCTATCCAATAATGGCTATAAATCAAATTGTGACGGCAGTATGACCACATCGCGAATAGTCACATGACGAGGACGAGTCAGCATAAACAACAAGGCTTCGGCCACATCACTGGCTTCCATTAAACTGCCTTTATCCTTGGCTTCTTGAAGCTTTTCCGCGGGCCAGTCAGATAACAAGGTCGTAATGACAGGACCAGGTGAAACGGAGCCTACGCGAATACCATGTGGACAGACTTGGCGGCGCACGGTTTGTACAAAACAGTTCATCGCCCATTTGGACGACGCGTAAACGGGCTCCCACGGCGTTGGATAATGTCCAGCCAAAGAACTGGTCACTAAAATATCACCCACACCGCGCTCAATCATATGCGGCAACACATCACGCACATTTTTAATGACCACATTGATGTTCAGATTCAACATACGATCGATGGCGTCGTTATCGGCATCGACCAAATCTCCACCCACATAGAGCCCTGCATTGGCGTGAAAAATATCAATCACCTTGGTTTTTTCTAAAATGCGAGGAATCAGAGCACGGCAGCTTTCTGGGTCTAGCAAGTCCGCCTCTAATGTCACCACAGCATCACCATGCTTTTGTTGCAATGCCTGCAATGCGGCTTGATCTCGATCGACAATAACAACTTGTGCGCCTTCCGCTATCATTGACTCAGCACTCGCAAGGCCAATTCCTGACGCGCCACCGGTGACAACGGCAATCTTTCCTAATAATGCTTTAGACATGTTTTACCCTATTGTTGTTATTGCTTATAAAAAATGGATATAAACACACGTTATCATCATATCTAAACGAAGCTCTGCTACTTTTTTGCGCATAACTAATCTAAAACAACACTTATTCTGCTACTGAGCAAAAAGCGGAAAAGCTATCTACCTATAAGGCTAAAAGTCCATAAATAGGCGGTTTACATCCCAAAGTACCTTGATATAGCTTGTTTTGATAAACATTCAATTTTTTTGAACATTTACCTCAAAATACTCCGTTACTTTATCCACTGTTTTTTATATATAGTACTTAAAAGTTAAACAAAGCCCTCAAACATTAAGGTAAATAAACATGACATCATTTATTCAAAAAATTACTAATACAACCTCTGGTCTTGCTAGCACGATTTTGCGGATCCCTGTTGGTCTAATTTTAATGGCCCATGGCGCGCAAAAACTGTTTGGTGCTTTTGGTGGCTACGGTTTAGAAGGAACGGGGCAGTGGATGGCGTCTATTGGTCTAGAGCCTGGCTACTTGATGGCTCTATTGGCGGGCAGCGCAGAATTCTTTGGCGGTTTGGCATTGGTCATCGGTTTGCTTGTTCGCCCTGCGTCGGCGGTCATTGCTTTCACTATGTTGATGGCCATTTTTTCTGTGCATATCTCAAACGGTTTATTCATGGCAAATAACGGCTACGAATACGCACTAACCTTGTTGGTTGTCGCGGTTTCTTTGGCCTTTAGCGGTGCAGGCTCTTTCTCTATCGATAAGGCCATCTCAGCAAAAAGCTAAATGGCACTAAGCACAAGCAGATCATATCCAAAACCTCGATACCAAGGTATCGAGGTTTTTTTATGTTGAAATCAACTATGCCACTACAAACAGCCAAGAAAAAACCATAAAGGGAAACGACAATAACATTGAGCGTTTTTGGTATTGCTCACAAATGCTAACTAACGCGATGATGTTACTTCATATAAAAATACCCATTATAAAAATAACAATAGGCTATCTGTCATGTCTGATTACGTCATTATTGGCGGCGGTGCTGCGGGCTGTTTACTCGCCGAACGCTTGTCTCGCAACGCCAATCACAGCGTCACATTACTCGAAGCTGGCCCTCCCGATACAAACCCGCTCATCCACATACCAGCGGGCATTATCGGACTCATGCGAAGCAAAACATTAAATTGGGCATTACGAACAGAACCCCAACCTGAGCTAAACCAACGTTGCCTTTTCTGGCCGAGAGGAAAAACCCTCGGTGGCAGCACGTCCATCAATGCCATGTGCTATACCCGTGGGCAAGCCGACGACTTTGATCATTGGAAAGCATTAGGAAATACCGGTTGGGGTTACCAAGAACTACTGCCACATTTTAAAGCCGTAGAGAGCTTCTATCAGGGTGAAAATGAGTGGCACGGCGCTAAAGGCGAACTGTCAGTTGAACCGTTACGCCACATGAATCCTCTCTCGGACGCTTTTATCCAAGCCGGACAAGAAGCTGGCACGCCATTCAATCAAGATTGTAATGGCGAAAGCCAACACGGCGTGGGCCCTTATCATGTCATGCAAAAAAACGGTGAACGTTGTAGCGCAGCAAGTGCATTTTTAAACAAAGCGAAGTCTAGATCAAATTTAACGATTATTACTCATGCCCAAGTCGAACGTATCGAAGTTCAAAACAAACGTGCTGAAGGCGTTCTCTATAAGGTAAACGGCAGGTCTCATTTTATTAAAGCGACACGAGAAGTACTGTTATGCGCTGGCGCGCTGCACAGCCCCCAATTGCTTATGTTGTCTGGCATTGGTCCAAAAGAAACACTAGAACAGCATAATATTGACGTGAAACACGAACTTGCTGGCGTGGGGAAAAACCTCCAAGACCACCTCGACATTAGCCTTATTCATCTCGATAAAAACCGCACCAGTATTTCTTTTCACCCTAGTTTTTTGCTCACGGGAATAAAAAGTCTATGGCAGTACAGAAAACGCCAAGGCATGCTGACCTCAAACATGGCCGAAGCGGGTGGCTTCATCACCACACAACCCAACGACACACGCCCAGATGTTCAACTGCACTTTTTACCGGCTGTTGAAGCCGATCATGGCTTAAACCTTTGGCCAACGTTCAAACACTATGGCTTTACGCTTCGGGCTTGTTTACTCAGACCAAAAAGTCGTGGTGTTATCAGCTTGTATTCCAACCAAGCCAGTGATCCACCAAAAATTGACGCAGGTTACTTAACCGACGCAGACGACATGGAAGGCATGATTCGAGCATTTGATGCCGCAAGGGACATTATGAAACAACCCGCGCTGGCACAGCACAGCCAAAAAGAATGGCAACCGGGTGTATATTGCCAAACCAGAGAACAGAAAATCGCTTACATTCGGTCTCATGCAGAAAGTATTTATCATCCCGTTGGCACCTGTAAAATGGGCCACGATGCACTCGCCGTTGTCGACCAAACACTAAAAGTACATGGTATTGATAAACTTAGAGTGATTGACGCTTCTATCATGCCAACGCTTATCAGCGGAAACACCACTGCCGCTACGTTAGCCATCGCCAATAAAGTAGCCGAAGAAATATTAATGTCATTAAGATAAGTTAAAAGTAAAAAGTAAAAAGTAAAAAGTAAAAAGAGCAATCCATTCGATTGCTCTTTTTTAAACAACATATATTGGCAGTGTCTACTATTTTACTCACGATACAAAATCATACCGGCGTGATAAAGCACTCCATCTGTAAAGGTGCCATCAGCAGTAAAACCTGTGTCATCCCAATACTCAATATAGTCACCTGTGATTCGATATCGGCCTTCGTAGGCTAATTCGATGTTTCCTCTGGCTTCTACATAGCGATTGTTAGGCAAAAGCTCATGACGTATATAACCATCTACTGTCATCCACATGCCTGAATAGCTTTGCCTAATTTTTGATTCGCTATGCGTCATTACTTTCCCGCCTTGTAATAATGTGCAATCTCCTCCTCTGTAACAACCCACGCATAGTTTAATTCTTGATGAATTTTCCAGTCACCATTATCGCATCTCCAACCTATTTGAGAGCGTCCATTGAATGGGATAGCGCCACCATTTTTTTGCGTTATTGTGCCAACAAAACCAATTGCAGTGGAAGCGATTTTTTCTCCTACTAACTCACCAAAACCTTCAGTCAAAGCATGAGTCACAGTTTCTGCATTCGCTTGAAGTCCTTCCCAATTCGCACCATATACAGACGAATCATCAAACAACTGACTTTCACCAGGAGCAAAATTATCCCAATAAATTCCCTTAGGATCTTTCAAGTTGTAATAACGACTCATTTTATTTTCAAATATAAATTCGGGGGCATTTTTCTGTTTTTCCCACCCCTTCATAATCCAATGCTTATGAAGTACCAAGGGAGAGTTTACGCCTGTTTGCTCACACGCATTTCCCGCTGCCTGAAGCAGCCCTGAGCTAAAACTTGAAAGAAGTAATAAAGAAAGTGCTGATGCTATATATGTCATGATTTGCCTCTTATGTTTATCAAAATATTATCAATACATTGGTATGTCTCAACTTGCTTTGCCATTATAAAAAAGCGATATTGATTAGAGTAGTGATCCATCGGTTAACACATTGGTAAGCAAAAAATGACAATGAAAATAGACTTAAATATATTACCCGTATTTATTGCGGTTGCTGAAGAACATAATTTTCGTGCAGCAGCAGACCGATTAGGCATTACTCGCTCGGCCGTTAGCCAAATGATTCGAAAGCTTGAAGATCAACTAGGTATCGCTTTATTTACCCGAACCACAAGAAGCGTGAAACTTACGGAAGCTGGAGAACATCTTTACAGCCAAGTGCGCCCCCAATTAGAGAATGTGAATTCTTCTTTAGAAAATATTATCAGTCACAAATCCCCACGAGGATTACTAAGAATAGCGTCGACCTCCATTGCAGAGCCTTTTTTATCAGGAAAGTTTATTGTCGAGTTTTCAAAAAAGTACCCAGATATTGAATTGGATATTACAGTCACCGATGATGAATTTGATATTGTAAAAGCAGGCTTTGATGCGGGAGTTCGTCTTGGCGATAGCCTAGAACAAGATATGATCGCCCTACCTATCTGCGGCTTACAAAGAGATATGGCTGTTGCTTCGCCAGACTACATAGCGCAGCAAGGTATTCCAAAACACCCTAAAGACTTACTCAATCATCGCTGTATTGGTTGGCGCCCAAAGCTAAACAATCGCCCCTATTATTGGGAGTTTAGTGAAAACGAAAAAGACTTTGAGGTATCGGTAGAGCCTCATATCACCACTAATGACTTCCGCTTAATGTTGCGTGTTGCACTGGCTGGAGGTGGAATCACTTTTGCGACAGAAGAAACCTTCCGTCCCTTTCTTAAGACAGGCAAACTAGTCCCTTTACTCGAAGAGTTTCTACCAACTTTTTCTGGCTTTTACTTCTTTTACCCAAACCGAGAAAACATGTCTCCGAAATTAAGGGCCATGGTAGATTTTGTAAAATCTTGGAAGCAAACGAATTGATTACCAAGCTAGCTATTTAACAGCTCAAAATCGTATAAAAAAAGCCTTCGACAGAAAACGGTCGAAGGCTTTTTAGGATTCGTTTGCGAGAACAGGGACGTGTTACTTGCCTGTTGCGCGAGAAACGTATTCGCCTGTACGTGTGTCAACACGTAGGATTTCACCAATGTTGATGAACAATGGAACACGAACCATTGCACCAGTAACCAAGTAAGCCGGCTTAGAACCGCCGTTAGCGGTATCGCCTTTCACACCTGGGTCGGTGTCTTTTACTTCAAGTTCGATGAAGTTAGGTGGCGTTACGGCTAATGGTGCGCCGTTGTATAAAGTAATGACGTATTTTTCTTGCTCTTTCAGCCATTTTTTCGTGTCTGAAACTGCATTTTCATCGGCAGCGTGTTGTTCGAAAGAACCATCAATCGCCATGAAATGCCAGAACTCACCGTCGGTGTATAAATACTCCATGTCGGTGTCCATTACGTCAGCTGCTTCTAGGCTTTCGCCAGATCTAAACGTACGTTCCCAAACTCGACCAGAACGAAGGTTACGAAGCTTTAGACGGTTAAAGGCTTGGCCTTTACCCGGTTTAACGTGTTCATTGTCCAGTACCGCACATGGTTCGCCATCGACCATGACTTTAGTGCCGCCGCGCATATCGCTGGTAGTAATATTAGCCATACATCCTCACAGTATATTTTTAGAGAAAAGGCTCTGACTGACGTATCATGTCAGCCCTAAGATCTATTCAAGAGCCGCAGGCCTAATCGGCCTAGAATAAGTTGGCGCAATCATAACCCAAATGAACATAATTTTGCAGATATTTGACGTGATACCTATTCAAACAAAGAACAATATAAGCTGGTCACAGCACCTGTCACAAGCCGTAACGTCCTTGCCAGAACTGGTTAAGCACCTTGGTTTGCCTGAAAGTCTATCTCAACAAGGTATTGAGGCCCACCAAAGCTTTAAATTATTGGTGCCTCGTCCTTACTTGTCTCGTATTGAATACGGCAATCCGAATGATCCGCTGTTGTTGCAAATTTTGCCCAGCGCCGCCGAGATGCAAAACGTCATCGGTTATACGAAAGACCCATTAGAAGAAGCGGATCACAATCCACAAAAAGCCATCGTACATAAATACAAACGTCGCTTATTGGTCATCACCACAGGCACTTGCGCGGTAAATTGCCGTTATTGTTTTCGTCGTCATTTTCCTTATGGTGATAACCAATTAGCGCAAGCTGAGTGGCAATCGGTGATTGAGTATCTAGAAAAACACCCTGAGGTGAACGAGGTTATCCTAAGCGGCGGCGACCCATTGATGATGAAAGACGCCCTGCTCGCGGACAAAATTCGTCTACTCGAAGCCTTACCGCAAATAAAACGCCTGCGCATTCATTCACGATTACCCGTGGTGATTCCCGCTCGAGTTTGCGATGACATGCTGACATGGATAAACAAAAGTCGCCTCGACATCATTATGGTATGGCACATTAACCACGCCAATGAAATGGACAGCGAACTCGCTCACGCGGCATTCAAATTAAAGCAAGCCGGCGTCACTATGTTAAACCAAGGCGTGTTATTAAAAGGAATAAACGACACGGTCGCCGCTCAAGTCAATCTGAGCGAAGCCGTGTTTGATGCGGGGATTTTACCTTACTACATGTTCACTTTGGACCCGGTCGAAGGCGCGGCGCATTTTGATATTTCTATTGAAGACGCACAGCGATTAATGGGCAAGGTGGCTGCCGAGTTACCCGGCTATTTAGTACCAAGACTCGCCAAAGAAATACCCGGAAAACCCGCCAAGAGCGTATTCGCACCGCTGTTTGATACAGAAATTTAAGTTATCTTAACAACGCAATACGGCCGACTTTCACCTGTTGGCGCTGCACTTTCACGCTTGGAGCCAGTTGGTACAAATCACCATTTCGACCGATCAATTGTTGAGGTACATGACTGCGTTTTGCCACTTCTGCGTTCGCGTCCAAATGCTTCGGTTCGCCATGAACGGGAATCGCCAGTTGCGGCTGAACCCAAGTATAAAGTTGTTTCAATTCTTCTTGGCATGGATGGCCGCTCACGTGAATCGTTAAGTCGGTTTCATGAGCCTGTAAGGTGCGTATTTTTCGACCCTTGAATTGTTCGGCTAAGCGGTCTATCGCTTGTTCGTTACCCGGAATACGCATGGCGCTGAAAATCACTAAATCGTCTGCTTCAAGGCTTAGATCAAAACAATTGTCGGCGGCCAATCGGTTTAACGTCGCTCTTGCTTCACCTTGGCTTCCGGTGACGACGGCCAGCACTTCTTCTCTTGGCAAATAACCAAGATGCGCCGCATCGATAATAGGCAAATCGTCTGGCCAATGGCCAGTTACTCTGGCGGCGCTGACCATGTTCGTTAGCGATCGACCAATTAACGCGAGGTAACGCCCGGTTTCTTTGGCGACTCTGCCCAATCCTACTAAACGCGCCACATTACTGCTAAAACACCCCACCACAACACGATTCTTTTCTGCCTCAATGGTTTTCAACAAACCATGATAACAATCGCTCTCGGACGGAGAAAAACCTTCCTTTAATGCATTAGTAGAATCACAGACCATGGCCAAAATATTTTCTTTGGCTAAGGCTTTAAAAGTAGCAGGAGAAAAACCGTCTCCAATAATCGGTTTATTATCAATTTTCCAATCACCCGTGTGAAAAATACGCCCTACCGGCGTGTCGATGGTCATCGCAAAAGGCTCTGGCACAGAATGCGTTAACGCCAACCACTTCACGTTAAAAACACCAATTTTCTTGGTTTCGTTTTCCTTCACGACAATCACGGGTACGTCGTCGGCCAAACCCACTTGCAGCAATTTTCGACGCAGCACTTCGGCAGTAAACGCTGTGGTGTACACAGGACATTTGAAACGGCGCCATAAGAAAGGCAACGCGCCCACATGATCTTCATGGGCGTGGGTAATCACAATACCGGCCAAACGCTCTTTTTGCTCGCTAATAAAGCGAGGGTCTGCGCACACAATCTCGGACGTTCGAAGGTCGTCCGGTGTTAACGGTTCGTTAAAAGACACGCCACAATCGACCATTAACCATTGACCGTCATGACCATAAAGATTCATGTTCATGCCGATCTCGCCAGTGCCACCTAAGGGCAGAAACCATAAATCCTCTTGCGAGGGAATCAAAGATGAGATAACTCACTCCTTGTGAATAAAATGGAAAAATCAGTAAATGGTATCTATAGTACGCATTTTTAACGAAGACCTCTGCGTACTATTACAGATAAATTGAAAGAATCCCCAAGAGATACAAAGAAAATAGTAACGAAGGCGAGAAGCCTCTCTCTATGTAGCTCGTAGAAAGGCACTGTTTTACACTGCACTCAATCACTTAATTAAGACAGCGTGTTCTATTCCAACACGAAGATATTTTTGAAAACAGAGGACTATCAACTTGAACCTTAACATCACCACGAAGCTCACCAAGGCTTTAACCGCTTTGATTTTATTTTCTTGCTTAGCCATATTCGTTCTCTACTTGATTCAACGCTATGGCACACAATACGCCGAACACAAAATACAAGAACAGCTAGAGCACTCGGGGTTAACTTCTTTTGTTCATTATGAAAGTGTTCACTTTGATCCATTCACGTTAACGCCTTCGCTTGAGAATGTTCGTTTTGGGGCAGATAGCTCGCCTTGGTTGCGATTCGCACGGATTTCGCTCAATCAATATCCGATTAAATACCCAGATTTAGACGTGAAATTTTGGATTCAAGAAAGCCCAATCGCTAGCGTATCGGGTGACACAAAACGATGGATGCGAGCTGCAGGCATTGAAACACTGATAGGTAAAGGGTCTTTTTCATCAAAGGCTGAAGGCGAGAAAGTATTGTCACAATTCAAATTGGACATCAAAGACGTCGGAAAAATATCATTGTCGTCCAATATCAATCTATTAGATCAGTCCGTTAACCTACCAGAGCTACGCTCTGACCTTCTGGCGTCTTTTGCCTTAGGCCAACCAGAAGCCATGCTCATTATGTACGGTAAGGCCATTGAGCTTCGTTCTTTAGACATGACGTACCAAGACGCGGGATTAATCCATCATCTGTTTCCTCAGCCTGCTATCGGACAAGAATCTAAACAGTCACAACTAGATTATCTTACATTTGGAAGCCAAGCTTTAGGGCTCGCTGCTGTAGATTCAAAAGAAGCCAAGCAGATTGCTAGTGCCATTTGGGCTTTCTTAAATAAGCCGGAAAAATTGACACTGTCTTTGTCACCGTCTTCACCAGTCAATTTAAAAGCACTGGCTTTATCCGCGAGCGAGGAAAAACTGTACAACGACAGTAATATGACAATAACGAATCACTAACTAGCATTTTCTCAGCGCCGCTATGTTGGAAACTTAGCGGCGCTGACTGAGAAACGATTGCCTAAAAAGGGTTAAACATCACCCGATAGGACTGGTTAGACGTGGCTCTGGCAATGCCTTTTACCATTCTGAAAATTGACCAAACCCAGACACCAAATAACAAAATATAACCAATAAAAAAGAAAGCCAATATCACGCCAATCACACTCAAAAAGATCCCCCACCAAAAAGTACTGATAATGTTGGCGTAATGGTCTTCAAACAGAGTTCCGCGGGCTTCATTTACTTTTACCATTGCCCAAATAGCACCAATTAACCAAAAAATGCCGGTGAATATTCCCAGTAGCATAAACACATACGCAATCACGACGTTGCTTTTGGCATTCTCTTCTCTTGGTGTTAGCGGCCTAACGCGATTTTCGGGTTCAAATCCTGACATATTCAACAACTCCTTATTCACTATATTATCCAGCCAGAAGCGGACTCTCTATGCATTATAGGGATTCTTTTTCGTTTATCTCCCTCCGCTCGCCTAGCTTTATGATTTCTTTTCAATACGAATGCTTGTAACGTGTTCTCCCCTCACACTATCTCTAGGAAAAGCATGAGCAATGTAACGATTTTAGTCGATGTTCAAAACGTTTATTACACAACCCGACAAGCTTTTGGACGTTCTTTCGATTACAACACGTTTTGGCAACAAGCCACTCAAGGCCGAGACGTTGTAAAAGCCATTGCTTACGCCATAGACCGAGGTGATGAAAAACAACGTCAATTTCAGAATATTCTTCGAGCTATCGGCTTTGAGGTGAAATTAAAACCGTTTATTCAGCGATCCGATGGGTCCGCAAAAGGTGATTGGGATGTTGGTATTGCGATTGATGGAATAGAACATGGTAAAGACAGCGACGTGCTCATATTGGTTTCTGGCGACGGCGACTTTGACATACTGGCTAGAACACTGAGAGAAAAATATCAAACCAAGGTTGAGGTGTATGGTGTAGAAGCCCTAACGGCGCAGTCTTTGATCAATTCTGCCGACCACTTCACCCCTATTGATAACAAATTGTTACTCAAATAAATATAACTCACCTATATTTTTAAGAGAGAATATGATTTCTGAAAAATAACTAACTTTTATATATGTAAAAAGCGAATAGATGAGCATTCAACCAAACTCTTTATTATTAGAAACGAGACACACCCTACATAAGTGGCTTAGCCTAAGCACGGGCGTCATCATTCTTTTTTTCAGTTTTCTGAATGTCGTCATTTTAAAGCAGACGACTATTGGCTTAACAGAAGCGTTTTTTGGTCTATTGCACCTGTACTTTTTCTATTCGGCGTACCAAGGGAAGATTAAAAAATGGCATACTTATATGTTAATTACTTCTTTAACGGTCACTATTTTTTACGTGTTTTATTCTGCTGATTTAAGAGCAGGCTCCGTGTATTGGCTCATTATTTTACCGCCGTTATACTGTTTATTAGCAGGGCCAAAACTAGGCCTTGTTTACACCATTTTACTCTCTCTTCCTGCTATCTCTTTTTTATTCATCAAATCGGACATAGAAAGCTATATTCCCCATCGATCCGTACTGAATTTTTCGCTCGCGTATTTTCTGTCTTTTGCCATCTGTTATTTATATGAAACACAGTACACAAAAAGCAGTCAAATATTACATAGAATGGCATTTGAAGACCCGTTAACGGGTACTAAGAATCGACACGCATTGAAGTTTTTCTTTGATGATTTTAATCAAGAGGCTATGGACCCTTTCCAAGAAAAGTACGAACCAGAAGAAACGAGACTTTTGATGATTGATATTGACCACTTTAAGAGCGTCAATGATGAATTCGGACACGACGTCGGTGATTCGGTACTGGTGGAAATGGCCGAGTTACTTCAATCCTACACAGACAACCATCATGTTTACCGAATTGGCGGAGAAGAGTTTCTTATTATTCAAAATAGTACTTCAACGCAAGCGTATGAATTTGCAGAGTCAATTCGTAAGCGCATTGAAAACAACATTTTCAGAACTCGCCAAAAAAACATAAAAATTACGGTCAGTATTGGTATAGCAGAACTTAAAAGAGGGCAAACTTTCAGAGAGTTTTTGCGTGTCGCTGATAAAAATCTCTATTCAGCAAAGAATAAAGGACGTAATTTAGTGCACTACAACTCTATTAGTCTTTCCGAGGCGGTATAAGAGCAAAAATGCCTAGCACGCTAGTTTACATACCTATTGTTCTTAAGCGAAACCGTTAATGAGCACTCGACAACAGCCACAAACCTCGGTTCCACCTGAAGCATTACATAAATGGTTAAGCATTTTGGTGTGCGTGCTGCACTGTATGTATTTTTTATTAAACATGCTGTTGATGCAAAAAATAGGAATCGGCGCCGTACAAGTTATTGTGGCTGTCTTTAGTGGCTATTGCTTTTACTCTTCATTAAAAGAACGCTATCAGCCATGGCAAAGTTATACCTTAATGGCGCTTTTAACCTTCAACATTTTAGCGTCTGCATCATTAATGGAGTTTTGGGCGGGCGCGATCTTTTGGAGCCTAGCCTTACCACTTTGGTACTACAACTTATTTGGATTAAAAAAAGGCTTTTGTTGTAGCGCCATGATTGTCATATTTTCCGCTACCATTTTATACCTTCGAACAGACACAAGCCTTTTCATGCCCTATCGAACCGTTTTCAACTTCACCTTGGCTTATTCCTCTGTTTGGTTAATGTGTCATATCTACGAAGTACAACGCCAAAAAGCTAACCTATTTCTACGCTCTCTCGCATTGCAAGACGCCTTAACTGGTGTACAAAACCGCCACGCACTAAAAGCAGACTTTAGCGCTGTCCGTAAAAAAGCGGAAAGCATTCACATGCTCATCATTGATATTGATCGCTTTAAAAGCATCAATGATAAATTTGGCCATGACATTGGTGACTCCGTATTGATTAAAGTCGCCAATGAACTTAAACAATCAATTCAAGGCCTAAGCGTCTACCGTTTAGGTGGTGAGGAGTTTGTTGTTTTATTAAAGGGAATAAGCGATATACAAGCCTATGAACAGGCTGAAGTCATTAGAAAAGCGATTGAGCAAGCAACATTCCATAGCCATACAGATGCAATCACACTCACCGTCAGCATTGGCATCAGTTCATTACAACCAGAACAAGAATTTACCGACTTTCTGCGAGCGGCCGATGTGAAGCTTTATCAGGCTAAACATGAAGGACGAAATCAAGTACGTAATTAATGAGTAAATGTTTCTAAAAACAACGCTTCTACTTTTTCTCTCGCCCAAGGTGTTTTGCGTAAAAATTTCAAACTGGATTTCACCGACGGATCACTTTTAAAACAATTAATATTGATACGAATAGACAACTCCTCCCAGCCATAGTGCTCTACTAGATCCGTTACGACCTTTTCTAACTTCACACCATGCAAAGGGTTATTAACTTGTGTTTCGCTCATATTAATCTAATCCTGTTCTTCAATTAACGATTTTGGAGGAGTATACAGCAAGCAGAAGCAAACTCATTTTTTCTTTAACCTTACATTCTTGCTATGGTCAATTTGTTAAAAAAATAAAATTATCTAAGAATATTTGACTAATACGCAAAATCCCCAAACAATAGCATCAAACATAGGAGAATAAATGAATGGGTATTTTATCTGGCCTTAAAGGTCTATTTTCAGGCGGCGAAAGCCCACCAGAAAAAGCAGAAGAAACAATAGAGTATAAAGGTTTTTCAATCGTCCCCGCACCAATGAAAGACGGCGGTCAATTTAGAGTGGCAGCGATCATCACTAAAGGGGAAGGCGAAGATCAAAAAACACACAAATTCATTCGCTCAGATTTAATGCCAAACCGTGACGAATGTATTCAAATCACGCTTCGCAAAACAAAGTTGACCATAGACCAACTAGGCGACAATATTTTCGGCTAACGATAAAGGAAAGTAAGATGAGCGCATCAATAGGACAACACTGGAAACAAGTTAACAAATGTGAAGACCTATTAGGCGCCGATTTTATCGCTCGCACTTTTGCCTTTTCAGGCCCCAAAACCCAAGTCTATAGCACGCTCATTCATCATGTTGGCAACCCAAACGCCGAAAAAGCCATTTTGTATGTCCACGGTTATACCGATTATTTTTTTCAAACGGGTTTGGCTGAGCATTTCATTGGCCTCGGCTATCGTTTCTATGCTGTGGACCTACAAGGCTATGGTCGTTCTATTCGCCCTTCACCCCCACCCAATTGGTGTGATTCGATTGAGCAATACAGCCAAGACGTAGACATTGCCTTAGCCACAATGAAACAAGACGGCATTAATGACGTTGTCATACTAGGACATTCCACTGGCGGCTTAGTCGTGTCTACTTACTTGGCACTCCCCCATGCTTTGCCTGAGCGAGCGAGCCATTACCATAAAGCGTTTCCAGCTGTCAGTGGTCTCATTCTAAACAGCCCATTTCTTGCGCTTCCCTTTCCACCATTAGCACTCAATCAGATAAGCTGGTCCATTCGAGCCTTAGTTTCTGCTTTACCTTTTTTGTGTTTACGAGCCAAAAAAATCAATATTTATTCGAAGACACTGCACCGTAAGTTTGGTGGAGAATGGGACTATCGATTGGATTGGAAACCCGCAGAAGGCTTTGATTTGTCTTTCCATTGGCTGCGCGAAATCATCTTTGCACAACGTAATCTTGCCAATCAAAAAATAGACATTCCAACTTTGTTATGCCATTCAGACATCAGCACAATAGGAAAATCAACCATAGAAGAAACCCAACAAGGCGATGGTGTATTAGACGTCGACAGCATGCAAGACGCTGCCAGCAAAACCTTTAATAACCTAACAACCGCCTCTATTCCGAAGGGCTTCCATGATTTGTACCTATCACATCAGCCCGCTCAAACCGCCTATTTGTCGGCCATCACTGATTGGTTAAAACAGTTCAACGAAAATCACCAAGAACCCTAAGCGCCTTGGCGACGCATCACCCAGTCTAACAAACACGTTGGCAATACACGTTTCATGAAGACCGCCGCATAGGTTGGTGTTGTTACGTAATAACGCGCTCTAGGTCGTTTTGATTCTAAGGCATGAATCAATTTTTTAACCACCGCACTGGCTGGCAATGTTTGCGATGACGTCACACCTTCTTGACTGAGCCGTGCTATCGCTTCTTCGTAACCTTTTTGATGGCGACTGTTCACCATATCGATATTGTCTTTTAGCGCGGTCAACGCATTGGCACGAAAGTGACTTTCGATTGGACCGGGTTCAATCAAACTGACCTTTATCGGTGTATCGAATAACTCCAAACGTAAAGTATCTGTTAACCCTTCTAAGGCAAACTTGCTCGCGTTATAAGCCCCTCTAAACGGCGCAGCAACTAAACCAAGCACCGAACTGTTATTGATAATCCGACCATAACCTTGAGCTAACATGATACTAAGCACTTTTGTTGTCAGTTCATGAGTGCCAAAAAAATTACTCTCAAACTGCGCTCTTAATACATCCACAGGCAAATCTTCCACCGCACCAGGCTGACCATAAGCGCCATTATTAAACAGGGCAAACAAATGCCCATGCGTAATGGCTAATGTCTCCTCCAACCCTTTTGCAATCGAATCAGAGTCTGCCAAATCCAACTGTACAACATGCTTTATGCCCTGAGCTTTCAATGCGGCTACGTCTTCTTGTTTGCGGCAACTGGCCACCACAAGAAACTGACGGTCTTGAAGCATTTTGGCGGCTTCCAAACCAATGCCCGTTGAACAACCTGTAATAAGAATGGAGTACTGCATAGCGGTTCCTCATGAAGAATAAATAATCATTGTCTGGATAGTAGCAAACTGTCAAACAAAGTGCCTTCCTCTTGATTTCGATGACAGTAAATTTCGTCGTAACTGCCCATACTCTTACCTTATTTTTTGTGGCCTCTGAAGCCACTCAAGCCGCCAGTAATGAAGCAGAACTCAAGTATCAACGTTTCACGACACTCTACAAAAGCAAGGTGGTTGGCAAAGCCGATTTTGATACGGCAAAAGCCAACAGAGACAGTACCAAAGCCAAAGCGCAACAAACCTACGACCAATGGTTAGAATTAAAAAACGGTGCGCGTGAAGAAGACATCGCCCAATCCAATGCTAAGGTTCAGGCGGCGCAGGCCGCTCTGTTATGGCAGGAAAAAGCGCGTGAAGATCTCACTATTAAGGCACCGGTTGATGGCACCATTGATACACTTCCTTGGCATGTTGGAGATCGTGTTGCTTTTGGCAGTTTACTGTCTGCTCAGCGCCCTTATGCACTGGTATATTTACCCGCCAGTGTGTTAACAAAAATCAAAACGGGCGACGCCGTTAACGTCTTTGCCGATGGCATCGAAGCGCCTATTCAAGGACGAGTCAGTAATATCCGCTCACAACCTGCTTACACACCTTTTTATGCACTGAATGAGCGGGACCGAGCGCGGCTCATGTATCTAACAGACATCGACCTATTACAAGCAGACAATCTGCCCACAGGCTTGGCGGTTGAGATACGCCTACCATGAACAATTCAACACACACGACACCAGATCAAGTGGAATACGCCATTGAAGCAAAAGGTCTAAGCAAACGCTTTGGCAATAACATAGCGGTCAATAAGCTCGACTTAAAAATCCCTAAAGGCAGCATCTATGGCTTTCTTGGGCCAAATGGCTGTGGTAAATCCACCAGCATTCGTCTGCTTACCGGTTTATTAGGCGCCAGCGAAGGCGACGTCAGCATTCTAGGCAAACCGTTATACGACCACCAACAAACGCATGCATCACTCACGCTGCCAATAGGGCAATGGATCGTCGATGGTTCGGATACGGTGATTGCGTCCAGTATTCGAGCGCTGCGATACATGCCTTTAGACGAAGTAGCGAACCGTAATACGCACCACACCCAGCTTTGAAGTGGTGCAATACTTCAATCCAGAACAAAGAACTGTGGTCAATATCGTCCCAGGGCTGGTGGCTGTCATTCTTACCATGACGATGATTTTATTCACGTCTGCCGCTATCGTACGTGAACATGAACACGGCAATATGGAATTTCTAATCACAACCCCAGTTCGTCCAATAGAATTGATGATTGGCAAGATCTCACCCTACGTCATCGTCGGGCTTATACAGGTTGCGATTATTTTAAGTGTCGGCCATTGGGTCTTTTCCGTTCCGATTAGGGGCAGTTTTTGGTCTCTACTAAGCGGCTCCATTTTGTTTATTTTTGCCAGCTTAACCCTTGGACTGGTGCTGTCCACCATTGCCAAAACGCAACTACAAGCGACGCAAGTGACCATCTTTATACTGCTGCCTTCCATTTTACTTTCAGGCTTTATGTTCCCCTACGACGCCATGCCCGTTGCCGCGCAATGGATAGCAGAAGCCCTGCCCGTCACCCACTTTATCCGCATGATTCGTGCTATTGCATTGCGTGACGCCAATATTCTGCTATTGGGAAAAGACGCGTTATGGCTGGGGTTATTTACCGTAGGCGGGATAATCATTGCGTCATTACGCTTTAAAAAGACACTGGGATAGGTGTCTACCATTATACGAAAAAAACGTATATTAGTTATGAGACGTTTTTATGCACATACATTATCGAGTCTGCTTTCGCGATCATGTCATCAAGCGACAGCTTGGTATCGTAGGGAAAGGAGACTGCCCCTGCGCTAAATTTAATGCTATACGGTTTATTAAAGCGCAAATTCATCTCGATAACCGCCTCATTAAACCGACTTAGTAATGCATTAACCTCATCCATGTCCGTGTCAGACAACATCATAACGAACTCATCACCGCCCAAGCGACCTAAAATATCACTCTCTCGAAATGTCTTTTGCATTGTCTGTGTAAATTCAATCAGTACATAATCCCCTTCTTGATGCCCGTAATGGTCGTTAATTAACTTAAACTCATCCAAATCAAAGAATATAAACGTCATCGCCATTTTTTTACGAATGCACAGTTTCCGAGTGTGTTCTGCTACTGTAAAAAAGCCACGTCGACTATAAAGCATGGTCAATTCATCAAGCGTTGCCCATTGCATGGACTTAATTTCTTGCTCAATCATCGCACCAAAGTCTTTCAATAACCCTTTATCAGACTCACTGAACGTTCTGGGTTTAGTATCAAGAATGCACAAAGTTCCTAAATTAATACCCGTTCGAAGTTGAAGCGGATACCCAGCATAAAAACGAATGTTAGGATTTGCAGTAACAAATGGGTTATCAAGAAAACGATCATCTTCTAATGTATCAGCAATAACAAACACATCGTCTTGATTAATTGCATGCCCACAAAAAGAGATATCTCGCGGAGTCTCAGTCACCTCAACACCCTGACTGGATTTAAACCACTGTCGATCTTCATCTATCAAGGTAACTAAGGAGACAGGGACATCAAACATTTTCATCGCCATGCGAGTAACACGATCAAACCTTTCTTCATGAGAAGAATCTAAAATCTTAAGTGCTCGTAACGTATGCAGTCGTTCCGCTTCACTCTTCGGTTTTTCAGGTGGTTGCATGACGCTTCCTTCTGTTCTTGATCAATTGACTATAGCAGCTATTAAAAAATAAATTTTTCCTGACCAAAAGATCAGACAACTTAAACCAGTAATAACTGATAGCGGTCGATATTAAATTCTATCTGGTTTAACGCAGGACTTTACACTCATCATTTAAGTTAAGAAAACACGATATGAATTAATAAGACGCATAACTATAATGTCATTTTTTTGAAACCATTTAATTGACGAATGATATCTAAAAATAAATCCCGACCAATCGGAATCAATGCATCAGGAAAGTCATAATCTGGATTGTGTAATTGTGGACTAGTTTGACCTGCGCCCAAGGCAAACATGGCACCTTCTTTCGCCGTCGCGGTGAACTGTCCAAAGTCTTCAGACCATCGCATTGGCTCATCCAAAAGTAAGCAAGGGGTTTGCGTGGTTTCACAGGCACTGACAATACGATCGCAACCTTCTTGGGAATTGACGCTGGCTTGAAATACATCCTCGTATTCAAATGAAATACCAAGATTTTCACTTTTAGCGACCGATTGAGAAAACGCCTCGGCCTGCTCTATCAGCATTTGCATGCCTTCGTTGGTTTCACTGCGTAAGGTCACCATCACCACCGCGTCACCCGGCGATGTACCAAAAGCGACCTCACCCAATTTAGCGTGAACCACCGTCACCCAATGCCGCCCTTCTATTCCTTGATCCACGATTTTAGAAGGCAATGCACTCAATTCTTGAATAATATTACACATAACATTGGCTGGACTTATCCCATTTTCAGGGTGCGCTGCATGAGACGTTTTTCCTTTTAAATGGATAATCATGCCTCTCGAAGCGCAATTAAACGTACCCGCCCGCACCGCCACTTTGCCTAGCTCTAACCCTGGATAGTTGTGCAGTGCAAACGCATAATCTGGTTTAAGGGCAGCAAAACGTACATCGTTCACCACCTGAATCGCGCCCATCCCCGTTTCTTCGGCTGGCTGAAAACACAGCACGACACGACCCTTCTGTGGCCGAAATTTCGCCAGTTCCGCACCCAGTGCTGTCACAATACTCATGTGACCATCGTGACCACATTTATGAGAAACGCCTTTTACTTGCGAACGGTGCTTAAAAGTATTGGTTTCTTCGATTGGCAACGCGTCTAATTCACTGCGAATCAAGGTCGTGGGCCCACTATCAGTTCCATTAAATACAAAAGCAAGACCCGTTCCACCAAGATCGGTGACAATCTCGTCTGGCGAAAAAGACTGAAATTCATTGAGTATACGAACCGCGGTTGCTTCTTCTTGGTTAGAAAGTTCTGGATTCTGGTGGAGCGTTTTACGTAACGTGATTAAAGCGTCTAAAGATGACATATTTGAACTCGTTGACAATATGGCTTAAAGAATTTGAACCTAGCTCAAACATCCATTTATTGCGCAAACTCAACCATCAGATTAAGCGCTTCTTTTAAGTCTTCTAGCTCTTGGCCAGAAGGCACGGCTTGTTTCGCACATTCGTTTACCGCCATGGCATGATTCATAAAAATTTCATTTTGAGGGTAGGTAAGGTCATATCGTTTAGCAATTGTTTTCTTATACGCATCAACCTGTTCTTGCATTTTCTTCGTTTTAGATTGATCTCCGCCATTGAACTGTAATAACCCAGGAGTCACAATTTCACGTTGAATATATTGGTTATAACCTTCTAGCCCATTACGAACTTTTTTTACGGCATTTTTATCATATTTAGAACCCGTTTCATCCAGTTTCTTATCGATATGTTCGATGAGACCTTGGCACGTTTGCATTTCGTTTATCAACGCCGCCATTGATAATTGAGGGATCAAAAATAAAAGCGTTATTATAATTATTTTCTTCAACGTCATACTCCATTTAAACAATTAAGATCCTCAAAAGAATAGGCCATAAACCAAGATAGGCCAAGTGATGGCTGGTGAGTGATTTTTCTTAGCGTTAAAGAAAGCCAAAAAGCGAATCGTAGCTTGGTTGACGGCGTAGCGTAATCGGTGACCAACTTTTTCACAGGTGCCTTCTAGAGCGTCTGGTTTAAACTGTTCAACTAAAAAATTATCGGCTTCACCTTTATTTTGGAGGTGTTTTTTCTAAGCCTATTAAACGCTATTTATGACGTAAACAGACAAACTCATACTTCATAGCCGCCATACAATGACTCACCTTTAACTCATTCTATAATCTGGAGCGGCTATGTCTGACTTTATCACCGTTATGCGCGAAACTTGCCCAACACCTGTGGTAAACGCAACAAAATGGACTCGTATTGGTGGCGATCCACATACTGTGAACCTAAACGCCTACCTTTCAAAAGACGGTAGCAAAATAATGGGAACTTGGATCTGCACGCCAGGTAAATTTGAAGTGAACTATGACAAATGGGAGTTTTGCCACTTCTTAGAAGGTTACTGTATCATCACACCCGAAGGCGAAGAGCCAAAACACCTAAAAGCGGGTGATGTATTCGTCATCGAACCGGGAATGAAAGGCACTTGGGAAGTAGTAGAAACGGTTCGAAAATACTTCGTATTCGCTTAAATAATCAACTTGTGAGCTGAACATGATGTTCGGCTCACAAGGCTTTTATTCTCTCTTAGCAAATATCAAATAAGCGCTAGTCTTACCATTCATCTTCAACATCAGCAAAGATTAACCCAATCAGAATGAGTATATTTAGTAACAAAAAAAGCGAGTCGTAGCTCGCTTTTGTCGATTCCAGCAGAAGAAAACCCAAGAACTAACTCAAGGCGGTTGAGTGAAACTCTAGGTGTTCGTCGATAAAACTGGCGATAAAGAAGTAGCTGTGGTCGTAACCCGGTTGACGACGTAGCGTGATCGGGTGTCCAGTTTTTTCACAGGCGGTTTCTAGAGCGTCTGGTTTAAGCTGTTCAGCTAAAAAGTTATCGGCTTCGCCTTGATCGATAAACAAGGGTAAGCGCTCACTTGCGCTTTCGATTTGGCTTTCTACTAGACAAGTGGCATCCCATTCGTTCCAAGCGGCTTTGTCTTCACCTAGGTAACCGGTAAAGGCTTTTTCGCCCCAAGGACAATTCGTTGGATTGACAATAGGCGCGAACGCCGAGACAGATTGGTATTTCTCGGGATTTTTTAACGCACAAATCAAGGCGCCGTGACCACCCATAGAATGACCAGAAATAGAACGTTTGTCAGTGACAGGAAAGTTCGTCTCGATCAAATGTGGCAACTCTTGTACCACGTAATCGTACATGTGATAGGTGTTCGAATACGGCTCCACGGTCGCATTGAGATAAAATCCCGCGCCAGAACCAAAGTCGTAGCTGTCATGCTCGTTCGGATATTCTGTGCCGCGTGGGCTGGTATCAAGACATACAATCGCCAAGCCTAATTCTGCGGCTTTGCGAAAGGCACCGGCTTTTTGCATGAAATTTTCGTCAGTACAGGTCAAACCCGATAACCAGTACAAAACAGGGACGGTTTGTGTTTCCGCTTGCGGCGGTAAATAAATCGCAAACGTCATCTCGCCTTTTACCGACAAGCTTTCATGGCGATAGCGCTTTAGCCAGCCACCGAAGCTTTTAGTGCTAGAAAGTAATTCCATCGTTCCACTCCTTAGCGTTGGCTTTCTACTTTCTATAGGGAAGAAAGCCAACGTGATTTTCGATTGATTAGAAGCCGTTACTTTTTATCAAACAGGATAACCGTACGAATACTCTTACCTTCGTGCATCAAATCAAACGCTTTATTGATGTCTTCAAGCGGCATAGTGTGTGTCACGAATGGGTCGATTTCGATTTTTCCGTTCATGTAGTCTTCTACGTAACCTGGCAATTGGCTGCGGCCTTTAACACCGCCAAACGCCGATCCTCTCCAGACTCGACCGGTCACTAGTTGGAATGGTCTCGTTGAGATTTCTTGTCCAGCGCCAGCCACGCCAATAACAATGGATTCGCCCCAACCTTTATGGCAACACTCAAGCGCCTGACGCATGATTTGCACGTTGCCGATACATTCGAACGAGTAATCTACGCCGCCGTCTGTCATATCCACGATGACTTGTTGAATAGGCGCATCAAATGACTTCGGATTAACGCAATCCGTCGCGCCAAACTGTTTCGCCATTTCGAATTTAGATTCATTAATGTCGATGGCAATAATACGGCCTGCGCCAGCCATGCGTGCGCCTTGGATAACCGACAAACCAATGCCGCCCAAACCAAAGACCGCCACGGTGTCGCCTTCTTCGACTTTCGCTGTGTTCAACACGGCGCCGATTCCCGTGGTAATACCACAGCCTAACAAGCAGACTTTTTCTAATGGTGCATCAACATGGATTTTCGCAAGCGCGATTTCAGGAACCACACTGTATTCAGAGAAAGTAGACGTGCCCATGTAATGAAAAATCGGTTCGCCATTGATGCTAAAGCGGCTTGTGCCGTCTGGCATTAAGCCCTTTCCTTGCGTTTCGCGAACGGCACTGCACAAGTTGGTTTTGCCAGACAAGCAGAACTTACATTCCTTACATTCTGCCGTATAAAGTGGAATCACGTGATCGCCTGCTTTCAGCGTTGTGACACCTTCACCCACCGCTTCAACAACACCCGCGCCTTCGTGACCTAGGATCGCAGGAAAAACACCTTCTGGGTCTTCGCCAGACAACGTAAATGCATCCGTATGACAAACACCCGTTGCCACCATACGAACCAAGACTTCACCCGCTTGCGGATCTTGCACATCAATTTCTTCGATTTTAAGAGGTTGACCGGGGCCCCAAGCAACAGCAGCTTTACATTTCATTGTGTTCTCCAAAGTATGTTTTTAAGCAATTTTTCATCTAAATAATGGCACCCAGTGTAGTCGCAAATCATTACGACGATAATGCTCATTTTGGAAAATGATTATTGCTATACAGCAATAATCATTTTTTAATGTCACTCATTTGCGATAAAGTACCAAACATAAAATCAAGCCAAGTGAGTGAAATATGAAAAATTGGGAAGCGATGGAAGCCTTCATCGAAGTGGTTAAACAAGGTAGTTTTTCGGCGGCGGCGATTAAGCTCAGCGTTTCTGCTTCGCACATCAGTCGCTTAATCACTCAATTAGAAGCGGAGCTTGGCACCACGCTACTCTTTCGAACCACACGACGCATTCGTTTAAGCGAAGCAGGCGAGCTGTATTATCAGCATTGTCGCGGTTTACCTGAGGCGCTGAGTAGCGCGGAAGAAGTCATTTCAACGCTGAATCAAGCCCCGATTGGATTGTTTAAAATGACCTGCGCTACTACCTTTGGCGAGCGTTATATTGCGCCGCTGATGAACGATTTTTTATTGGATCACCCTAAAATCGAACTGGATTTTCACCTTACCAATCGCGCGGTAGACATCATCGACGAAGGCTATGACCTTGCTATTCGCATGGGCGCGATGAAAGATTCGAGCCATTTATCACGCCGTTTGTGTGATCGTGTTGAATATCTTTGTGCGTCTCGGGAATATATAGACCAACACGGTATGCCACATACGCTTGCAGAACTTAATAAACATCGCTGTTTGATTGGCTCAAAGAGTCATTGGTTATTTCAACAAGATGGACAACGCAAAGAAATAAAAATTACCAGCCAATGGCGAAGCAATTCTGGCCCCGCGCTAATAGACGCGGTTCGAAAAGGCTTAGGCATCGCCCAACTACCGGATTATTACGTGAATGACGACCTAGCCAGTGGCAAACTAATCGCCCTGCTCCCTCAGTATCAATATCCTTATAGTGGCGTTTGGCTGGTTTATCCAAAAGTTCGCCAGCCATCACCAAAATTGCAACGCATCTGTGATTATCTGATTCAGCGTTTTAAAGAGAATCCGGCGTTTGCCAAATAACTGGCTTATGTTTAAATACACACAAACTCATTAAGCACGTCATTACATTAAATAAGTAAATACTATGTTTTCACAAGAAGATCTCGTTCAAGTTGCTCGTCAAACCATGCCGTTTGGTAAATACCAAGGTCGTATTTTGATCGACCTGCCAGAAGCGTATTTGCTGTGGTTTGCGAAGGAAGGTTGGCCAAAGGGTAATCTAGGGCAATGGCTACAACTATCTCTTGAAATCAAAATCAACGGTTTAGAAAAACTGGTTGATCCACTGCGTAAACCAACAGAAAAGAAAAAAGACGAACCGAAAGTTCGCATTCGTTTTGATGATTAATATGACGAGGTAGGCTTTTTAGGAAACACATAAAACAGCACACCATGTTCTTCTTTATCAAAGATGAAGCCTGCTCGTTCAGAGACTTTTATTGAGGCAATATTACCGACCTTAATCTCTGCCACTAGCGGATCTTGAAAACGCTCAATGATGGCAGATAACATTTTTTGAGCAACGCCTTTTCCGCGAAAATTTGGTGCCACAGTCCAAGATAGCTCCCAAGCACCGTCAATACGATCCGCTCGACAGGTGCCAACCGATTTAGCGTTCATTTCTGCTATCCATAAGCGCCGTTGCTCAGGTTTATTCAAAGACGCTTCCAGCCACGCTAGGTGCCTATCTAACGATATTTCATCGGTATTATGGGATGCATGACGTGTTTCAGGGTCATTTCGCCACACCAATAAATCTTCCGCATCTGCCATAGTAACAGGCCGTAAACTCACTTGCTCTGTCATATCGTACCTTCTCTCCTTCCATGTTTACGCTTGATTAAAAGCAGTATACTCTTTTGTTTATTATCGCCCATATTTTGAATGTAAAATGACATTATAGATTAGGAAAAATAAACGAATGGACATCAGAATAGACGATTTATCTGGCGTAGAAATTCAGACACTATTAACTGAACACCTTGAAGATATGCACGCTGCATCACCAGCCGAATGTGTGCATGCATTGGATTTAACCGGTCTAAAAATGCCTACTATTACCTTCTGGACCGTTTGGGAAGGCAACCAACTACTCGGCTGTGGTGCGCTTAAAATACTGAACGACTCGCACGGGGAAATCAAATCCATGCGTACCACCAGTGCAGCACGTAATAAAGGGGTCGCCTCCACTTTACTACGCCATATTCTCGATTCTGCCAAGCAAAAAGGCTCAATAAAATTAGCCTAGAAACTGGATCGCAAAATTTTTTTGCGCCCGCTAGAAAACTTTATGAGAAGCATGGATTTACAGAATGCGGTCCGTTTTCCAATTACAAGCTTGATCCATATAGCGTGTTTATGACCAAAACACTATGACCAGAACACCTCAATTTAGAACAAAAAAAAGCCAGCGCGAACGCTGACCTGTTTTCATTATTTGGTAAGGGAACAACCAAATAAAGAAACCTTACCTTATCTGATCTACTCTAGATACCGCCATGAGTTAATTTGGCGGGATCAAGTAAAACAAGCAACTCTTCTCGACTTAATTCCGTATTTTCTTCTGCTACATCGACAACTGGGCGACCTTCTTTGTAGGCTTTTTTAGCAATTTCAGCGGCTTTTTCATAACCAATAATGGGGTTAAGCGCCGTGACCAAAATGGGATTACGATGCAATGCTTCGTTTAATTTACCTTCATTAACACTCAATGTAGCGATAGCGTTATCAGCAAGCAACCGCCCACTGTTGGCTAACAACTTAATGCTATTCAGTAGATTCTTAGCGATCATAGGCAACATAACGTTCAATTCAAAGTTACCGGATTGACCACCAATAGTAATCGCGGCATCGTTGCCTATCACTTGCGCGGCCACCATAGCGGTTGCTTCTGGAATCACAGGGTTTACTTTACCCGGCATAATAGACGAACCCGGCTGCAACGCCTGTAGTGAGATTTCTCCTAAACCAGCCAATGGGCCAGAGTTCATCCAACGCAGATCGTTAGCGATTTTCATATACGTCACAGCCACGGCTTTCAATTGGCCAGATAACGCCACCGCCGTATCTTGTGAACCGATGAGAGCAAAGAAGTTTTTGCCTTGAGTGAAAGTAACTTTTGTTAAGTCCGAAAGCTCTTTGGCAAAAAGAGCGGCAAATTCTGGGTGTGCATTAATGCCCGTACCGACCGCCGTTCCGCCTTGAGCAAGCTGTGTGGTTTTACTTTCTAAATACATAAGGTTGTCGATATTGTCTTGCAGCTGAGCCGCCCATGCATGGAAGGTTTGATCCAGTCGAACCGGCATGGCATCCATCAAATGTGTACGCCCCGTTTTGGTAAACCCCTTTAGCGAATCGCCTTTTTCTATAATCGTTTGCCTTAAATGAACCAGCGCAGGCAGTAAATGACCGGTTAATTCTAAGGTTGCACTCACATGTATCGCGCTGGGAATAACATCGTTGCTGCTCTGACCATAGTTCACATGGTCATTAGGATTTACCGGTGCACCATGATAGACGCTGGCTAATGTTGCAATCACTTCATTGGCATTCATGTTGGAGCTGGTACCAGAACCGGTTTGAAATACGTCCACAGGGAAATGCCGCATGAAATTGTCATCGTTTAGCAGTTCATTACAGGCATCTTGAATTGCTTTAGCAATGTCCGGCGAGAGGCATTTAAGCGTTTCATTCGCACGCGCAGCAGCGGCTTTGATCAATATAAGGGAGCGGATAAAAGCGTCTGGAAGTGCTTCGCCACTAATAGGAAAGTTATTAATCGCACGTTGGGTTTGAGCACCATAAAGCGCCTCTTCTGGCACGTCTAGTTCACCCATACTGTCTTTTTCAATGCGCATTTTCATTCTTTAATGGTGTCCTTATTGTTCGGAGGAAGAGGTAAAGTAATAACTGAGAACCCGTAAACTATGTTCCATTTTGAAGTAGTTTCTAGCGTCTTGATACGTCACAATTAAACGCTTGAGATTAGACAAAGGTAAATACACTTTATCCAAACAGGTCTGGCGCCAATGCTGAGCAATATTGGTGTCACAAACCGTATCTAGTAGCACATTAAACACACGCTGATGCAACAATGCTGCATCGGTAATATTCAAGCGTTCCGCGTATTCTTCCGTAAGATTTAAATAATAGTAGAGCAATTCCGGCGAATCTGCACACTGACCCGCTTGAATGGTTTGCTCAAGTACTGAAAATGGTACCAAATAGCGACTCATTGCGTTGCCCTCCAAAATACAAATGATAACTATTATCAATAATGTGTATGAATGGCAATTCTGTCAAGGTGTTGATAACGATTCTTATTAATTTTTATTGTTTTTTTACTCTATCCTGATAAGCATCAGTATAAAAAAGCCTCAAATAAAATGAAAAAGCCCCTGTTACATTGAAGTAACAAGGGCTTTCATTTAACCATTCATTCCGTCTATAGGAATTTAATGCTTAGTGGTGATGACCACCAACGCCATGAGAATGACCATGCGCGATTTCATCATTGGAGCCTTCACGCGCATCGACTATTTGAATATTGAACGTCAAATCTTTACCTGACAATGGATGATTAAGATCCACTGTCGCATGCTTCAATCCGGCTTTAATAATAGTAACTTGGCGCATGCCTTGGTCGGTTTTCACCATAGCCACCATGCCTGCTTTCCAACGTTTCGCACCTTGCAGATGTTTAATCGGCATTTGCTGCGTGCGATCTTCATGACGTTCACCGTAAGCGTCAGCACACGCTACCGTCACTTCAAACTCATCACCCACTGCTTTTCCTTCCATGGCTTTTTCTAAACCTGGAATGACATTACCGTGACCATGAAGGTAGGTCGCAGGGTCTTTGCCCGCAGACGTTTCGATAAGTTCTTCGCCATGGCGCAAAGTGTAGTGAAATTGGACGACTTGGTTGTCTGCAATTGACATGCTGATTCCTCATTTAAATTCAATAATTTAGCGTAACTGCTCATTTTATGGCGCATTATAAAGGCTGAGAAGAAACTTACCTAGACCCTTATTCAGCCTCTTACACTAAAAAATAGACAACTCTAATGAATCTTCTTTAATAATAATGTTCTTCACTAACGCCGCAGCGGTTTTTTCGAAAGGGGAATGATTTAACACATAAACAGGGTTTTCATCAAAATACTCAACGAGTGCTTTTTCGAAATCACTATGCAAAGAGCCCAGCGTTGAACGCAGCATTTTGTCATTAAAGCTTGAGCCTTCTACATTAATTTTAGTGATTTTTGGCGCCACTAAATACAATCGATCTTCTTCAATTCGCACACCCGATTCAAACGAAGGGCTGACTGTAGTGGTTAACGAAAAGGTCTGGCCAAAGGCCGTCAATGTGCCCGTCATATTACTGATCAAATCCACCAATACTAAGCCACCGTCGCGCTCGGTAAAATCGACATTGGCAGAGTCGATGATCAAATCAAGATTAAGCGTATTATTGTCTAACGTGAGTTTAATATGGTTTTCTTGAGGCTGAGCGAGTTGCTTCGCTACTTCTTGATTCACTTCTGCTTCACCAACACGAAAACTATTACATCCGGTTAATAGTAACGATGCAACGACCAAAACACCGACGCTAACTATATGGTCTAATCTCATTATTCTCTCCCAGTCGCATCGACAGCCATGCTGCGCATTTCAAACCAAAATCGCATAAAATCTTCTGTTACTTTTTGCTCAATATCGACGGCTTCTTCAGTAGGACAAAACAAAGAAACCGTAAAAACGTTAAAGCCCTCTGGGGTCGTAGTGATGCGTACTCGCGGCTCTGGGCCGGAAATCTTAATGTCCAAACGCTTCTCGATTAAGCTGTTATAACGGGTCGCTACCTCATGAAAATGTTCGCTGTATTCTCGAATTCTCTCGAGTATCTGCTCTTTAATAGCAAACAGGTTTACGTCATCGGTATTGCGACAAACAGAAAAGGTATGCGTCACATAACGACGCATATAGTTCAAGTTTTGCACCGTATGAACCAATAAAACACTATTCGGCACTACTGTTGTACGCCCTGTGTAAGTGTAGCTCCCGCCTTTTAAATCCACTTCAAACAACGTCGTTGAAAGCCAATCACTGTCCGTGACTTCGCCTTCATAATTAGCAATACGGATCCAATCTCCAACCTGATAAGGCCGTGTGCTCGCGCGATAAAATGCACCAACGATACAGGCGATAAATTCTTTTGTTGCGATCACCAACGCCACCATAAAGGCAGCGATCGAAATCGCGATATTTTGTAATTCAGATGACCAAATTAGAATAAAGCCAACAACTAAAAAAAGGTTAAATATGTTATCGACCGTATTGATTCTCTGACGCTTTTTATCGTGTTCAATATTCTGATTCACACGAATCATACGTTTCGTGTAACGACGCACAATATAAAACAGTAAAGCCCAAGAAATGGTTAACGCAATTTCAACATGGTCTGTAATGATAGAAAAATCTAATTGGGATAAATCGAGTTGCATAAAAACCGTTTCCTTCATCAAGAGCGCCACTTTAACAATCATTACTCAGATCAACAAATAAAAGCACTAGACAAGAGGGAAAATAATACTGTATATTTATACAGTATATTATTTCACGAGGTGGATCATGCCTGTAATTATCAAATATGTTGTAGAACGCGATGGAATCGAAAAAATGACGTTTACTTCAAAAACGGAAGCCGATGCGTACGATAAATTGTTGGACACGGCCGAAGCGCTGTATGAAATTTTAGATCAGAGCAATCTAGCCGGTGACCATAGTCAAAAAGAAGCGCTCTCCATGTACCTAGCTCAGAACAAAGAATCGCTCTTAGACGTTTTAGGTACCAAAAAGAAAGCCCCCCAAAAGTCTAAAAAAACCAACGATAAAGCAACAAATGCTCAGCTTGACCTGACCGAATCACCGTCTAAAAAAGCCCTAGAAGATCTGGTTATAGAACCGGATGAAGAAGCGGTTTACGACGAAGATGAAAACACCGTCGTATTTGATGATGAAGAGGTAAGCGACTTCGTTGAAAGTGATGCCGCATAATGCGGCATCAAATACCGCTGCCAGCCATTTCTAATGATCGCCGTCGTCATAAGCACAATTAATACCCAGAGCCTTTGCATCAAGGGCTGTTATTTCTCAATCTAAATCCTGACGCTCCAAAAAAATTCTCTCCAACGCACGCTCTCACGTATACTTTACCTCACCCTTTTTTAAATCAGGACTTTTAATGAAGCCTACCGACTCGCCTAAAAACACTGTCGATAAAAACATGCTCGGCGTCTTTCGCTATAGCCGTCGGGCGATCAACTTGGTGTGGCAAACGTCTCCCTCTCTTACGATTGGACTCGCACTCGCCACCTTGATTGCAGGCGTACTACCTGCAGCGATGGCTTACGTCGGGCAGTTAATCGTAGACGCTGTATTGGCCGCCATGGAAAGCTACAAGCAAGACCAAGTATTGCACTATGAAACAGCACTTAACTATGTGGTGCTAGAAGGGATCTTGGTTCTTATCATTGCCGCGGCACAGCGAGCATTAACAGCGCAGCAGGCCATTCTACAAGGTTTGTTAGGTCAAAAAGTTAACTTGATGATCTTAGAAAAAGCCCAAAACCTAACCCTGTCTCATTTTGAAGACTCTGAGTTTTACGACAAGCTTGTCCGCGCTCGGCGCGAAGCATCAAGCCGGCCGCTCGCCTTGGTCAATAAAACTTTTTCGTTACTTCAAAATGCCATTTCTTTATCAAGTTTTGCGGTCTTACTCTGGCATTTTTCGCCATGGGCATTAGCTTTGCTAATCTGTGGGGCGTTGCCCTCTTTTATCGCCGAAGCAAAGTTTTCTGGCGATGCTTTTTTGATGTTCCGCTGGCGCTCGCCCGAAGTCCGACAGCAAAACTATTTAGAAACGTTACTGGCTCGGGAAGACAACATAAAAGAAGTTCGCCTTTATCAGCTGGGAGAGCGTTTTTTACAGCGCTACTCTGAAATTTTCCTCAAACTGTTTAAAGAAAGTAAGCGCCTTATTCTTCGAAGAGAAACCTGGGGCTTTGCTCTTGGTGTCATCAGCACACTGGTATTTTATGGTGCCTACGGCTGGATTGTCAGTGACACCATTATTGGTGCGATCACATTAGGTCAAATGACCATGTATTTACTCTTATTCAAGCAAGGCCAAAGCTCTGTTTCAGCCTCATTGACAGCGATCAGCGGCATGTATGAAGACAACCTTTATTTGTCGAACTTATATGAGTACCTAGAACAGGAAACGCCATCGTCCACCCGTGGTTTATTAATTGGCCCAAAACCAAACGATGGTATTCGCTTTGAAGATGTGTCGTTTCAGTATCCAGGAAGTGAAAAATCCGCGCTATCAAATGTCACGCTGCATATTCGTCCCGGTCACAGTCTCGCTATTGTGGGGGAAAATGGTTCTGGTAAAACCACCTTAATAAAATTACTCACACGCCTTTACAATCCAACACAAGGACGCATTTTATTAGATGGGTTGGATTTACTCGAATGGGATGAAACCGCGCTTCTTAAGCGTGTTGGGGTGATTTTTCAAGATTTTGTACGCTATCAATTTATCGTTGGTGAGAATATAGGGGCTGGCGACAACGACCGCTTCAATGACCAAACGGGTTGGCACAAAGCCGCCGAGTTAGGTAAAGCCACCGACTTCATTGATGAACTCGACAATGACTACCACACTCAGCTTGGGCGATGGTTTAAAGGTGGACAAGAATTGTCAGGTGGACAATGGCAGAAAATCGCCTTAGCTCGTGCCTTTATGCGAGAGGACGCCGATATTTTAGTATTAGATGAACCAACTGCCGCAATGGACGCTAAAGCTGAGGCCAATATTTTTCAGCACTTTCAAGAACATACTAAAACAAAAATGGCGATTCTGATTTCTCACCGTTTTTCAACCGTTCGGCTCGCTCATGAAATCATCGTCATGGAGCATGGAGAAGTAAAAGAACGAGGCACTCATGACACCTTGCTTGCTCAACAGGGGCAGTACGCACATTTATTCAAGCTTCAAGCCCAAGGTTATCGTTAATATGAAGCTCGTTGTTATTTTGATATTACTCATTAATAAGGACAAAGGTTTTGAATCGTCGCACTTTTATTAAATCTGGTATTGCCATCGCCATAGTAGGAACATTGCCTAGGCTAGTGTTGGCGGCACAACCTTCTGAGGGGTTCGATTACGAACTGATCGTCGCGCCAGCGGATGTCAACATTGTACCAGGCGGCAGCACGCCGGCATTGAGTTTTAATGGCGGTTATCCTTCCCCCGTGATTCGAGCAAAACAACATCAGCCCATTCGCATTCGAGTCGTAAATCGATTAAACGAGCCAACCACCATTCATTGGCATGGCATGAGAATCCCAATTGGCATGGACGGTGTGCCTTTTTTAAGTCAGCCTCCCATCATGCCCGGCGACACCTTTGATTATGAATTCACACCGCCAGACGCTGGATCTTTTTGGTATCACCCGCACATGAACAGCATTGAGCAACTTGGCAAAGGCCTAGTTGGCGCGTTGATTGTCGATGAAGCAGAGAAGCCAGACTTCGATGCCGATCTAGTGCTTTGTATGAAAAACTGGCACATCAAAGACGATGGCTCTTTTACCGCCCTGACCACACCAAAAAATGCCTTCCGCATGGGAACGCCTGGGCGCGTTATGACCATTAACGGTGAAATGCACCCGATCTACGACGTACCCGCTGGCGGTGCCATTCGTGTGCGCTTATTGAACGTCGATAACACCTTGGTGTATGACGTGACGTCAACGGATTCTAATGCTCAAATTATCGCGATCGATGGCAACCCGATTGCTGAACCCGTTGCGTTAACCAATCACATGACTGCACCGGGAATGAGACTGGACCTTGGTGTAATTGCGCCTAGTAAGGTCGGAGAAACCGTCACGTTTAAGCATAAAAACAAACCTATGGTGACTATTAAAACCGTAGCGAGCCAGCTTGAAAATCGCCGACTGCCCACATTGCCACTTAATCCGATTCCTGCGCCAGATTTGGAAAATGCAGAAGCGATTAAGTTCGCTTTTGAATGGAATGCCAACATCACGCCAATCGAAAAAGATGGCAAGATAAACTACAATTTTTGGACAATGAACCGTCGTTCATGGGAAGGCATGTCTAAAGGCAACATTCCCGCCCCCCTTGCCAAACTAGAGCTTGGAAAAACCTACCTTTTCGAGCTGGCCAATTTGACGCAATACCATCATCCGATCCACATACACGGCCACACCTTTACTGTTTTAAAATCCAATAAAAAAGCCATCACCCCTTTCCACACAGACACCGTTTTACTGGGCCAGAATGAAACCGTTATTGCCGCGTTAGTCGCTGACAACCCAGGCCGATGGATGTATCACTGTCACATCATTGAACACCTTAAAACGGGCTTCATGGGGTATGTTGAAGTCAGCTAAAAGCACCGATTTACACGCGATGCATGCCAAATAAAAGGCGTAAAAAAGCCAGATCAATCATTGATCTGGCTTTTTTAAAAGTTGCTTTTTTCGACAAATAAAGACGTTTTTTACAAGTTGTCTTCGTTCTCTTCATCTACCACTTCACGCTTTGTACGTTGAGTGGGTGCCGCCAAAATTTCTAGATAAAACGTTGGCCATGCTTGGCTTTCAGCGAAGCTGATTTTGTCATTAATTTCGGCTACGTGAATAATGTCCGCTTGTTCTTCTGTTTGGCCAAATTTGCAGTCAAATCCCCAAAAGTCAGCGTATTCAGGCAATGCTTTATTACGCTCTCTTTTCAGATATTTTTTAATGTCGCTTTTAGTCGCTTCGATTAATCGAGGGTAAGCAATTTTTGGATGAGATAGCTCAAATGTTTTTTTCATTAGGGTCCTAAAAGATTAATAATCAGGAAGTGGCGTAACACGTTCCAATTGGCGAGCATAATAACGGATCAAGCCGCTTGCAGCTATGAATAAGTCGTCCAATCACCAACCTCGGCGACTTACCAACGCCTAATTAACTATTCCTTTACGACTCTGCTACGTACGCTCTTAACAAACGGTGGATAAACGTCAATTTTTCGCGAACCGCAGGAACCAAGATAAAAGGGTATAGATCCGGTTGCCCCATGCCACGGTTTAGGTTATTAACCGCAAAGGTTAAGGGTAAATATTGCGCCAAAATATCATCGAAATTATCGTGTCTATACGGGTCAATATTCACCATTACCGCCAAATTTTCTCGATTAGAACCATGCGGTTGCAGGCTCAATCCAAGGTCACTGGCGGTTTCCAATGTATCGGCAATATGCAGGTAATGCGCCCATGTTTCGGCCCAGTCTTCCCAAGGGTGAGAAGACGCATAAACACTGATAAACGATTCTTTCCACTCTGCATTAGGCGCTTTGTAATGGGCTTCTAATGCATCAGCATAACTTTCTCTGTCGTCACCAAAAAGCTCGCGAAAGTCGGCTAGAACCTCCTCATCATCAAAAACTAACGGATCCCAATAATAATGCCCAATCTCATGACGAAAGTGACCAATCACTGTACGATAGGACTCATTCATGTCTTCACGCATCTGCTCACGATCTACGGAATTTCCCTCAGCGGCATTAATGGTTACCTGACCAGAAGCATGACCGGTCATGGCACTGACATCTTCTGGAACCACGTTATTTTCCGAAATGAAATCGAATGACAAACCGTCTTCTGGTGCACTTTTTTTACTGACCAAAGGCAAACCGAGGCGCAATAAAGAGTACACTAATCTGTGCTTAGCAAACTCTAGCTGCTGCCATGCTTGACGCTCTTCTATTTTTTCTAAGTTCGGAATGTGACGGTTCAATTCACACGCCATACAGAAAGTACTGCCACCCTCTTCTACCATCCAATTACACACTTGGTGCTGATGGTTTTCACAGTAATACAAACGTTTAGCTGGCACAGATTTATCTGCCATCGCATACCAAGTATTGTCGACCGACTTTAATGCACTGATCACCATTTGATCTGGTAAAAAACCCAAAGACGACGAGCATTGCTCGCAGCGTGTGTTTTCAAACAACACAGTTTGACCACACTGCTGGCAACTGAAAATTTTCATAAAGCTCCTGCTATCGAGAGATAGATATTAATAAATAAAAATGGATAAACGAAAATACGGAATCAACCTCACGTAATTGCGCAGTAGTAGGATCATAGTTTAAAGTACGATGAAATACCTGTTTATATGCCACTTTTGAATGGGATTTTTTTTCATTTAAAAAAACAATCATTGAGATAATATATTGCAAAACAAAAGCAAAGGCTTCGCGACTATTTCTGACGTTGCTAAATACGCAAAAGTAGGTAAGACAAGTGTTTCACGCTATCTCAATGGCGAACAAGATAAGCTATCAGACCCCTTACGTGAAAAAATATTTCAAGCAATAGAGCATCTTCATTTCCGTCCAAATCACTCTGCCAGAATGCTAAAAGCAGGGCACTCAAAGCTTATTGGACTACTACTGGCGGATGTTACTAACCCATACTCCATTGATGTTCTTCAGGGCATAGAGCATGTTTGTCGACGTGAAGGTTACATGCTCATGGTATGCAACACAGACAATCAGAAAGAGTTACAAGACAGCTATTTAACACTACTCGAAGCACATCGAGTCGATGGCATAATCGTCAATACCGCCGGCATGGCGCAAAAACAAATCACCAATTTGAAACGAATCTCTTGCCCTTTGGTTCTCGTCGATCGAATCGATACTTCGCTTGGATTTGATACCGTTGGGCTAGACAACGAAGCGGCTGTCAAAGAGGTATGCACACATCTACAAACAAAAGCCTACCAATCCATTTTGGTGGTGACGGAATCCATCGCCATAGACCCTCGCCAAGCTAGAGTCGACGCGATAAAAGCGTTCACCCGAGAAAACAACGACATTAGCTGTGAGATTATAGAAATCGAGAAAATGAGTGTGGATTTGCTCATTAAGGTTATTCAAGACTTTATCGTCTCGCACCCTAATCGCAAAAAAGCCATTTTCACAACCAACGGCGTAGCGATGATGAGCACCGCGAAAGCCTTGAAACAGCTCGACATACACATTGGCTCACAAATAGGGCTCATTTCGATTGACGATCCAGAGTGGGCGCAGCTTTTTGAAGGCGGTATCACCGTTATGCGTCAACCTACAAGGGTCATAGGGCAAACCGCTTGCGAGCGTTTACTGGCGAGAGTCCAAGACAACAACGAACCTGCGCAACACATTAAGCTCAAAGCCGAACTCGTTATTCGACAATCGACTTAACCGCTCAAATTTTGTCACCTAACCCTCTCTAAGCAGACGAATCGAACGAAAGAACACCTCTACTCTGTGGTCGTTTTACTTTTCATGGAACCGATCCCATGATACTTTGGCCACATGAACTTTTGACCATTAATAACGATAAAAACGAAACGCGGAGCGCATATGGACACGACTCAACCACACTCTTTTGTCACGCTGGGTGAAGCCATGGCGATGTTTGTTGCCAACACCACGGGGCAGCTTGCAGATATTAAGACGTTTAATCGCTCTTTAGCTGGCGCAGAAGTTAATGTCACCATTGGCATGGCACGTCTGGGTTTTGAATCCTCTTACATAAGCAAAGTGGGCAAAGACAGTTTTGGTGAATTCATCCGCCAAACGATCAACAAAGAAAACATTCGTACGGACTGGATATCTGAAAGCGCCCAGCATGCAACGGGCTTTATGTTGAAATCGAATGTCACCGACGGCAGCGACCCAAAAGTCGAGTACTTCCGCCGCAATTCTGCGGCGTCCACATTAAGCGCGGCAGACATTGACGCCAGCCTTTTCAAAACTGGCGCACATTTACACCTAACTGGCATAGCTGCAGCGGTGTCCGTGCCAATGCGAGGCGCTGCGAAACACGCATTAGAACTCGCTAAGAAACAAGGCTGCAGTGTCTCTTTTGATACCAACCTACGCCCTTCCCTATGGTCTGATCAAGCAACCATGATTGCGACCATCAATGAATTTGCCTTCACCAGCGACATCGTCTTACCTGGTATAGAAGAAGGTAAAATACTCACAGGCAGTGACCAACCAGAAAACATTGCAGACTTTTACCTTCAACATGGCGTAAAAGCGGTCATCGTCAAACTTGGCAGTGACGGCGCGTATTTCAAAACCACTAATGGCGAATCTGGCACTGTGACGGGGATTCCTGTCGAGAAAGTGGTCGATACCGTTGGTGCTGGCGATAGCTTTGCCGTTGGGGTGATATCTGCGCTACTCGATGGTCAAACGATGGAACAAGCTGCTCGACGTGGAAATCTGCTAGGCTCTTTAACTGTCCAAGTTCGCGGAGACAGTGAAGCGCTGCCGACTCGAGCTCACTTAAATAGTTTAGAAAAGGTATGGTAGGGTGAAGAAAAAAGTCATTTTATACCGAGACATTCCAGCACAAGAACGCCAACGACTCGACGATCAGTTTGACGTCACTTTTTTTGATGGAATGAATGAATCCAACAAAGACGCATTTGTGATCGCACTCTCTGAAACTGAAGGCCTTATCGGATCCAATAGCACGAGCATGCCACCTACGTTACTAGATCTGGCGCCTCGACTACAGGCCGCTTCCACCATTTCTGTCGGTACGGATAAGTTTGACTTAACATACCTGAGCCAGCGTGGCATCCCCTTAATGCACACGCCAGGCGTACTGAATGAAACTACCGCCGACACCCTATTCACTCTTATTATGTGTACCGCTCGTCGAGCCATTGAGTTATCCAATATGGTACGAGAAGGCCGCTGGACAAGTAACATAGGCGAATCTCTTTACGGGACAGACGTACACGGTAAAACCTTAGGCATTATTGGCATGGGCAGAATCGGATACGCCATCGCAAAGCGCGGGCATTTTGGTTTTGATATGAAAATTCAGTACAGCAATCGACATCGTAAACCGGACGCTGAACAAGACTTAAACGCCACTTTTATGGACATGGAAGAACTACTTAAAACATCCGATTTTGTCTGTGTAATGACGCCATTAACATCTCAGACTGAACGTCTCATCGGTGCGAAAGAATTCGCCATGATGAAGAAAAGTGCTATTTTCATCAATGGTTCCCGTGGCAAAGTAATCGATGAAGCCGCTCTTGTCGAAGCCTTAAGCAATGGCACCATTCGTGCCGCAGGGCTAGACGTATTTGAAGTCGAACCACTACCGGCCAGCTCACCACTTTGCAAACTAGATAACGCGGTCTTATTTCCGCATATTGGTTCTGCAACCACAGAAACGCGGCTTAAAATGATCACGTGCGCCGTAGATAACCTGATCAATGCACTCAATGGTGACATTTCTCAAAACTGTGCAAATAAAGAACAACTCAACAGATAGTCTTTGGCTACCTGTTCTTTTTTCCTTTCTTACTCACTTAGCGGATTATCGCATTATAAAATCGTGGGTAGTCTAGAAAAACGCGCAGCATCAATGATTGCCCAAAGGTGCAATATACCGCCAACCAACCACATGAAGAACAAAATCACGGTTGCCCCTAATGCATAAGAAACGGCCGTTGTTACAAAAAAGAACAACGCCATAAAAATACGACCTTGAACCAACTGACCCAACCCAGGAACAAAAACACTGCAAATTGCGGCAAGTACATTGCCACCAGAACCTTGACCCGACATAAGCATTTCCATCGTAAAAGCAATTAAATAGACAACAAGAATAATGACAAGAGAACCAAATGAAAAGCACCCTTTTCAAACGGTTTTATTAAAAATACGCTTTTTTATCTTGGTAAGCCTGCTTAATGTGTTCTATCAGTAGTCTTAACTTTTCGGGTAAATATTTAGTAAAAGGGTAAATAGCGTAAACCCCAAGTCGTCTCGGTTGATAATCGGGCAAAATAACCACCAGCTTGCCTTGCAGCAAGTCTTCATACACACAGCAACGCGGAACATAGACAATACCAAAACCCGCCAAGGCGGCTTTGCGTAAAGCTTGGGCGTTATTGGTCGCAAAACTGCCACTGATACGAACACTTTCTTCAATGCCATTTTTTGTAAAGCGCCAATCAAAAGACCCTTGTGCTTGGTAGGTATAAGCCAAACAGTTATGGCTTTTCAATGCGTCTAGGCTTGAGACGTCACCATGCTTTTCAAGATAGCTCGGTGAACAGCAAACCACCCAATTCGATTGAATCAGAGGCTTGGCAATCAAGCTCGAATCTTCAAGCTTGCCAGTGCGAATCGCAAGGTCGAGCCCTTCTGCCACCAAATCCACAAAGTCATTTTCGAGGCGCATGTCTATCGTGATATTAGGGTATTTTTGACAAAACTCGGCAATGGCTTCCGCCAAAAGCAATTCTCCCGAAATCGTTGGAACTGAAATTTTAATACTGCCACTCAAGCCTTGGCTAAACGCCGACACCGAAGCGACGGCATCACTCACTTGGCCTTCTATATTTTTAGCATGAACGTAAAGACTTTCACCCGCTTCCGTCAGACTTAAACGCCTTGTCGTGCGATGAATCAGTTGTACACCAAGACCCTGCTCTAGCTTACTAATGCGCTTGCTCAGTGCAGGCGTCGACAAACCCGCGTATTGCGCGGCTTTATTGAACGAACCTGCGTCGGCGACATTCACAAAAAGCGTTAAATCTGCAGCGTTCAAAGAACTTGCTCCTATTTTATTAGGTCGTTTTTAGAAAGAGTTTATTATTTTATGTCGTATTTATTATAAATCAATCAAGGACTATGATTAAGAATAACAAATAGACTCGACTAAAAAGGAGCAAGGTCCATGCGTCTTAAAGACTGCCATAACTTCCACGATTTTCGTATTCTGGCTAAAAAGCGTTTACCCAGTCCGATCTTTAATTATATTGATGGCGGCTCTGACGATGAATCGACCTACCGCCGCAACACCGCCGCGTTCGAAACCTGCGACTTGGTTCCTAGCGTTCTTACAGGCGTAAAAGACGTCGACCTATCGGTCACCGTGATGGGACAAAAACTCGATCTTCCCGTCTATTGTTCGCCCACCGCTTTACAACGTTTATTCCATCATGACGGAGAAAGAGCCGTTGCCAATGCCGCCGAAAAATACGGCACTATGTTTGGTGTATCGTCGCTAGGCACTGTCAGCATGGAAGAAATTGCCAAGCAAACCTCCACACCTCAGGCGTATCAATTCTATTTTCATAAAGACCGAAAGCTGAACCGTACCATGATGCAACGCGCCAAAGATGCCGGCGTACAAGTGATGATGCTAACCGTCGATTCGATCACCGGCGGCAACAGGGAAAGAGACTTGCGCACTGGTTTTTCTATTCCTTTTAAATTGAACTTAAAAGGCATGCTGCAATTTGTCCTCAAGCCTATGTGGGGCATTAACTATGTCACCCACGAGCCTTTTAGCCTGCCGCAGTTGGATGAGCACGTAGACATGGGGAAAGGCGCTACCTCTATTGGCGACTACTTTACCAACATGCTTGACCCATCAATGAACTGGGATGATGTAGCGGAAATGGTTAAATTTTGGGACGGTCAGTTTTGCTTAAAAGGCATTATGAGCCGAGAAGACGCCCGCAAAGCGGTGGAAATTGGCTGCACTGGCGTGATTATTTCCAACCATGGCGGACGTCAACTTGATGGCTCGCGCAGCTCGTTTGACCAACTCGCGGAAATCGTCGACGAAGTGGGCGATGAAATAGACGTGATTTTTGATAGCGGAGTACAGCGTGGCACGCACGTATTAAAAGCGTTATCCCTCGGCGCCAAAGCCGTCGGCATCGGCCGCATGTACCTTTACCCACTCGCCGCCGCCGGACAACCTGGCGTAGAACGCGCATTAGGCTTGATGAAAGCCGAACTCGAACGCGACATGAAACTCATGGGCAAAACATCGATTGATCAGCTCAATAGAGAAAACCTACGGTTTCGGTCTTAGAACCTCTAAATTCCCTTCCCTCTTATCTTCAAGGGAAGGGATTGTTTTTTCTTTTAAGACCACTAAATAATATTATGCGGCCTGGTTCTAATAGTAGAAATTTAACCTATTTGCTTGACCAAACTCTCGATGTTTCGTTTTGCTTTTTCAACTGACGCTGCATGGCGATCATCCGCAAACTCTTGGTACTCCGAGCCAATTTCATAAAATTGATCAACGCCTAAATACTTAGTTAGTTCCTTAATATGTGGGCTTAAATGATTCATATGCTCACGCACACCACCAGCACCAAAGCCAAACTCACCGGATGACGTCAGTAGCACTAAGGTTTTCCCTGACAACACGGGTTCAATAGGAAAGTCCCCTCGCGCAAGATCAAACGTGAAGGTTTTACCCACTCGCATCATTTGATCAAACCATGCCTTCAATACTGCTGGCATACCGTAGTTATACATCGGGGCAGTAATCACAATCACATCCGCTTGAGCCACTTCTTCAAAATAAAGGTCAGACTGAGCCAATATTAATGTCTGCTCTTTCCCTCTTTGTCGTTCTGGCGTAAACGCCGCCGCAATCCATTCTTGGGAAATAAACTCAGGGGGGTTAAGACCAAGGTCTCGATAAGTCACTGTATCTTGATGATTTTTATTCATCCATGATGCTATAAAATAACGGCCAAATTCTTTAGATATAGAATTATAACTTGCGGTTGAGTTATCAGTTCTACGAACACTGGAATCAATATGTAGGATTTTTTTCATTTTTACGCCTCTATTATGAATAGTTAGTCGGCATAGTGTGTTCAGAAATAGTTTTGATGACAACGGATCTTATTTTGCTTATAAAGTATATATTCTCATCTATATGGCGTTTTTTATGTTTCAACAACTTCCCTCTTTAAATGCTATTAAAGCCTTTGAGTCTGCTGCTCGATTAAACAGTTTCAAAGACGCCGCCAATGAGTTGAATGTGACGCCCACCGCTGTTTCACATCAAATCAGAGCACTTGAAGATACGCTAAAGATAAGGTTATTTGAGCGAAAAATACGAACGGTCACATTAACCAAAGAAGGAGCATTGCTCGCTACTGCGGCCAATCAATCTTTACAAGATTTACTCACGACGGTGAACAAACTTAAGGGTTCTCCTCGGACCTTAACCATCAGTACGACAAACTCATTTGCTGCCATGTGGCTAGTGCCAAATCTTGCTAGTTTTCAGCAGCAATTTCCTGATATCGACATTCAAATTAGAGCAGAAGAATCACTCATAGACATTGAGCATGATAGACGCGTTGATATGGTGATTCGGTATGGCGAACCGCCCAAACAACTTGAAATAAACTCACTGATTTACCAACCTTTAATTAAAGAATCCATTGGCTTCTTTGCGACACCAAACTATTGGAAGAAACACAGCGAAAAGCCATCAAACAGTGTCTTTTTCTGCACTCGATGGCAGAACCCAAATTTGCCGAGCCTAAACATAGAGGAAACCATTAAAAACGTGGTGACAAATGAAATACCCAGCATTCGCTATTTTAATGATGAGAACCTAACGGCACAGGCCGCGCTTTCTGGGCAAGGCATTGGCGTCGTTAGCCAATTGGCCGTCGCCAACTCAGTCAAAAATGGCTGGTTAACACAGGGAGCCGGAGAAATGGCGACACCCATCTGTGGTCTACATTACTACCTCGCCACCCCAAAGCGGCTGCAAACTAATCAAGCCGCACACCACTTTAAAGACTGGCTGCAAGCGGCGTTAACAAAAGAACAGTCCATTATTAACCTTAAGTACTGATCTTTTTATAAAGGTACTTACGGCATGTTTTTTCATCTACTCGGTTGATAGTAAAGACTAAAATACCAATGACCACGACGGAAAATACAATCCGCCCCCAAAATATTGTGGTGAAGTTCGCGCCAATTAACAGAACCAGTAAAGTGTCCTCAATCAAACTGTGCAGTAGGTTGAGCAACATCATGGCGACAAAAATATCCCTTGGGGTAATGTGGCCTCGTTTTGCTTCATTAATAAGCAAGCCGCCACCAAAAGAAACACCTAGCGTGATGCCAACGATGGTTAAGTTCGTGGCTTCTCGGCTGATACCAAGCACCGACAAAATGGGCTTAAGCAAAATCCCCATGAGTTTTTCGATACCTAGCAGCTTTAAAAGACGCAAAAAAGTAATCAGCACAGCAATGACAACAAAGATCATCACCAAACTTTGGAGCTGATCCATTCCCCATGCGAGATAGCTTGGGTCACTGGTCGGTGCATGTCGCCAAACGATGTCGGCCGGCGTATTTAACAAATCCCCGCTTTGATAGATTTTATGAAAAATCCAACCCATTAATAAACTGCCGCCAAGACGAATAATCAAGGTCGCCATGATCCCAACACCTGCCTTTTTGGCTACCGCGGCTTCTAAAGGCAGCGAATGCGCGAGTAATAATAAAATCCCCAGAACCGACACTTGGGCCACGGTTAAATCCGTGTCCATGCTCATAAACACCACCAGCCCAGCGTACATATTGGTCACGATTGTGGTCGCCCATACTAAGCCCATTTCACTGGGCAAACCCACCAACGACATAATAGGGCTCAACCATTGGCTTAGTAACACGATGCCGCCGAATTCTTCGATGACTTTGATGATAATAACCATCGGAATCATGATTTTATAAAGCGTCCATGTGACGTTCAGAATTTCTTTTCCTAATCCGTTAAATAACAACCTAACCAAAAGGCCTATTCGTTTGCTCATCGTCTTGTTCTCCAAAATAATGCAACAAATTTTATGCACATCGATGGAAATATGTCGCTTAATTTAACTCAAAAAAGATACTATTATTTCTTATTTTAAATATCATAAGAAACTTTATATCGAAAAATACCAATATTGAGAAATGTATGGAAATAGACAATTTAGACCGAAAAATCTTAACTATTTTACAGCGTAATAACCGTATCGCGAATGTTGAGTTGGCTGAAGAAGTCGGCTTGTCACCTCCGGCTTGCCACAAGAGAGTAAAGCGGCTCAGAGATGACAGCATTATTGTCGGGGATGTTTCCCTTGTGAACCCAGAGTTGACCGGCAATAAGCTGACCTTATTGGTATCAGTAGAAATGGAGCGTGATCGCAAAGAGATATACGACGATTTTAAACGAGCCATAAGCAACGCCCCAGAAGTAAGACACTGCTACCAAATAACCGGTAGTTACGACTTTATGATGATCGTCATCGTGCCAGACATTCAAGCTTACGAACGATTTGTTGATCAAGTTATCCACACAGACACGAACATTCGAAAGTTTCAAACCTCGGTTTCGCTTCGAACCGTAAAAACCACCACACAGATTAACTTGAGCGACGAGATCCGCTAACTAATCTAGCAATTTCAACGCGGTTCGCAGAGGCACAGCCAACGCTGTTGAGGAAAGCGTCGTTAATGACACCGAATCACATTGCTGAAATTGACGAAACGAATCAATGGCGTCAATAAAAGCACCAATGAGCTGATCATTATCGACGCTTTTTTGTTCGAAGCTTGATTCTAAGTGCAGAAATTTTATTTCTAGCAAACGAATTTTGCGATGCGCTTTACAATCCATTCGTCCAATAAATTCTCCCCGAAAAAGCAGCGGTAAAGAAAAGTAGCCATACTTCCTCTTGGTTTCTGGCACATAACATTCGATCTGGTAATCATATTGAAATAGATGTTTGAGCCGATCACGTTGAATAACGCTGTTATCGAATGGTGACAAAATCTGCAGGCGGTTGCTCAAATTTGGCAAGCGACGCTCAAGCGCACCGGTTTCTATAAAATACACTTCTCCGCTACTAAGCTGAATTTGCTCTAACGTGCCTTGCGCTAAACGCTCGTTAACCAAAGACTTTACGGCATTACGCAGCGCTGTATCACGACGTAAGTAGGTTAACCCCTTCAGTGATACCACCCCATGACAACGAAGTTGTTGATCGACCATGTGCGTCACAAATTCTTCCATACTCGGCATAGTTACGTTGGTGGAAGAGGGTAAAACTCGCTCGGTTAAATCGTAGTTTTTTTGAAAACCAACGCGATCCTTTACCATTAGATCACCTTCCATGAACAACTGTTCCAGCGCTTTCTTCGCTGGTTTCCAGTCCCACCAGCCTGCGCGATTACTGACTTTGGTTTCGACGTCTCGGGAACGCAACGGCCCTTCCGTACGAACACGACCCAACAGTTCCGCCATCAGTTTTCTATCAGGACTTTTATTCCAATGAGTTTGACCACTTTTAATCGCGTGCTTATAAGGAAGAGAAAAACGAAAATCATCAATAGGAAGAAACGCTGCCGCGTGAGACCAATATTCGAAAATATCGCCCTCAATTAACAGCTTATTCATCATCGAAGGATCAAACTTAGGCACTCTAGAATGAAGCACATGGTGATGCGCCCGTTCCACCACCGAAATCGTATCGATCTGCACATAACCTAAATGATCAAACGCCTTACGCGCACCGGCCAAGCCGCTACCAAACGGCTGAGCTTGCAACAAACCTTGCGACGACAAAGCCAGACGTCGAAGGCGAGACAAATCTTTAGAAGACGTGAGTTTAATCATGGTTTAACGGAGCCTTGTTAAACATTTAACAAATCAGATTTGGCAAACAATCGCGCCAGTTGTGCGCTTTTCCCAGTTCTTCAAGGTAACAGAACGATATCTCTGCATGATGTCCTCAGGCACAAAAGACGTAATGCCAACATGGTCCAATAACGCTGTCATCACCGACTCGGCGGCACGAACCGCGCCATCTTCGCACTTTAACGCAATACCAAGTTTTAGCTCAGGAATCGCAGCAACATAAACGCCTTCGGCGCCCACTTTGAGAAAAACGCGTTGCTGTAATACTCTCATCATGCCTGTGCAGTAACGTTCTGTTCCCGCCACCATAAAAGGGTGTTTCACCACGGCGTCATATAAGGTTTTACAGGCTTGCTGTCGTTCTGCTGATAAGCCCTCAGGGCTCGAAAATTTGGCAAAGGCTAAGGCAAGATTCGTCAGTGGCATTGCCCACGTTGGTGCGGAGCAACCATCTGGCGACCAAGGCGCAGTGGTGTAATCGTATTCGCACATCTGCGCCATCGTATCGGCTATTTTTTTCTGTACGGGATGATCAATGCCGATGTAACCATGCGGTGCAACATCGAGTAATTTTGCTAACCCCAGCATACCCGCGTGTTTGCCAGAGCAATTATTATGCAATTGATTGGGCGTTTTTCCTTCACCTGCTAGCACATAGCCTGCCTCGACTCGCATTGGCCAGTGGCAACCGCATTCAAAGTCGGTTTCAGGCGATGCCAGCTTATCCAACATGCTTTGCACTGTTGCCACATGCTCTGGCTCGCCATTATGGGAGGCGCAGCAGATGGCAATTTCCTCGTCGCTAAAAGCAAATTTCTCGGCTCCGCCCATCTCAATAAAAGCGAGTGCTTGCATGGCTTTTATTGCACTGCGCGGGTAAACCAACGCATCGACATCGCCCCAAGATTCCACCACATCGCCCGTACTTGAGACAATAACGGCTTTAATATGATGCTCACTTTCAACAATACCGCCGCGGCTTATTTGGACGGAAAGAGAATCGTGCTGCATTCTATTACTCCTTTACCTAAAAAAAGACTTTCTTAAAAAACTAGGTTGAACTTACTGATAAAACGATACAAGAACAAGAAAAAACCACACGGTATGAAATGACCTTGGCTCACTTTTTCAAGAAAAGGCGACATAGTACGACGCTCTTTTTTATACTGACAGTAACTGACAGTATTACCCGTTATATTGTTGCCTCTCTTTACTTCGTAGGAAACGAAAGACATGCCAGAACCATTTAAGAACCTTTTTAACCAGCACGTTATTAACGACATGGCTGAGCACTTTCAACGTCATTCGAGGGAATTTGATAAAGCAGGTTTTGTCGCCGCCGCGATTGATCAGCTTGAGACGTTGGAACTAAAAGCTCGATCGCAACAAATCACCGAGGTCATGAGCCAATATTTACCGACTGACTTTGAAAAAGCAGGGCAAATTTTACTCGCCAGCTTGGCCCCAGAAACCGACGATTCAAACTCAGAAGCAAGCGGTAGTGGTATTTCAGGCTGGTCGATTATGCCAATGGGCGATTACGTGGGACGTCATGGTCTTGAGCATCATGACTTTTCAATGGTTTTACTAAAAGCCATGACCAGCCGATTTACGTCTGAATTTAGCATTCGATTTTTTTTATTATCCGCACCAGAAAAAACACTCGCGGCACTCAATAGTTGGCTTTTAGATGATAATAAACATGTGCGACGCTTGATATCTGAAGGCACTCGCCCTCGCTTGCCTTGGGCGATGCAATTGCCAGCGTTTATTAAAGATCCTTCACCCGTCATTGCACTGCTCGAAAAACTAAAAGACGACCCAGAAGAATACGTACGTCGCTCTGTCGCCAACAATCTCAATGACATCGCTAAAGATCACCCTGACCTTGTAGCCGATATTGCTGAACGATGGATGAAAGGCGCCGATAAAAATCGCACGAAGCTCATTCGTCATGCTTGTCGAACTCTGCTTAAACAAGGCAATAATAAGGTTTTAACCACGTTTGGTTATGGTAAGCCACAACTAGAAAACAACGCACTGACAATACATTCTGAGCAGGTTATTTTGAATGGAAACCTAGAGTTTACCCTCGAAATAGAATCTGCGGGCGATCATGAGCAAACCTTGATGATTGACTACATTATTCATCATCAAAAGAAAAACGGCACGACCTCACCCAAGGTATTTAAATGGAAGAAAATCACGTTAGCAGCTCACAATCGTCTCACGATGGCAAAAAAACACCCGTTCAAAATCATCACAACAAGAGTCTATTACGACGGATTGCATGAGGTAGAAATTAGTATTAATGGTCACTCTATCGCCAAGAAAAGCTTTCAATTATCAGGAAATCCTCCTCTAATGTAAGACAAAAAATATAGCCTAACGGACGATAATGAAAGAATCAGCTCGTCATCAACAACGACGCCCCACTGCTTCAACCTCGCAAAATAATGTGTGCCCGCTTTTGCAACCAGAGGCTGCCAGTCCCTACTATAATTTTTGTTTATATGAAATCCTTTCGTTTTAACTCAGAGTGAAATACGTCAACGATGTGCAAAGTTGACTCGATTTCATGGAAAGACAGCTACAATATCCTATTAACAAGCCACACAATATGGACAGTCTTCATGATGATCAAACCTCTGTTCTTACAACAAATACCATTAAAGCTACTCCTGATACTCGGTTTAGCAATGAACAGCATGGTCTTTGCAGAGCAAAGCGCTACCATTATTTTTGATGCTGAAATGCCCATAGTAAACGACTCAAAAAGCGGCAACTACGCTCAATTAGCAAGCGTCATCGATCTGTACAGAAAAAAAGACCCCGATACTTTGTTTATTTTTGGAGGAGAAAGCTTAGGACCAAGCATCCTTTCAACAATAGACAGGGGTGCGCATATCATTGATATATTGAACAGCCTTCAACCAAACGTAATGGGCATTTCAAAACGTGAATTAAGCCATCAAGAAGATGAACTCATTTTACGCACTTATGAGGCATCGTTCCCTATTGTTTCAAGCAACCTATACGACCCACTGACTTATCGACCTCCTGAAGGAATACAAACGCACGCTATCTTAAAAACAGATGCTATAACGTTGGGCTTTATTTCGGTTCTAGACCCTGATGTTGTCAATAAGTACCCAACCGATCGAATCGAAGTGACTTCACCAGAGAAAGCCATCATCAAAGCCGTCATTGAATTAAAAGCTCAAGGGGCCGATCTGATTGTCTTACATTATTCTGTTTATACCGCTGTTTTTGACCGGCTATTACAAAAAGGCACAGTGGATCTTACACTCCATAAAGATCAAAACTTTAAACTTGGCCCTTATCAAGGACTACCCCATCACCCACGCAACATCATTGTAAAAGACAAAGCGCATACGGCCGTCATACAACTCAGCTGGCAACCAGCCAATCTCAAAAAAAGCTTAAAAATCAAATACTCAGAAATCGACTTAACCGCTGTCTCACCTAAGCTTTCTGTTTTTAAGCAAGAACAGGAATACGCTCGCCAACTCAATACTCTTCTTGCAGACGTATTGGGGGAGACTACCACGCCGATTGATTTACGCAGAGAAACGCTACGCACCGCCGAAAATGGCTTTGCAGACTTTGTGGCGGACACCCTAAAACAGTTTACCAGCGCTGATCTCAGCTTAATAAACAGTGGAACCCTCCGCGGCGATGCCATTTTTCCAGCAGGCACCATACTGACCAGAAAAGACATCAGAACCATGATGCCCTATCGAAACACACTCAAATTAATAGAAGCAACAGGACAACAAATAACGGCAGCGTTAGAACATGGCTTAAGCGGAATAGACTCAACAAGCGGACAATACCTTCAAATTTCTGGCATTAAAATCAAATACGATGCAACACGTCCAGCGGGAGAACGCTTACTCTTAGTTACCTTAAACAATAAACTACTCAGCCCAACAAAGACTTACAAAGTTGCTACCCTAGATTACCTACTTAATGGCGGAGATGGGTATACAATGTTTATAAACAGTAACGTGCTTAACCATCAACAGAACCCCAATTTCACGTTACCTGACTTAATAGCAGAAAAGATTCAGGAACTAAAAATGATCGCTCCAAAAACAGATGGACGAATACTCGATATTTCAACAAAAGATTAAATATGAATAAACCGTCACCCATAAAAAAAACAGGCTATAAACAACTCAGCTTAATCAAAAAATTGGCTATTTTATTGTTGATGGTCATCGTGCTTTTTATTGGTATTGGTACCCTATTACAAACAAAATTGGAGCAAACCCAGTCCATACTAAATGACTTAACCTTCAATACTATCCCTGCGATGACCAACGCCAATCAAAGCGCGATTAAGTCCAGTGAACTTTTGTCGGCCCTAGAGCTATTAACATCATCCAATACGCCCGTAGAGCGCAGGATTGCGGAGTTTGAGGTCAACAAAAAGCTCAATGAAACCCAAGAGCAAGCCAACAAAGCCAGCTACAGTCAAAATGAGTTTCATCTTCTAAAAACCATTCAAGAGGAAATGAACAACCTCAACCGTCTTATTGATACTAAGCTCGACGTCGCAGAGCAAATCACAAAAAAACGAAAAGAGCTGGCGGAGCTAAAATACAAAACGGATAGTATGTACAAAGAGCACATAGGGCAAACGCCTCTAGATGAAATGCAAAAAACCAAATGGAACATGACTTTTTTAGAATTGATGATGCTCGTCTACGAAGTAGGAAGTACGGTCAAACTCAATGAACTACGAGATATACAACACACGATTGAATTAGAATTGAGCCATTTAGACTCTATCTCGGAAGAAACATCACCCGCATTAAAAGCACAACTACTTCCATTAAATACCGCGATAATCAATCTTTTAATACGTGAGCAGGGGCTTCTTGCGTTACAAGAAAATCATCTAAAAATGATTGGCCGAGCCCGTGGTAGAGAGCATTTCATTCGAAACTTAATCAGCGATTACAGCAACATTACAAATCAGTTCTCACTGAATAAAAACCAGTACCTGAAAGATAAAATTTTAACGCTTTCAAATGGTGTGTATACCCAAGAGGCATGGTTTGTTGGTGGTTTTATATTATTGGCGGCAATGATATGTACCATTCTGGCACTTTATACCCACGCCATAAAGCGTCTTAGAATATTGACTCGAAGAATACATAATATGACAGCTGAGCCGGTTACCTCTCATTCCAGTAAGGATGAGATTGATGAACTGTTTCATGCTTTTGATCAATTCTCAGACACCATTAATACGCAAAATCAACGCCTCAAAACACTGTCGTTGACAGACAGTCTAACCAACATAGCGAACAGACGCGCTTTTGACCAACGCTTGGCCTACGAACTGTCTAGCGACAGGGTTATCCAAACCGACCTGTCGGTTGTGTTAATAGACGTCGATTTTTTCAAGCAATACAACGACACGTATGGCCATGCTAGTGGGGATGAAGCCTTACAAAAAATTGCGATGATGCTAAGTCATACAATTCAAAGCAGTACGAACATGATTGCCCGTTGCGGCGGCGAAGAGTTCGTCGCCATACTTCCAAACAAAACGGCGAAAGAAGCCAATCTTGTTGCACAACATATTATGCAAGCCATAAATTTAGCGAACATAAAGCACAGCATGAGCAAGATCTCAGATAGAATCACAATAAGCCTAGGCGTTGCCACCAGAATCAAAGGAGAGGTCTCCGACATAGACACCCTGATGAAAAAAGCCGACATTGCGCTTTATTACTCGAAAAACCAAGGTCGAAACCGAGCAACGCATATCGATGATATAGAAGAGGTGCAAGATAACTAAACACCGACGCCTCTTATTCGTCGTAATAAAGACACCACCACCGCAAGCGCACACATGCCAAGCAAAGCCCCCGTAAAGCCAACGTTCGCCAAACCGGCATAATGGATAATTTGACCACCAATCAGCGCACCCGCTCCAATACCAAGGTTAATAATGCCAGAATACAAAGACATAATAATATCGGAGGCCATCGGGTCCACATTCAATACTCGGATCTGCATACTTAACCCAATAATCATGATCGATGCGCCCCAGAACAAAATGCTGACCATCAACAAAGACGCATTTTCAGCCACAAAATACAAGGTCGCCATGCAACAAGACATTGCTACGACGCTTGAAATCATCATCACGCTGTTCGCTTTCTCACCAAAGTAGCTAAACATAATACTGCCGACAATCCCCGCCGCACCAAACAGCAGCAAAATCAGCGTGGTAAAACCGCCACTCGCAAAGCCTACCTCGCTTAAAAACGGTTCAATATAGCTGTAAGCCGTATAATGGGCGCAGAAAATAATGAAGATAAACAAATACATACCAAGCAAGACGCGATTGCGCAGTACTTCGGGCACTTTGCTCAACGAGCCTGAAAACAAACTGGGTAAGCTCGGCAACAAACGGTATAAAGCCAACATGATGATTAAAGCGACAATGGCAATAAAAGCAAACGTAGTACGCCAGCCAAACAACTGACCAATAATACGCCCTGCTGGCACACCCAATACCATTGCAAGTCCCGTTCCCGTCGCCAATACACTCAAAGCAAACGTATGCTTACCCTGCGGGGCAACACGAATCGCAATCGACGCGGTAATAGACCAAAACAACGCGTGCGCAAGCGCGATACCAATCCGGCTGATTAATAAAATCGTAAAATTCCACGCCACCACCGACAAAATATGGCTGACAATAAACAACGAAAATAGCCATATCAACAGAGTTTTACGCTCTAGCTTACGCGTCAGCAGCATCATAGGTAGCGACATCAAAGCCACAATCCAAGCATAAACCGTCAACATCCAACCCACTTGAGCCGACGATACCGAAAAACTCTGCGCGATGTCTGATAACAAACCAACCGGAACAAACTCCGTGGTATTAAAAATAAAGGCACTAAAGCCCAGAACAAAAACACGCAAATATTGAACACGACGTGAGACCGTATTCTCAGAAGAAAAAGTTGATATCATGATGACCTGTGGAATGATCTATTGAAATATGCGTAAAAAAAGAAGCTGACTATTGTCCATTTTTTCAACAACAACGGAATAGGGAAATATGGATATTTATGGACAGTTACCTTAAATACTATGTTTAACAAATTCCAAAAATATCTGGAATAGTTCCCATGTCATGCTATACATAATTAACCACCGCTGAAGGAACAGAGATCGACATGAGCAATTTGTCTGTTAAAACAAAATTCATTATCCTCATTTTATCCATCATCATTATATTTTTAGTGGCCTTAAGTTTAATAAAAACCAAAAGTACAGAATTAGCACATCGCTTCGATCGATTCTATGAAGAGAACCACAATGTCTCGCTCAATTTAGAGCGTGTTAAAGAAGCACAGGTTAGCATCGTTCTCAATGTGCGAGGCTTGCAGATTGCCTATCTACTTTCACTAGACAAACAGATTCCTAGTTATTTAGAAACCATTTCAAAAAATTACAGCACAACCCCTTCACTTCTTTCTGAGCTAAATAAAGGTCTTTCCAACAAGCCAGATGTATCCAAGAAGCTTCAAACACTACTCAATGATTTCCAAAACAAAACAAAAACCTTTGTCAGCGCCATGGAAAACTCAGCAGATCATAAAGCGCCTTTCCCAGTGTTTTCCGCTTTTATAGGCTCTTACGAGGACTTGATGAAGTACTTTGCAACGCTCACTGACAAAACAAACACAGAAGTAATAGAAGCAAAACAGCAAACAGAAGGCGTTGTATCAGAGATTGAAATCGGCTTTTGGATTTCTATTTTAGTCTCGCTTATCATTTCCATCACACTTGGCTACCTAATTTCCAACAACATAGTCCGTGGTATTTTGGTTGTTCGTAACGCGGCACAGAATATGGCGCAAGGCTATCTTAATAAACCAGTAAAAGTGTCAGGAAACGATGAAATTGCTGAGCTTGGTAATGCGATCAATGCATCAGCTAAAAACCTACGCTCTGTTATCTCTAGTGTTCTCAGCTCGGTAGACAAGGTAAATGAAAACAGCCAAGAAGTACTCAAAGTAAATAAAGACGTGGGTGAGCATTCTGTCCACATTATGGACAACACCACTCAAGTGGTTATCGCGTTAGATCAAATGTCAGCCAATAACCGCACCATTGCTGATAACACACAACAATCGGCTGCAGCGGCCAGTGACATTAGAGTTGTCGCCCAAAATAGCTTAGTCACAGCAAACGACACTTTAGAAGCGATAAATCAGCTAGTTTCTTCGTTGAAGGATACAGGAACCGTTGTGACTCAACTGCGCCAAGAAACAACAAACATCGAAACCATATTGGACGTTATTCGAAGCATTGCCGAACAAACAAACCTACTGGCTCTTAATGCCGCTATAGAAGCGGCTCGCGCAGGTGAGCAAGGCCGTGGATTCGCGGTTGTTGCTGATGAGGTTAGAACGTTAGCACAACGCTCTCAAGACAGCGTTAATGAGATTGAAACCCTTTTGGCACAATTAAGTACGGCGAGCGGCCAAGCCGTCAATCGTATGGAAGTCAGCTTAGCGTTAGTAGAATCGTCAAAAGACCAAGTAAAGCAAACCAACGAACTCACCAGCACTATTTTACTAGGTATTGAGCGAATATCAGAGCAAACACAACAAATTGCACGTTCGGCAGAAGAACAAACAAAAGTATCCGATGACATCACACAAAAAATGCACGTGGTACAGCGTTTGACAAAACAAAGCGCAGACATAGCAAAACGCTCAGGGCTAGATATGGTTCAAAGCAGTGTTGATGTGCAGCAGCAATTAAACTTCTTTAAACTCTAATATTACTGCATTAGTTCCCGCCGGTATTGAAAGCACCCTCCCTTCCCGAAAATAGATCGACGCTTTTACTACCACCCACTTTGCCTTTATTCATTACAATAGTGGCCTCAAAATACACATAGTTTATTCAAACACCTGCACTTTTTTCACATAATTCAACGCGCCTTCTGGCTATCATTTTTTGTTTCACTGCGCTCAGTTACACCACTATATTAAAAAATTGATAAAATCGAATACTAAAAAACAATAATAACGGGAACGATTTCTATTACTATTTGTCTACAAGAGATATAATTTATTAACACTACGAATTTTTCCACTGTAAATAGGTAATCCTAATGAAACGTTCAACATTAAAAATGCCACTTCATTCTTTCAATAAAAGCGCTTCAATATTAGCTGCATCACTTTTAACCGTGAGCAGTTTGTCTGTGCACGCCAGTGGTGAAGTAAACGTCTATTCCGCTCGCAGTGAGGCACTTATTGCTCCTCTTCTAGATGCATATTCAAAAGAAAATCAAGTAAAAGTAAACCTTATTACTGGTAAAGCAGATGAGTTATTGAGTCGCCTAAAGTCTGAAGGCAGTGCTAGCCCAGCCGATGTATTTATTACTGTCGATGCCGGTCGCTTATATCGAGCAAAAGAAGCCGGTGTGCTTCAACCTTTTGAAACAAAACATCTAAGTAACGTCGTTCCTGAATATCTTCATGATCGTGATGGCTACTGGTATGGTCTTTCTCAGCGTGCTCGAGTGATCTTTTACAACCCTGAAAAAGTTTCAGCGGCCAACTTATCCACTTACGAAGACTTGGCTGACCCTAAATGGAAAGGCCAAATCTGCATTCGCTCTTCAAGCAATATCTACAATCAATCCCTTGTCGCGTCTATGATCGATGCGAATGGCGAAGCAGCGACGCTGGAATGGATTAAGGGTCTTGTTGCTAACTTTGCTCGTCCACCAGCAGGCGGTGATACAGATCAAATTAGAGCGGCAGCCGCTGGCGTGTGTAACATCGCCGTTGCCAACACGTATTACTTTGGTCGCTTAGGCTTAAGCGATAAAGCAGAGGATCGTGCTGTTTTTGACAAACTGGCTATGTTCTGGCCAAACCAAGCCGCTGACAAGCGCGGTGCGCATGTCAATGTGAGTGGAATCGGTATCACTGCATCGTCGAAAAACAAAGAAAATGCACAGCAACTCATCGAGTTCTTAACGAATAAAAAAAGTCAAGAATGGTACGCAAACGTGAACAATGAATACGCTGTGATAGAAGGCATAGCGCCACCAAAAAGTCTAGCAACGTTTGGCGAATTCAAAGCCGATACCGTCTCTTTGAGCGTACTAGGCGAAAACAATCGTCAAGCGGTCAAACTCATGGATCAAGGCGGCTGGAAATAACCCTTTTCGTTAAAAACGAATAGCACTGCTTAAATACAAAAAATGCCTTTCAGTGAGTTCCATTGAAAGGCATTTTTATAGGTGAAGCTAGAGTGAATTCAAACTTGGTCTGGGAAATCGACATTAGGCTTCTTCCATCAAACTCCAAAAAGCCTCAACCATCGGGTTTTTTAAACCTTTTTTCAGCGCAAACAAACCAATATCATAAGGTTCAAGTTCTGGCTTAACATCCAACACTTGTACCCTATCCTTCAACGGACTGTTATCAAGCACGATTTTTGGCACTACGCCGATACCAAAACCTAAACTCACCATGCTCACAATGGCTTCATTACCCGTCACCTGAGCATAGATCTTCGGCGTGATATCGTGCTGACGGAACCATTCGTCAACACGGGTTCTCGACACACCGCTTTCAGACAAAATCATCGGAATAGCCGCCCACTCTTGCGGTGCCAAAGGAACACGATTCGGCACATTAGGAACTTGTTGCTCCAATGGCGCGATAAACAACAAAGGGGAAATAGCGATCGGTTTAAACACCACACCACGCGGTAAATTGGTTGGCCGAGCGGCAATGGTAATGTCTTCTTTTCCATCGAGAATGTGCGCAATGGCGTGTTCTGGATCGCCGGTGCGCAGCTTAATCTCAATCCCTGGATACGCAATACGAAAACGCCGCAACAGCTCATACAAAAAACTGTAGCTGGCCGTCACCGAGCCATACAAGCTAATCTCGCCGCTAAGCTGGTCAGTGTTATCGGTCAATTCATGACGGATCAAATTCCATTGTCGGCTGGTATCGCGCGCGTACTTAAGAAATTTTTGCCCTTCTTGCGTTAGCACCACTGTACGATTGTCACGGTTAAATAACGCAACACCCAGTTCGTCTTCTAAATGACGAATGTTGCGTGATAAGGCAGAAATACTAATGTGACACTCGTCACTGGCACGTCCAAAATGTAACGCATCAGCCAAAGCGAGAAATTGTTTGAGGATTCTTATATTCATACTCATCATCATAATGGATATTTGCATAAAATGGGACGTTATATTGCAAATATATCAATTTACGAAAGACTGGCTTTTCTATAGAGTAGCTTCACTCACACTTGATCCACCGCTTTATAGTGTTTGATCAGCTGTCACCCTTTTTAAATATCGACGTGTTTTAATCGTCGAGACATTAATCATAAAAATCTAGGATGTGTTTATCATGGCTAATTACTTCAATACTTTGCCGCTACGTGAGCAACTTGCTCAACTAGCGAAATGTCGTTTCATGGACAGCTCTGAATTTTCCGATGGCGTAGAAGCGCTTAAAGGCAAAAAGATTGTTGTTATCGGTTGTGGTGCTCAAGGTCTTAACCAAGGCTTGAACCTACGTGATTCTGGTCTAGACGTTTCTTACACTTTGCGTGCTGCTGCGATTGCTGAAAAACGCCAATCTTGGAAAAACGCGACTGAAAATGGTTTCGTTGTTGGTACTTACCAAGAACTTATCCCAACGGCTGACGTTGTATTGAACCTAACGCCTGATAAGCAGCACACACCGGTTGTGACTGAAATCATGCCGCTTATGAAGAAAGGTGCTTGCCTATCTTACTCTCACGGTTTCAATATCGTAGAAGAAGGCATGAAAATTCGCGAAGACTTAACCGTTATCATGGTCGCGCCTAAGTGCCCAGGTTCTGAAGTTCGTGCTGAATACGTTCGTGGTTTTGGTGTTCCAACGCTTATCGCTGTTCATGAAGACAACGACCCTAAAGGTGAAGGCCTTGCACTAGCAAAAGCGTACGCGGTTGGTACTGGCGGTCATAAAGCAGGCGTTCTAATGTCTTCTTTCATCGCAGAAGTAAAATCTGACCTTATGGGCGAGCAAACTATCCTTTGTGGTATGTTGCAAACTGGCTCTATCCTTTGTTTCGACAAAATGGTTGAAGAAGGCATCGATGCAGGTTACGCGTCTCGTTTAATCCAATTCGGTTGGGAAACAGTAACAGAAGCATTGAAATACGGCGGCGTGACCAACATGCTAGATCGTCTTTCTAACCCAGCTAAAATCAAAGCATTCGATCTTTCTGAAGAACTTAAATTGATCATGCGTCCTTTGTACAACAAACACCAAGATGACATCATCAGCGGTCATTTCTCTCAAACTATGATGGAAGACTGGGCGAACGACGACGTAAATCTTCTTAAATGGCGTGCAGACACAGCAGAAACAAACTTTGAAAAAACACCTGCTGGTGATGTTGTAATCTCTGAACAAGAATTCTTTGATAACGGTATTTTGATGGTTGCTATGGTTAAAGCCGGCGTTGAGCTTGCTTTCGAAACCATGACCGCCGCTGGCATCGTGGCTGATTCTGCTTATTACGAGTCACTACACGAAACACCACTTATTGCGAACACAATTGCTCGTAAGAAGTTGTACGAAATGAACGCGACAATCTCTGATACGGCTGAATACGGTTGTTACCTATACAACCACGCTTGTGTTCCATTATTAGCTGACTTCATGAAAGGCATCAAAACCGACGTAATCGGTAAAGGCCTTTCTTTAGAAGACAACGGCGTTGATAACGCTCGCTTGATCGAAGTAAACGCAGCACTACGCTCTCATCCAGTAGAAGCGATTGGCGGTGTTCTTCGTGGACACATGGCGGATATGAAAAAAATCGTTTAATACGATTATTGCGCTCGCCAATACTTTGTTAAAAATAGACTCGTCTTGGCATCGCTCATAACATCGTAATTTACCCCTAAAAAGCCGAGCTTCAAAACTCGGCTTTTTTGTCTCTTCCTGTTCTAAACACAACATTAGGAAATACTATGGACAGCATCCGCTTAGACAATATTCTCTTCAACAAGGTAACGGTGAACTTTGATGATCGCTTTACGCTAAGCGAGATTAACTGGACCATTGAACCCAACCAACATTGGGTGATTACTGGCACCAACGGTTCTGGCAAATCGGCCCTAGCAGCGGTGCTTGCAGGGGTTGGCGGCATTGAAAACGGTTCGATTTCAGGGTTACCAAAAAATGTGGGATTAGTCTCTTTTGAAGCCCAAGCGGAGCTGATCGCCAAAGAACTGAAAAAGGATGACGCCGACATCATGGATGTCATTTCCCTCGGCACACCTGTTAATGACATGATTTTCGACCGCTGCCAAGATCCAGAACTTGCTCAAGCACTGGTGGTAAAGTTTGGCTTAAGTAGATTACTCGACCGCGCATTTCGTAAACTCTCTACCGGCGAAAGCCGAAAAGTCATGTTGATACGCGCGCTGTCCAGCAAGCCGGACTTGCTCATCCTCGATGAACCTTTTGATGGTTTAGACGTCGATACGCTCGCTATGCTGCAAGAACACCTTATCAGCATCGCCGACACGGTTCCTATGATCATGGTACTCAACCGTTTCGATGAAATGCCCTCTTTCATCACGCATGTTGCCTACATGGACAAAGTCAGTATCGAAAAAAAGAGTTCAGATAAAAAGAGTGTAGGGAAAGGTCATTTGGCACTGACGATAGATCGTCAAGATAAAACCGCCTTTAACGAGCTATATCAACTATTACATTTGAAAAATACCGATCTAAATATCCCAGCCGCTGATCCAATCAATAAGCTCCCTGAGCTAGAACCAAATCAGCCTTTGGTAAGACTAAAGCAAGCGACCATCCAATACGGCGATACAATCATTGTCAATAAATTGGATTGGACTATTGAGCGCGGTCAACATTGGCAACTTAGCGGCCCCAACGGCAGCGGCAAAACCTGCGTCTTGTCCTTAATCACTGGCGACCATCCGCAGTGTTATACTAACGATATTTTTGTGTTCGGATTTCAACGCGGTAACGGCGAAAGCATTTGGCAAATTAAGCAATTCATTGGTTACGTTTCTACAGCACTGCAATGGGAATATCGCGTCAGCACCAGCTGTAAAAATGTCATTATTTCCGGCTTTTACGACAGCATCGGCATGTATTCAAAATCGACCGATAACCAGAAGAAAATCGCCGATCAATGGCTTGCTCTTTTGGGTATGACAGATCGCGCAGACCAATCCTTTAATAAACTCTCCTACGGCGACCAGCGTCTATTGCTCATCGCCCGCGCCATGGTGAAGCACCCACCACTCTTAATTCTTGATGAACCCTGCCTTGGCCTAGACGACATAAACCGCCAGCTCGTTTTGGCCTTGATCGAAAAAATCTGTGAAGGCAAAAAAACAACGGTTCTCTACGTCAACCATCACGCGGAAGACAAAATCAAAGGAATAGAGAACTACTTGGGGTTGAAGAAGAACTAGGCTTTTGGTTGGTTCGCTGCCTTCGCAAAAAAGCCGTGTGACGCTTCATTTTCGCTTTTTTAGAAAAGTAAAGGCACGCCTACCTCATATGAAGCGTCACACTTTTTTTCAAAAGTTGATATATTAAAAAAGAAAAAATAAATTCAGAGAGTGCAGATAAAAAATACCTAACGGATCACAAGATAACGCCATTAGTGATTGATCTGGCAAACCTTAATTTATTAAGCACTAACATGATCAAAGGCATTGAGCCTTTCATTCTTCCAGGGATTGATGTAATTATCAAAGCTAAGCCAGATCAAAGAGATAAAAGTTACTTGGGGCTTAAAAAGAACAGCTAGGATTTACGCCTTCTAAAAACACAAAAGCCATCTCATTGAGTTGGCTTTTGTGTTTTTAGCAATATTTAAACTAAGCGGATTTCTAACTTCTTTCCTAATGCCGAAGCGAACTTCTCTAACGTCGACAATTTCACGTCTTCAGAGTGATTTTCAATTCGTGATATCGCGCTCTTTTGGGTGCGTAATTTATCCGCAAGATCAAGCTGAGTCAGACCTGCATTAATACGCGCTTCTTTCAGTAACACTCCGAACTTAAAGACCTGATAACCCTCATCATAATTATCCGCAAATTCGGCGTCGCTCTCTTTTCTTTTCGCTATGTATTTTTGAAGGTCACTCATAAGGGTTTCCTCTGTAAATAATTTTTTTTACGACTTTCCGCAATCTTGATCTCTTTTGGTGGTGTTTTCTGTGTCTTCTTTTGAAAGCCGTGATTAAGAATTACCAAATTATCATGATCAAAGAACCCAAACAGTCTGAAAATATTCCCACCTACCTGAACGCGTATTTCCCAAATATCATCGGTACTCACGAGCTTTTTAAGATAGGTAGTAGGAACAACTTCCAACTCTTCAACCAATTGAAGCACCCAAGCAACCTTCTGAACCTGCTTGCTATTCAAAGAATCTAAAAACTCTTCAATTGGGCACTTATCGTCATCCGTGCGATAAAAATTAATTTTCCTCATGATGGCAAGGTTAACATACACGTGAACTTTGTCAATATTCAATGGAACCGCAGCTTTTATGAAAAATAAATACGCTACCGCTGCCTACCCTTCAATCAAACCAAAAAAAGAGGATAAAAAGTCGTATTTTTTAGCGATAAGATAAGCAAACCATCAACAATGAAACCTATAGGGAACACTACGAACCATACGCTACGCTCGATAGCGTTTGTAGTGGCTTGTGTCGCACTTATCATCTAAATTTAGATCTGCTAACGCAGATCCAAAAACACCTGGCACTCATAAAGGCTATTCCACTATTGATATGACTACTGCTGGTATGCCGTCTGATGTGAAGATGATTTCTATGGCAGATATCAAGAAAGAGCGGCAAGACAAAGCCCCTTTTGTGGTTGGTTTTGATATCGATGGTACGACCTTGTTTAGCACGCCAGTTTTTTATCGTGGGCCAACAAGAGTTCTCACCCAATGGTTATTCTTATTTAGAGAATCAAGACTTTTAGGATAAGACGAACTGTGGCTGGGATGCATTCAGTATACCTAAGAACATTGCTAAAGAGTTGATTGCCCTGTACCAAGAGCGTGGCGATAGCATTTATTTCATCACACGTCGTACAGGTTCAGACAGTAATTTCACCACTGAGTATTTGAAAAAACTTTTGATATCAAAGATATACACGATGTTATTTTTGCGGGATCAAGCCGGTGCTGAGGGGATTCGTGTAATGCGCGCGGCTAGCTCTAGCTACACACTGATTCCAAAAAATGGCATCTATGGCGAGCGAGTATTGAAAGACTCCCAGTACTAAGATTCCAATTTTTTTAGCGTTACACAATGCAAAGCCGCAAGCCATTTGGTTTGGCGGTTTTTTTGTTTTCACCCTGCCATCAATCAAATGTTAATAGGATGGAACTGCACTATGCCCCCTGCCAAAACCTAAGCCGCACAACAGTTAGTTATTTCCCTTATGAGCAAGCACTTAACTTATGCTAAACAAGCGCGGAAAATCGAGCTCATTCAATGTGTCGTAACGACCATAACGGACGACTAAAAGCAAACAGAAGCAATATAGCCAAAAAGAATTATCAACAAAATGAAAGTGGTTTCGTTGCCATGTAACGATAATTTTTGTCTGCCAGAAGGAATAAAGGTCATATTTCATATGTATCATTTAGTACTTCATCAATGTAACAAAGCACATAAAATACTGCTGATTAATGTTCCTTGGCGTGAGTGATTGGTTTTAATAAAAATATTTTTTAAGTATGAACGCAGTGTGGCTTCAGTTTTTTCACTCTTTATTGCGATTGCTTTTAATGTCAGTCCTGCCACTAAATCTTCGCATAGTTCAGCTTCGGCCGGCGAGAGTGAAAAGTATTTTCCAATGATTCCTGCCGTTGGTAGCTTACGTTTAGCAGGCTCAACAATGGTCACTAAAGCACCACCCTGTGATAAATCCGTACTTTCCATGGGTCTTATCAGCACAATCAATGGAGGCCGCCCCGCACGCTTTAAAAACAGTGCGTCTGACTCATATTCACCTTGTCCCATGCTCGCGCGAATAACATGCACCGCTGATCTAAAGTACGCCTGCTGAACACCACGCTGCTGAAACATTAATCTCTCGTTACGAACTGACAACAAGGATTCTTCCAGCAGGAACGTCTTCGCAGAGGGATTAGCGTGAATCACAACCGCCTGCTCATTTAATACCAATGTTGCTTGAGGAATGGTGTTAACGACACTAATCAGTGTTTTTTGGGCAACTGTTCGATAATCAACCTGCTGATACAACAAAACAGCTTGGCGTATAAAGGGAACCAACAGATTAAGCCGTGCTAACTCTTGTGACTGGTATGCGCCCTGCTCAACCGTTCGCTGCATCGTTAGTAATGTCGTATGAGTATCTGTGCAATGAACAACCAACCAAGCACTATCAAGCATATTTTGATCAGTTTGCCAGCGTTTATAGTCTTCAGTAACGTCTAACTCATCCAGTATAGATAACGCAGAATGAAATACTCCAGGCGGTTGAAAAGTCACATACCTAGAAACCAAATCCTGCTTAATCATATTATTTTGTGTGTACCAATCTATAAACTCATCCGAAAGCCCAGCATACCAAAGGTGATCAATTTGCAACGGCTGCTTGCGAATAACCACCAACTCCGCTGCACATGCGTTGTTTGCCGTTGATAATAAATCTAGAAAATGATGAAAACCTTCACGATCAGTCAGTCCTGCATACAATGCATGAATGATCTGCGTATCTTGCTGCGAGAAAATCGAAGTCGTCGCGGCGTTATGATCTAGGAACATGGTCAAATCACCTTTTAGACACTGAAAAACAATACTAAAGTCACTGTGTGACCTACTTTATTGTCACCGTATTTTACTGAGTAAACGAGGTGCATCACTTATCTCTATCTCATAAATCTGATGTCTTTGGTTGTGCAAGCTTCATGCTTTTGCCAAATTTATCTCTGCATCCTCTGATTGCAGGCACAATCTCTCGATTGTTGTATTTTTAGCGTGCACCGGAAACCCGCCAATAGCCTGAGCTATCCATTCAACTGCGTTCGGGATGATTTCTACCAGTTGAGGGAGGTCATTAACGCATAGAAACTTGATTTCAGGATTCGTCGCTCTGATCAGCAGTGCTAGAGTATCGGCTGGAGGTTGCCCCTTTCCCTGTCCGCTTGTGATGTGAAGGTGGTCATCTGTCGTGCCGAGCTTGGCCTCGTTGTCTCTGATACAAGCATGATTATGCAGTCCCTGCGGGAGAAATTGTTCCAAGTTCCGAAATCTGTATTTTATGTTACTGAGGAAGTAATCGGGATACAGCGCAAACAATTCGGCCATTTTGGAACGTCGAAAAGGATGCACGACATGGGCAGCAGAAAACAGCTCCGTAGCGGGAAAACCGATAATTTGGGACGCATTTATTTGCATAAAATAGTGGAATTTCGCAGGGTCATCCCGTGCTTCGGCACTGCCAAGCAACCCGCTATAGTCAACCCACTTGCCTCGAAAAATAGGAGTAAGCCCGTCAAAAATGTCTGACGGTTTTAGGGGCGCAGTCAAGAACACATCATCATTAAAGTACATGAACCGCTCGCTCAGCCCTTCAATCCGCCACAGCATGCTCTCAATGGTTAAAGAGTTGAATGTGGGGAGCACTTGCGTGAACCCTTCAAAAATTTCTGAATGATAGGCAAGATGCACCTTGACCCTAATGTTTTCCGAGAGGCTTGATAAATCAGGGCCTTCTTCATCAACAACAATCCAGATTTTACCTACCCATGGCGCATGGTTTTCGATCGATTGAATGCAGTACAAGATTTCATCGTTACACAACCACCGATGAGGGTTCGATGCATTTTCATGCAGTGGCGAAGGCTCAATGGTCATATATTCTTGTCGCGTCTTACGGTGTTTCTCAGCATCCCCATTGACCCAAGTGATAACAGCATCAATCGGTTCAAGATGGAGTTCAGTTGCATTTCTTAGCATTTCAGTAGATGTCTCTTAGTGATGGCAATGGTAATGGCGACTCAGGTTCATTGTCGAACTAGTCAATTTTAAAAGGGTCAGCTATTCAATAAGTTGATTTGATAGTGAACCATCTATTAAGTTTCCAATAATTCAAAAGGTATACAGGCCAGCCTTACGCTAATTTGCCAATGAAACCTTGTACTTATTAAGAAGAACTTGCTCTTTTTCACCTTTCATATCCAAGCGGCCTTCATTCCAAATTCTGATCAAATCTTGTCTTGTTTCAGCGGGAATATGTTTGGAAAAAATCGGCCTTTCAACCAACTTCTTTTCTAAACCAGGGCGTACTATTTGAAGGTCATCATTCAGGTTGAGACGATTTAAAACGTACTGAAGGACAAGGTCATTGTCTGCGTATAAGTCGACTCTATTTTCACTGATCATCTGGAAAATTCGGTCAACCACATCATCGTAACCAGCAACCACTTCTACGAAATTAGAATTTTTAGGATCGTCAATATAATTCTGGTAACCAGCACTCATTGAGCTGTAGTCCCAACCAGGTCCAGTAGCAATGCGTTTGTCCGTTAAAGATTGAATCCCATTGTAGCGCCACGGATCATCTCGCCTAACAACAAAGGCGGAGGTGTAGGCAAACGTTTCTTCGTCGGCATAGACAAAATGGTCGTCTGGATTTTTTGAATATAAGTATTCCGGCAATATATCGCAAAGCCCCTCTCTCACCATATTCAACCCTCGTGCTAGAGGCACTTCATAGTATTCGAGCTGATAACCATTTGATGAATATATTTGCTCCAGCATATCGATAACAACACCACGCTCAGAGTCCTCTTCCGATGGAAATATTGTCATTGGCGGCCATTGGTCGTAACACACTTTTAACGCCGCAGCAGAGCCGATATGAGGCACACTGATGCCTACCAGAAAGACCATCAGAAATGAGAAATGGTTTAATCGTTGGCTGTTCGTTTTTTTATTGCTCAGCTTCTTATTTCTCAACACGATCACGACCCTTATCTTTGGCACCATACAACTTCAAATCGGCGCGTTTAAATAACTCATCAATTAAATGGTCTTTTGGCTCGGATGACTCAACGCCAAGGCTCACTGTATAAGCCACGACGTTACCATCCACTTCCAACACAGAATGGCTAATGATTTTTCGTAGTTTTTCGGCAAGTTGGAAAGCATCATCATTGCCTGTATCAGGGAGAAATATGGCAAACTCTTCTCCACCAACTCTGCCAATGAGATCAGATTTTCTTAAAGACTTCTGAATGGTCTGCGTGAAATGGATAAGTACTTTGTCACCAACAAAATGACCATAAGTGTCGTTGACCCTTTTGAAATTATCTAAATCGATCAACAAAAAGGATGCTGGCGATTTTTGACGCTGTGACAGAATCAGTAAATGTTGCGCCATTTCAAAGAAACTGCCCCGATTCAGTATGCCTGTCAAAGAATCTCTTGTGGCCAGTTCTTCCAATTTTTTATTCAAAACCTGCAAGTCTTCTGTACGCTTAGCAACGGCATCCTCTAACCAATTTCGCTTAGCTTGCTCATTCTCTAATAGCTGTTCTCGGTCCATCTCTAGAGTGGATAACATCGTATTCATGTGTTCTTGAAGCTGACTGATCTCGTTATTTTCAATGTTTGACAGATTAATCCGCTTACTCATATTAGGACTCATTTGAACTTCATTCACTTGAGTCATTAGCTCCTTCAAAGGGCTTGCCAAATAACGATCAAATGCCCAGACAAACAGCCAAAACAAAATAGATAACTTGATGATTGCTGTAATGGCAATCAGAGTAAAACCAAATAAAACTCGATCTAAAACGACTTCGGACGATGAATAAAGCACAAGTGTTCCAAGAAAGACGCTTTCTCCATTAAGTGTCCAATTTAAATCTGACGTCGTATCGAAAAGAGACAATGGGGCTGAGCCCGAGTTGTAGGATTTTTTAGAAAACATGGCTTGGGCATCTTTATCGAAAACCTCGACACCTTCGATAATGGGCATTTTAACCAATCCGGCAATGAGCACATTCAATTGATTTTCGTTGTATTGCCATAAGCTGGTAGAAATAGGCTCACGGACGGTTTCTTCCAACTGTTTCAATTCATTAAGTATTGAGTCCTGTGTTTTCACATATTCGCTGAAGAACTGCATACTTGTAATTACACAAGTTACAGCCAAATATATGAAAAAAATAACACGCATCATTTTTTGGGATAGATTGTTTGGACGTAGAAAGCTTAAAAACATTAAAACGGCCCTGCCCGATCAACATTGAACTTAGGTTAATCTTAGATTACCCACGTACTTAATGGAATAAACTTCGAACTACTCCAAAAAAACCGCTCAAATTAACGAAGGTGCGGACATCATCAACCGCACGAATTCATCCTTAACAAGAAAACCTAAAACCACTGCATTACACGGAAGTCAGATAAAAAGGAGTGATGCTTGAAATTATGGACTACTCGATGAAACCTCCCACCATTTTGATTTGCACCTAACACTGTAGTGCTGAGAGAGTCTTGCTAGTGTTAATAAGATAGTTTGTAACGTCAGTACAACAGATTAAATGACATTAGCTTGATGGCTAAGCAGTTTTACGGCCATCTCATTACCAAATCGTGCCTTACATTACGACGCAATTCCTTACAGTCTTAACATTGTTTTTTTTCTGGCAAATAGATAATTTACGCTGACGGTACAATGTATAAAATCGACTGGAGAGACACGATGATGAAGAAGAACCTACACCCTATCGATCGCATAGCAAGAGGCGTGATAGGAATCGTTATTATTGGTTTTTTACTATTAAATAACGGTTATCTTCAAGAGCCTATATTAGAAATATTATTAGCCACCTTTGGGGTGCTTAATTTGATTTCTCTCATTTCTGGATGGTGTCCTGTTTATCATTTAGCTGGCATTAGTAGCGCTAAAAATAAGTAATACTCTGTCCCATTTTCAGGAACGATATGCCGCCACTGTTAGAGCTACAGAGAGACAAGCTATTGCGTTTAAGGTTGATTCTTGTCTGCCTTGCCGTAGCTTTGTTTGTGTCTACGATTTATGTGGTTGTGTCTTATCGTCTGTCTTCTCAGCTGGGTATAGACTCAGAAGCCGTTTCCCTTCATCGACAAGCTATGTTGTTTCATGCCGAGCTTGTCGAAGCAGACAATGAAGCGACACAACGTCTACAGCACCTTATTGAACTTACCTATTTAAATGACCATGTCCGCACAGAGCTATTGTATGTTGAAGCTCATGGGGATGAACTTGACTGGTCGCTTAATCATAATATGACCTTTTCTCAAATAACGATTATTAAAGAAAAAATACACACAAAGGTAAGTCAAAACAAACCATCATCACCTATGTCTATGGTGAACGGCCTTGAAAAAATTGATGGGAAACGCTTTCTTTGGCAAGTAGTAGAAGGGCTAGATTACAAAATTGTCATGATAGAAGCGGCAAGTAGCGTTGATACAGCTCTTGACCTTATTGCTAAACGTTTATCGTTAACCTCATTCATTGTTTTTTGGATGGCAGTTTGGCTCGCTATTACGCTGTCATCGTGGATGGCTAAGCGGGTTCAAAGTAAAAATGACGCACTTGAAAGACTCGCGACGTATGATTCACTGACCGGCCTACCGAACAGACTGTATTTGATCAATATGATGCAAAACATCATGCCCGAAACACCATCGGAGTATGAAAAAACGAATGAAACACTTTTAGAAACACCTACTAGAGGCTGCTTGTTTGTAATAGATCTCGATAAATTTAAAGAAGTAAATGATACTTTTGGCCACTCTTCAGGTGATGTATTACTCAGAGCAGTCTCCCAAAAGCTTGCTTTAGCCCTTAATCCGACACAAACAGTCATGCGTATTGGTGGTGATGAATTTATTATTTGGGCACCTGATTTAGAGATAGAAGAGGCTCATAAACTCGCTCAGAAATTAATAGACGTCTGTAATGAGCCTATTATGATCCATAAACTGTCGATTAACACTGGTGCCAGTATTGGCCTTGCGTACTACCCAAGTCATGCAAAAGACGCTGAATCATTGATGGTGTGTGCAGACATTGCCATGTATGAAGCCAAGCAAAAACGCAGTGGCTGGAGCATATTCAGTGAACGAAACACACAACTCGGCCACCAACGATTACGGCTACGTGCAGACCTAGAAAGCGCACTATCAGAACGGCAAATTAAATTCCATTACCAGCCTAAAGTTGAATTAAACAGCGGGGATATCATTGGCGTTGAGGCGTTAGCGCGTTGGTATCATCCGACAGATGGAATTCTTGCGCCTGTGCATTTTATAGATTTGATTGAGCAAAGTGGTCGTATTCAGGAGTTTGGACGCTATGTGATTCAAAGCGCGATTCAACAATTAGCACTATGGAAAACACAGGGGTTATCGACACCCATCGCTATTAACTTATCGCCTTATAACCTGCTTGATCCCGATTTATTAGAGTTCACCTTGGCGCTACTAAAACAGTATTCAATCGATACAAAACAGTTAGAAATAGAACTCATTGAATCGTCGACAAGCATCAATATCGACTATATAGCTAGTCGCCTAGATGACTTTAAACAAGCAGGTATTACTCTGGCTATCGATGATTTTGGAACAGGAATGAGCTCTTTGTCTTACATTAGTAATATCAAAGTGAATAACATCAAAATAGATCGATCTTTCATCTGTGATATTGAAGACGGCGCCAATAAAAAAGCCATCGTTTGCGCGGCAATTACCTTGGCGACCTCCTTCAATTGCAATGCTATTGCAGAAGGTATTGAAACAAAAACTCAAGCAGATACTCTCATCAAAATGGGTTGCCTTTATGGCCAAGGTTATTATTACGCTAAACCAATGCCTACGGATGAGATAGAAGCCTTGTTATTGAGCTACGCTTCTTTGCCGATTTAACAATCAGTTACTGCTCTTCGTATAGAATAAAGAAGTGAATCAGCTCTTTTATTTTTCTCGATCTCGCTGTTTCAACTTGACCAAATGAACAAACTCCCACAGAATTATGACTCTATTAAACCTACAAGGAGATTATTGATGATTGTATTCAATTCAACGCCGATTCAGACAGCACAGAGCGTTAGAATTTAGAACTGCGTTAATACTTTCATTAGCACTTTTCTATAACCTCCTCTCTTTTAAGGCCCCATTTTGGGCGTCTTTCTTTGCTTTGTCTTATCCGGCGTTTTTAGTTTTATCCAACTAATTTTTGTTCTTTTTAGCCGGAGCTAAAACATTGAATATTTCTACATTACAGCCTTTAGGTTGGAATCACTTCTTTTTGCAACAGACAGACACGCAAACATTTGAAAAACTACAATCAAATGAATTATTGATCTTTCGTATCAGTGCCATACATCGATCAGTGATCAAAGGATTAGGCAGCAATTGGCCTGAAGGAGAAGTCGAGCTACTCTGCCCAGAGTGTTTTCAGCCTGTGAGCGATTTTTTTTGCGTGGGTGATTGGGTTATTACTGAGCGTACTAACGAGCACTTTCGTATTCTTAAAGTACTTGAGGCCAAGAACCAGTTAGAGCGCTTAAGTAACCATAAACGTCAGCTGATGGCAGCCAATTTGGATTATCTGTTCATCGTCACCAGTGCAAACAGCGACTTTAATATTAAGCGATTAGAGCGCTATCTTGCCATGGCTTACGAATGTCAGATAGAACCTGTTATTGTGCTTAATAAGATCGATTTGACGGACGATGTTGACGGTTTTCTAGATCAAATCCGTTCTTTATCCGTGCATAACCTTGCGGGGGTTTCGGTGTTAAAGCCAGACTCACTATCATCGCTTTCTCATTTTCTGATACCCACGGCCACTATCGCGATGGTTGGGTCTTCTGGTGTAGGAAAGTCTTCTTTAGTCAACGCACTTTTCACTCATGCTCAGAAAAAACAAAGCGATATTCAATCTGTTAGTGAAATACGTGAAGACGACGATAAAGGGAAACACACAACCACCTCAAGACAGTTGATAATCAACGAACAAGGCGTTCTTTTTATTGATACTCCCGGCATTCGTGAGTTGAAATTACTCAATGCACAAGAAGGCATAGAGCAAACTTTTGACGACATTATTCGGCTAGCCAAGGAATGTAAGTTTACGAACTGCACCCATCAAACCGAACCTAGTTGTCAAGTATTACAAGCCTTAGAAAGTGGTATATTGCCCTTATATCATTGGCAGAATTACCAAAAACTGCTCAAAGAAGACGCCTATAATGCTCGCTCAGCACAGGGGGCATACGCACAAAAACAACACCAGAAAACGTTCAGTAAAAAAGTATTTCGTGAACAAATGAAGCACCGGGAAAACAAGGGGAATAATAAATAAGAAACAAAAAAAGAGGCTCTCAGTGAGCCTAACGCTGTTCACTTCAGGGTTAAATTTAATTGAATAGCCTCAGAAAATCCGATTAAGCTTTCTTTATCGGATTTTTTGCTCTGATTAATACTCATTCCCACGTTATTTTTGATGCTCAGATAGGCGTTTATCGGAAAGCTGAAACGCCATATTAGCAGAAGTCATGTTAGATAAGATTCCAGATCGCAGTATTACACTCTTAGACCGAAATTTTTGGAGTGCCAATCTCATGCATGCATTGATGAATGGGGAAATGAACGACATTGGTTAATCCCCAAACGCAGTAACACTGTGTATGAGGTCATTGAAGAATATGGCGATGGCGTATGAAAGTCTCCCTACAAGCACGCAAGAAGGACTCTAATCTGCCCAAATATTGGGATGTACGAGCTATAACCTATGACGTTCAAGGTAAAGCCAAGACGGTACTGACATCACTTCCTATCAGCGACTACCCAGCTGATAAAATTGCTCTGCTGTACCATCAGCGCTGGGAAATTGAACTAGGAGTTCGTGACATCAAATCTTCCATGCTCAACAACGCCATTACGTTGCGCAGTAAGAAAGTCGATCTAATCTACCAAGAAATGTGGGAGATGTTGCTTGCCTACAACATTGTACGTCGAGAGGCGAGTCATGCGGCGGCATCACATGATCAACGAGCGAGCGATGTGCGTTTACTTTTATTACTTCCAACGTGATCGTGATGGCAGCCGCCAAGCCAGAATCGAAGATAGGAATGCGCCTTTTTATTATTATAATAAAAGAAACTTACAACTTGGACTGTTCACTTAACCATACGAACAAGTACTTGCTAGGACTTTAATTTAAAACGCCTATTATTTTTCTCGAAGCGCAAATCTAATCAACACCAAGAAGCAACCTAGCATTCCACCCAACAAAGCACCTAAAATAGCAATTAGAGACCGTTTAGGCGATGTACGACCAAGGGGCTTTTCTGGCGATTCAATATATCGAAACGTTTGAAAGGAAACCGTGGAGTCTATTTTCAAAGACCCCAATAAATTTAGCTTTGAGTCAACTACCTGCAGTCTCGGATCTATAATATTAAGCTGATTAAGACTAAGGCTGTCTAAGACTTTCACTTTAGCTTCTAACGCATTTGAACCAATATTAATTACAAATAACTCTTGATTCCCTAAATTTTGCTGAGGCTGGCTCACACCAGCCGCCTGAGCAATTTTCAAAGCATATTTTGCCAGCTCTTGCTCACTTTTCAATCGGCTTTTTGCCTGATCTACCAACAAGGCTTTTTGTTGACCTAATTCACTGTGCTTACCCTCAACCGCTGACTTCAAATTAGCAAGCGCGATATTCTGAGCTTTCATTTCGATGTACCCAACATACCCATTTAAAAAGCCGAAGCTCTTTTCAGCAGTGTGCTGTATGCCTTGCAAAGTATATGATTCAATACCACTTTTAGTGGTAGCTACATTTTCAGTCAATTTTTGATACCACTCACCATACAATTTGGCTTCAGCATTTTTATAGTCTTCTTCTTTCATATCTTTTTGCAAAACCGTCAATTCTGCTTGAAAATCAGAAGACGAAGAGATGTATGCTTTTTTATTGGCTCTAGACTGGTATTGTTGTATGAAAATTTGGAACAAATTTTTAGAAAGAAGAAAGCCATCCAGCTTATTACTAACCAACAAAGCACCATCTCCTTGATAAATATCAAATACTGGCTGGAAATTATTCACCATTTTTTGATAAGCCGAATAATCACTGATTTGTGGCGCTGTTACTACGGTTTCGGTAGTCCATTTTTCTTTCACTAACAATGCATAAGCAATAGCAATGGCAGCACAAATAACCGTCACGGCAATAATTGTAATTTTACCCTGCCAAAGTGCAACAACAAGTTCTTTTAAATCAATTTCATCGTCTTGATGATCAAATTGATATTTTTCTAATACAGATTTTTGTTCAAATTGATCTGGGGATAATTGACCTTTTGTCACCACTCGCCTCTCTTAACAAGATAAAATTTCTTTTAATAAACCCTATTTAGGGTAGAGCTAGATATTTAGCCAATACTATTAGATGTATAAATCAAATCCCAAACACCGTGTCCTAAACGCTCACCGCGTTGTTCAAATTTAGTCAGTGGACGCCACTCTGGCCGCGGATGATACAAGCCTTTCCCTGCAGCATTCTGGTAACCCTCCTGTACCTCCATCACTCCCATCATATGCTCCGCATAAGGCCGCCAATCTGTTGCCATGTGAAAATGACCTCCATCCTTTAATACATTTGCCACTTGTTGGGCAAATAAAGGCTGAACAATACGACGCTTATTGTGCTTCTTTTTATGCCAAGGATCGGGGAAAAATAATTGGAAAGCACTCGCGGTGTTCTGTGGTAAACAGTTCGCCATGACTTCTATAGCGTCATCACAATACACACGTAAATTAGTAATGCCTTCTTCTTTTGCTAACATCATCAGTTTAGCAACACCTGGCGGATGCACTTCAATACCGATAAAGTCTTTCTCTGGTGCATTTTTCGCCATTTCAACCAACGACGCACCCATACCAAAGCCGACTTCAAGCACCACGTCTGATTCACGACCAAACACAACCGCATAGTCAATTCGACCATCAGCAAGATTTAAACCATACACGGCCCAGTTTGCATCGTAGTTTTTCTGTTGACCTTCCGTCATTCGTCCGCCACGTACAACAAAGCTACGAATGGTGCGTTTTTTAATGGGTTCTTGACTGCCTGTGTTTTGCTCTTGCATGGTTTCAAATCGCTTAATGTGTTCTATAGTAAAGAAGCTAACGGTTAAGTCCATTAGGCTCAATTCGGTTATTGATCGACCATGGTTTTATGGTGATCTGGCGGGCACGTATCCTACCCGAAAAACAATATTCTGTCCCGCTTTGCTTCTTGTTTTCGATGCAGCCTAGTCTGATGTCGCTTTAGATGCCGTTGATCGCCATAACTGCCAAGCCAAACAACCCCAAGCAACGAGATAACATAAACCACCTATCGGCGTCACAGCGCCTAAAAGCGTATAGCCTGTTAATGCCATGACATACAAACTGCCTGAAAACACCATATTGCCTATAAAAAAAAGAGCCAATATGTTTTTGCAAGACGGTAAATAAGAAGACAAGGCAACGACAATAAGACCCGCAAGCGCATGGTACATAAGGTATTGGCTGCCAGTATGCCACCAGCCAAGTGCGTTAGCATCAAGGATACGACTAAGGGCGTGCGCACCGAACGCACCAGCAGCAACCGAGATACATGCTTGGATCGAAAAAAGAGCCGCCCAGTTGGAAAGCGCTGGTGTCAAAGGCTTATGATTTTCTGACTTGTAACTTTCTAAGTTGTTTACTGAAGAGCGAACAGCGGATTCAGTGTCTCGATTTGACATCAATTATTCCAGTACGTTTAGATAGCCATTACTACCAATGGCGTAATAGCGACTGTCTGCCCCAAATGCCAAGGCAATAACACTGGCACCGGAAGGTCGTCCTTTCGGGGTATAAAGTGTCCACTCTTTTTGAACAATGCCGGTACTCACCTGAACGAGGGAAACATTGCTATTCACTTCACCAATAAGAATGGATCTATCGTCTTGAGAGAAAACAGCTTGGCTAATCGTGATATTACGGTATTTCAATGCACCAGTATCAAGAACGGTTAATTCTTTGCCTGTTCTAGTCGACCAAATTTTTGCATTACCTAACTTGGCTGCACCGAACGCGTATTTACCATTAGCCGACAATGCCACACTGCCAATACGATTACTCAGCGGCCATTCGTATTTTTTTTCACCGGATTGCATATCCCAAAGAATCACATTCGAGGAATCGTCACCTGTGATACCGAGCGCTCCATCCGGTGTAATATCAACGGCACGAACTGTGGATCCCGTTCGTAACGTCTGTTTGATACCACCCCGTTTAACATCAAAGAAACGCGCGGTTTGATCGTTTAACCCAATTAAGGCGTAATCGCCGTTTTGAGTCAGTTTCACCGATTGAACATCGCCTGGCGTCGTCCAAAACCCTTCCGATTTCCCCGTCGTTGTATTCCATAACACTAACGTACGGGAGCCACCAGTAGCGGCATATTGGCCACTTGGATCAATATCAACACCAATGAATGATGAGTATTCGCCTTGGGCGTCATTCCAGCTAAAACGACGTTCATTGACAGCATTTATCCAATAACTACCACCATGCTGAATAGAGCCGACCAAGGCTGATGAACCATCGTCGCTTAGCACCGCAGAATACAAACCCTGAACTGCGTATTTAGCGGTTCGAACTGGCGCCTCAGCAGAGCAAGACAACAACGCCGCAGAGCAGAAAATAGTTAAGCTAAGCTTAAGCGCTTTTTTCACTGTGCGCTTCATGTAATTCCTTAATTAACTGATCCTCATATTGAAACCGCTCAACCATTACCAGCGTCAACGCTTGTAATGAAAAAGGCAAAGCCTCAAGTTGAGCATTGCAATGCTCTTTCGTGTCATATTTGTCGTTAAACTCAACAGCCACTTCTGTTGAGCTATCAATAAGAGGCAATAAATTGCGCAACAGCACAGAGGCTCCATCATCATCAAATTCCTTCGCCTCCAATGCGAGCTGCTCATAAACAGTAAAATGACCCGCTGAAACATAATCCACCAGCATTTCACACACGCTTAGAATCTTAGGCGTGTCCGTCGGCGTAAATTCCCCACGATCACGTAAATACACCCACATTTCTATTAGCTGACGACGTTGCTCTAACCAACGATCAATAATCACATGAACTCCGCCCCATCGCTCTTGGGCTGTTTTACAACTTTCTAACATATGATAACTCCATCAGGTGTTAATTATTCTTAGCTTATCTCAAGCATATTCCGATACGTAATCTCCTGCAAGACAATCGCCTGAGGGGTTTTGTAACCTTTTATTAGATAAATGTTCTTTTGATAGCACGTAACGCAATAAGAATATTTATGAAGGCCATGCCGACAAAAGCCACCAAGGTCCAACCGGGAATACTAATACCCAGAAAGGTCCAAACGACGTCACCACATTCACCCGTTCCCATCACCATGGCTTGCATAATTTCTTGCCATGGAAATACGTCAAACATATAACTCAGCCCTGGTAAACACGCTGGTAGCTCATCCGTTGGAAGGCTTTGCAAATACAAATGGCGCACAGCCAAGGCCGCGCCAAAAAAAGACAATACCACCACAATCCAAGAACATACTTGTCGCGCTTTTTGACTGGACGTTAAGGCCGATGCCAAAGACACAACCCCTATAGAGAAAAAGAAAATGCGCTGCAACATACAAAGAGGACAAGGCTCAAGCGCCATTTGATATTCCATATAAAAAGCCACCGCCAAAAGGGCAAAAGCCGTCAATGCCACCAAACCATGAAAACGACGAGCAGATAAAAACGCAAACATATACGAAGATCCCTAAACTGACTAAATGGATATTTTTAATTGAATAACAAAACTTAAGACAGCAGGAAAATAGAAAAGTGCAAAATACCTACTGACACAACGCTTTAATGCCAGTTAGTATACTGTCAATTGGAATGAATACGAGAGCCTAACATGTCATTGATGATGTCCCTATCTAACAAGCCACGCACATTTGCGCTACTACTACTTTGCAGCGTTATGAGCAGCATAAGCTATGCAGAAGAAGAAGGTGAAAAACCGATACCGGCTTATGTTGAGTTAAAACCTAATTTTGTCGTCAATCATGTAGGCAATGAATCTCAACTTAAATACATTAAAACCAGCATAAGCATTCGCACGGATGAAACCAAAAAAGAGTTAATTGAAGCAAACATGCCACTGGTCAGAGATGCCATAGTCATGTTTCTTAGCTCTCGGACCACAGAACAAGTCACTGGTGCGATTGCACGTGAGAAAACGCGCGCAGATGCTGCTATTGCAGTTAACACAGCCTTGGAAGAAGAAACAGGAAAAACGCCGGTCCAAGATATTTTATTTGCGAGCTTCGTCACTCAATAAAACAAGCAATAGATGAAGCAATAAAAAAGCGTCGTTTGTTGTTGTGTAAAATAACGCCAACAAGCGACGCTTTATTTAAACTAGCAAAAGCAAATTCGTACTAAAGTAGGTTACAACTCTTTAATGTCATCCGGACTAACATAACCAGCCAGTTTCTCGGTTGCTTCATTATTAAAAAACTTCTCCATCTGTTCCATTACGTATTTACGTGACTCAGGTTGCATCAAATTTAGCTGCTTTTCATTGATCATCATGGTTTGAAGCAACTGCCACTCTTGCCACGCTTGTTTAGAAACGGTTTGTAAAATCTCCTGACCTTTAGCACCGGGTAATGGCGCACGATCTAACGCTTCCATTTCTTTCTGGAACTTTTTACAAAAAACAGTATTCGCCATAAGGATCACTCGCCATCATATAGGGTATGAGATGAATAATGGCGCTAACACAGCAAAATTCAAGGCTTCATGTGAATAAGCTAAGATAACAACCCCCTCTGTAGAAACAGGGAGTCAGTCTTTAAAAAACACTATAGATAACTTCGAGCGAGCCCAAGCAGGACAAATGCACTAATCAAAAGAAGGATGGGTGGGCGTTTGTACTTCAACCAAGCAAATCCAATTCCCACCACAACAACATCCCACCAGCCCACCAAACTTGATGTGCCAATAGGATAATACAAAGCTGCTATTAATATGCCTACTACCGCTGCGTTCAAGCTGCCCACAGCAGAACGAAAGCGCGCATGGCGGGACAAACCCTGCCATACACTTTGAGCACTCAACATAAGTAACAAGCCCGATAGAAATACCGCGACTGTCGCAACCGCCGCCCACACCCAAAGATTAGCACCTTCAGGCGCAGCTGCTGCCCCAAGAAAGCTGGCCATGGAAAACATAGGGCCCGGAACCGCCTGAGCGGCGGCATAGCCTAATAATAAATTCGCATCAGACACGATATCTGAGACAAACGCTGACAACATGGGGAGAACAACATGGCCACCACCAAAAACCAGCGCACCTGCCTGATAAAAGCCTGCAAACAAACCACTCAGCCCCGTATCCAATACAAAGCTGACAAGAAACAGTGATATCGCCAAGACAAACACTAACCCTGCCCCTCTAATTTTAGGCAAAGGTTCATCGGCGGAGGAAATAACAGAAGGAGTCAGCAGTCCAACACTAGCCGCCATGAATAAAACAATTAGACTCGCAAAACCAAATGGATAAAGCACAATAAACGCCGCACTAAATAAGGCGATGACCGCCATTATTCTGGACTGACAAAACGAGCGCCACATGCTGACACAAGCATCCGCTACCACGACGACCGCCAACAGTTTTAAGGCATGAACGACGCCATCAAACACAGTGCTGCCTTGCCAATGACTACCAAACTGAGCCAATAGCACCATGACAATAAAAGAAGGCAACGTGAAACCGATGAACGCAGCCAAGCCACCCAGATAACCTGCACGATGATAACCTAGAGCAAAGCCAACTTGACTAGAACCAGGACCTGGAACAATCTGGCTTAATGCTACCCATTGCGCATATTGGACATCGCTCGCCCACTTTTTTCGCTGGATAAACGTTTGATTAAAATACCCTAAATGCGCCGCCGGCCCACCAAAGCTGGTGAAGCCAAGCAGCAAAAACGAAAGAAAGACCTCTAATACACGTTGAAAATAGTGGGGGCTTTGATGGGACATGGTCACTTCCAATATTTTTTGTCATCGCGCCCTAGAACGCGCATTCTAGAGCGTGCATTCTAAGTCACTTATTTTAAATTATTTTTTCTAAAATACTTCTCACCGGCGCAGGCAAGCCAAGCGCTAACGCCTCTTGTTGACTGAACCATTGGTATTTATCCCCTTCCATTATCCAATTGGCTGCTGCCATTTGAATTTGGCTTGGGGAAATATCCAGATGATAATGACTAAAAGTATGTCTAAAAGATGACAAGGGTATGACAGAGCTCACCTGTGCGCTAAATCGTTGCTCAATATGCAGCACTATTGACTCATCAGAGGCCAGTTCAGGCAGGCTCCATAATCCCCCCCAAATCCCCGTCTGAGGGCGCTTTTCTAGTAGTAGCTGTTCCTGTTGATTCATTAATACCAACAACTGAATGCTCTTTTCTGGCTTGGCGGCTTTTTTTGGTTTACGGATAGGAAACTGAGTGGGATCTGGTGTTTGCCGACCGGCACAGTCGCTTTCTAATGGGCAAAGCAAACATTGCGGTTTGGAGCGAGTACAAAGCGTTGCCCCTAAATCCATCATCGCTTGAGTGTAATCACCACAGCGCTCAATTGGCATGTAATTTTCAGCAAGCTCCCACATGGCATTTTCGGTTTTCTTTTCACCTGGCCAAGTGGGCACCGCATGAAAACGTGAAAGTACGCGTTTTACATTGCCATCTAAAATCGCGGCTTGGACACCACGAGAAATAGATAGAATAGCCGCCGCTGTCGAACGACCAATGCCTGGTAATTCACACACACCTTCGACACTTTGTGGAAACTCACTGTCGAATTCATCCACCAGCATTTTCGCGGCTTTATGCATATTACGCGCTCGAGCGTAATATCCTAGCCCACTCCAGTGCGCTAGCACCTCATCTTGCTCAGCCTGCGCTAACACTTCAACACTTGGAAACGACGCCATGAACTTATGGTAATACGGAATAACGGTGGTCACTTGCGTTTGCTGCAACATGATTTCAGAAATCCATACTCGATACGGTGTTTTATTCTCTTGCCAAGGCAAGCTTTTACGCCCGTATTCATCAAACCACGCTAAAACACGGGGCGCAAAATTCTTAACTGGTTGCATTCATTTCTCACGATTACAGCAGTTCAATTAAACTGCGATTAAAACAAACTTTTTAATTTTTCTTTCAGCTTTTCTTTTGCTCTTTCAGCTTCGGCTTGACGCTTTTCTTCAAACTCAGCTTTTAGTCGCGCTTTTTCTGCGGCTAACTTAGTCTCCAATCTGGCTTTCTCGGCTTGTTTTTGCACTTCTAATTCCGCTTTTAGTTCAGCCTCTTTTTCTTTAAGACGCACCTTTTCAGCCTCTAATTTGAGCTTCAACTCATCTTTCGCTAAATTTGCAAATAACTTACCAAAACCTTTTATATCAGGGCGGCACAAACCGGCAGGGTCATCGCTAAACTGTCCTTTGCATACAATAGGAAAAGCCAGCTTGGTTAGCTTGGCATTGACACGGCATGCTTTGTCTAGTTCGCTTCCCGCAATGCCAACATTGGCTTGATAATTCAAGGAAGAATCCGGCAGAGAAATCACACCATCGCCGGTTACTTGAATACCCGCCGAACTTATTTTTAAACCCGGTGTAGAAACCTTTCCATTCACAATATGAGCAGGAAAACGCATGGTTTCAAACGGCGTATCTGGGCCAAACTGATCTTCGTTAATGCTTTCTTTCCGTATCGCGGCAATCCCTTCACAGACGGTTTTTGTCAAATTGGTTCCCACCAAAGCACCGTTTTTAATTTCTACCAATAAGTCGCCTTGCAGTGATGACATCAGAGCATCGATTTGGTTGCCTCTCGCGCTGAGTTCACCGTTTAAATAGGTCGCGCCTGCGACTTTATCCATGTCCATAAAATCGACTAACAAAGGTTGAATTTGCACACCATCAATGGCGGGGGATATATCGACAATAGGTGTATTGCCTCGTACGTCCAAACTCACTTTTGAGGTGATATTGCCCTTATACAAAGAAGCACGCAGCGGATAGATTTTCACTAAACCTCTAGCCTGAGTGGAATCCAACTCTATTTTGTCTATTTTTATTTTTTTGACCGTGAGGCCTTCAAACACAACACCGACATGACCGTTTAAGCTTCGGATCAAATCCACTGGAATCAACTCTCCAACATCACCGCTATTTTGTACGGCGCCCGCTACGTTGCTATTTTGTTCCGCACCATCTGCGCTTGTATTTGATGCGACTCCATCGTCTTTGTTTATCACGACGTCTTCTGGGCTGGCTTCAACGGGCGTGGGAAGGTAACGGTCTAGGTTTAAATTCTTACCCGCAATACTGACATCCCAACGTAGCGGAGATAAATCCACCACCGCATTGGCTTCTATTTTCGTTTCGTCCATCGTAATCGAGATAGGCTGAGCGATAATCGAATCCAAGCTACCCTCGAAGGTAATGTTTGCTCGTGCTTTGGTCAGCGCGGTGTTATCCGACATATCCGGTATCGGCAGATTCAAACGCGTCATCAAGTATCGTGGATTGAATTCGCCTACCGATAATACACCCGAAAATTGCGGGCTACTCAAGACTTGATAGGCTTGGATTTTGGCATCAACATTCACACCCAACGTACTAAATGCCAGCCCTTCTACCAAGACATTTTCTTGGGGCAAATCCAAGTCAATATTAGTCGCACTTAATTTCACTTCTATTGGGCTCGTTGGTAACGCATCACTAGACACGCCCCCAGACAACACAAGTGAGTCTAACGACAAGGATTCCCTTTCTGGAAACACCGCTAAATTCGCGTTCAACTTCGCTTTTAACTGTAATGGCGTATTACCTTGTAAATCACTTTGTGTCAGCGCAACGTCCATCGCCATTGGCCATGCTTTATCCCACTGCACATCGTTTAGTTGCACGTTAAAAGTTGCGTTAATCAATTGCTTGGTTTGTTCATCGCGGTATGTGACTTGCGCGTTTTCAATGCGTAGCTCATCGAGTTGGATATCAGGTAAATTCACTGGGGTCGCGCTTTCACTGGATTCCTCGACAGAAGGCGTTGCCGTAGCAGATAAAGACCCTGATGCAGCTTCAGAGAGGGAGGTGCTTGACTCAGGTATGTCCAATTGCCAGTTACCTTGCCCTTGTGCATCTTTGTTTAAACTTGCTTTCAAGTTCACAAGGTTCACTTTATTAACCTGAATTTTTTTTTCTAATAAAGGCAAAATAGCCAAACCGAATTCAGCGCGATCAAACTGTAAAATTTCCGCGTCTGAACCCAACGCCACACCAAGGTTTTCAAGCTCAAGACCAAGCCAAGGAAAGAACGACCAGCTGATATCACCGTCCAAACGTAAATTCACATTGGCTTTTTCCAAAGCGACGCTTTTTAACTCATCCTTAAAGTCATTTGGATTCACAAACAGCATGACATACGCCAGCAATACGACAATGAACGCCAATAAACCGGCAACTAATAATGAAAGTCGCTTTATCCAAACCATGAACAACTCCTTGAATGAATTAACCTAGATACAAACATTAACCCCCTCCCAACCTCCCCCTTAGCAGGGGGAGGAGCTTGGTTTTCTTCCCCCTCTCAACTCCCCCCTTTTTTTAGTAAAAGAAGGAGTTAAAGTTCCCTCTCCTTTCTTCAAGGGGAGGGTTAGGGTGGGGTTCTGCTTATTTAAAAATCGCCTAATCATAGCATTCGATGTTGTATATTATCGATGCAAAGCGTTGTCCAATAGAAATAACCCATAAAAAAACACTCAGATAAAACATAGAAGCCAAAGAGCGCTCGTTCTATAATGGCTACTTATGTTTTATTCAGTGGCGGCTACTCGCCACAATCACTGCGGAGAAACCAATCAATGTCCGATCGCATTGCCAGTGTCGAGCGTAATACGCTTGAAACTCAAATCAAGGTGTCGATTAACCTAGACGGTACCGGTAAATTCAACTGCATCACAGGCGTGCCTTTTCTTGATCACATGCTTGAACAAGTGGCACGTCATGGCCTGATTGACTTAGACATCCATGCGGTTGGCGATCTTCACATTGACGCTCACCACACGGTAGAAGACTTGGGCATTACGCTAGGACAAGCTTTTGAAATTGCTGTTGGCGATAAAAAAGGTATCAAGCGCTATGGCCATGCTTATGTTCCTTTGGATGAAGCATTGTCTCGTGTCGTCATCGATTTTTCTGGTCGTCCCGGCTTAGAAATGCACGTGCCGTTTACTCGCGGTTCAGTGGGCGGTTTTGATGTGGATCTGTTCTCTGAATTCTTCCACGGCTTTATCAACCACGCGAAAGTCACGCTTCATCTAGACAACCTTCGTGGTAAGAACACACACCACCAAGCAGAAACTATTTTTAAAGCCTTCGGTCGTGCGTTACGCATGGCGTTAGAGGTTGACGAGCGTATGGCAGGCCAAATGCCTTCTACTAAAGGTTGTTTGTAGGATTCTCTTAGTATGAGTAACAGCAAAAATCCCATGGGTAATATGAGAAAATCTACTGTTGCAGTCATCGACTACGGTATGGGCAACCTACATTCGGTTGCCAAAGCGCTTGAACATGTCGCGGATGAAAACACCTCCGTTATTGTGACCAGCGATCCAGCCGTCATTGATGCCGCTGATCGTGTTTTACTTCCAGGCGTTGGTGCTATTCGTGATTGTATTGGCGAAATGCACAATGCGGGTCTCGTGCCTAGCATTCGCAAAGCCATGGCGGAGAAACCGTTTCTCGCCATTTGCGTGGGCATTCAATCTTTGATGTCTCACAGTGAAGAAAACGGTGGTGTTGACTGTTTGAACCACTTTCAAGGCAACGCTCTATTCTTTGGCGAAAAACACACAGACCATGACGGCAGTAAGCTAAAAGTGCCGCACATGGGTTGGAATCAGGTCAAACATACTATTGACCACCCGCTTTGGGCTGATATTGATGACAATGCCCGCTTCTACTTTGTACACAGTTTTTATGTTGTGCCAGAGAATAAAGCAGAAGTCGCCGGCACCTGTGATTACGGCCTAGAATTCTGCGTCGCGCTCGCACGAGACAATGTTTTCGCGGTACAGTTTCACCCAGAAAAAAGCCACAAAGACGGTCTTCAGCTTTACAAGAATTTCCTTCACTGGGATGGCAAGCCATAACGGTCACTTATTCATAATCCAACGAAGACCTTTACGCGGTATTAGGAGTCATTTATGGGCTTAGCAAAACGTATTATTCCTTGTCTTGACGTGGACAATGGTCGAGTAGTCAAAGGCGTTCAGTTCCTTGACATTCGCGACGCTGGCGACCCAGTAGAAGTGGCTAAACGCTACAATGAGCAAGGCGCCGATGAAATCACGTTTCTGGACATTACGGCTAGCTCTGACGACCGAGCAACTACCGTTCATATGGTAGAAGCCATTGCCAGCCAAGTCTTCATTCCCTTAACCGTCGGTGGCGGCATTCGTACCTGTGACGATATTCGTCGCATGTTAAATGCTGGAGCAGACAAAGTCGGCATCAATACCGCGGCGGTGTTTAATCCTGAATTTGTTCGTGAAGCCGCACAACGTTTTGGCTCTCAATGCATTGTGGTTGCCATTGACGCGAAAAAAGTCAGTGCCGAAGGCGAACCTGATAAATGGGAGATTTTTACCCATGGAGGTCGTAAACCGACTGGTTTAGACGCTGTAGAATGGGCGAAAAAAATGGTCGAATACGGTGCGGGAGAAATTCTCTTAACCAGTATGGATCGTGATGGTACAAAAAATGGTTTTGACCTTGGCGTAACACGTGCCATTAGTGAAGCGGTTCATGTGCCTGTTATCGCCTCTGGCGGTGTGGGCAATCTTGATCATCTTGTCGATGGAGTTATCAAAGGCAAAGCCGACGCGGTACTCGCTGCCAGCATTTTCCACTTTGGTGAATACAGTATTCAAGAAGCCAAGCAGCGCATGACTGATGCGGGTATTGAAATGCGCCTATAACCGCTATTTTATGACCTACGGTTGCTGTGAATAGAAAATCCAAAACGCGATGTTTAGTTAACATCGCGTTTTTCATGGTGAAGTCTGCATATTTTGTGCACAAGGTATCTGTGACTTGCCGAAAAGAAGCTTCGGCGAGTACAATCCTTAAAATTTAATTTTGCCGTATTCAATTGAAGGAAGACTTCTTGACCACTTTAACCAATGCTTTGCAAGCGCTGGCAACCCATTGCCAGCAAGCCGCGACAACGTCTGCATTAACATTTCATCGTGGCGTGGAACGAGAAGCGCTACGAGTTGATCGTTCCGAAGGGCACATTTCGCACAAACCCCACCCCAAAGCATTAGGTTCTGCGTTAACTCACAGCTCCATTACAACGGATTACTCTGAGTCTTTGATGGAATTCATTACGCAGGTTCATCCTAGCGTTGAAGGCGTCATTAAAGAATTGGACGATATCCACAACGTGGTTAATCATGAACTCTACAAGCAAGACGAATGTTTATGGCCTGCCAGTATGCCGTGTTACTTGGCGGGCAATGAAGATGTCCCCATTGCTTATTACGGCGAATCGAATACAGGAAAACTAAAACGCGCTTATCGCGAAGGTTTGTCTAACCGCTATGGTCGGATCATGCAGTGTATCGCAGGTATGCATTACAACTTCTCGTTTGATCAAGACTTCTGGTCTTTCTTAGAAAGCTATAAAGGCAAAACCGCCCTTTCTCAAGCAGAAAAACAAGCCTTTCAATCGGACAGCTATTTCGCTTTGATTCGTAATTTTCGCCGTAGCTCTTGGATGCTGTCATTACTGTTCGGCGCCTCTCCTGCGATTGACGAAAGCTTTTTACCGAAAAAGCCTGACAGCTTAGAAAAGCTTGAAAAACACACGTGGTTTGGCCCTAAAGCGACATCCCTTCGTATGAGCGACCTTGGTTATCAGAACAAAGCTCAAGCGGATTTATACGTTTGCTATAACGAAGTCGATACGTACATCAGTACCGTCAAAAAAGCGTTGCAAACACCTTATCAGCGTTACCAAGACATTGGTGTGAAGGTCGACGGTCTGTACCGTCAGTTAAACAGCAATCTTTTGCAAATTGAAAACGAGTATTACAGCGACATTCGCCCTAAACGTGTCACTCAGCCTGGCGAACACCCAAGTGCTGCATTGCAAGCGAGAGGCGTTGAATACATTGAAGTACGCATTATGGACCTAGATCCTAGCTCTTCCATTGGCATGCAGTCTTCTACCCTGTATTTCATTGATGTCTTCTTGCTGTATTGCATGTTGCGCGGCGACGAGCGCCTAGGCAGTGCAGAATGCAACCAGCTACGTAAAATGCAGCAAGAAATTGCGTCTCATGGCCGAGATTTAGACATGAACTTCGATTTTGGCCAAGGCCCAGTAAAATTGCGTGATAAAGCAGAAAACATGCTTGATGCTCTGACGGAAGTCGCGGATTTTTTATCCACTAAAACAGGCAACCCTGCTTATCAACAAGCGGTTGAGGTTCAAAAAGAAAAATTAACCAACGAAGCCCTTTTGCCTTCTGCTCTATTATTAGAGCGCAGCAAAGCAGAACAAGGCTACCAAAGTGCCATGCTGACCTTATCAAAAGAACAACAAGCAAACTGGATGGCTTGCCCTTTATCCGACGAATTAACACACGAATTCATGGAGAAAGCAGAACGCTCTTTACGCGAGCAGGAAGCGATTGAAGCGGCGGATGAGGTGGATTTCGATACCTTCTTAAGAAGGTATTTAACACCACAATAAATTAGCAGTTCACTACTCACTAAATGTAAAAAAAGCCTCATATGAGGCTTTTTTTCGTTAACGCAAGCAAACCTGCCGCTTTAAGCATTTGGCGAAACTGGAATGCCTTCAAGATTGTCAAGTACCAACCATTCAGCCAGTTTGATACGCAGATCATCAACTCCGTCACCACTCAACGATGAGAAGGTCTGTACCGTGCCATCAACGCCGTGCTCTTTAACCGCTTTTTGAACGGCTAACATGGTTGACTTTGCTGGCCCACGCTTTAGCTTGTCTGATTTTGTTAATAAGACATGCACCTTCATTCCATTGGACTTAGCCCAGTCCAACATCATTTCATCAAACTCTTTTAATGGGTGGCGGATATCCATGACTAAAACAACACCAGCCAAAGAGCGACGATTCATCAAATAGTCTTGCATGTGTGCCTGCCAGACTTTTTTCATAGCAATAGGAACTTTTGCAAAACCATAACCTGGAAGGTCAATTAAACGACGATCTTCAACGTTTATCCCAAAGCAATTAATAAGCTGAGTTCGACCCGGCGTTTTTGAAGTCCGCGCTAGTTTCTTTTGGTTCGTAAGGGTATTTAATGCCGTCGATTTGCCGGCATTCGAGCGACCTGCAAAGGCAACTTCTACACCTTGGTCTAGAGGACATTGAGAAAGTTTCTCAGCACTCTTTATAAAGTGTGCGGACTGGAAATTTGAGTCAAAAGGGGTCATAAGTTGATATTCGTCAGTAGATTCGGATTGGCATTCATATTTATTTCATAAGCTGTATATAATGCCAGCAAACACAGTGATATGCCATGTTAAACCATCAAAGTCGGCAGAATCACGTTAATTGACCTAATTAAAGGTTTTTCGATTATTACAAAAATGCATAAATAAGAATTCGCCTACGGTTTTTTTCATGTAAATATTATGTAAACTTGCTAATAACATAGAACCTTCAGCCTTAAATAGAATCGTATTTTATTGCAATTCTGTGCATGATATAAAAATACTTTGATTTACACGATTAGGAGCTACACATGATAAAGCTGTTTTCAGCGCTGATACTTTCTTTCTTTATCTCACTTCCGGCAACGGCCGCTGAGTACAGTGATGGTAATGGCTACACAACCATAAAAACACCAGTTCGCACCAGTGATCCAAGCAAAATAGAAGTAACTGAAATTTTTTGGTACGGGTGCCCACATTGCTACAAACTTGAGCCCATTACTCGAGCTTGGGAAGAGAATATGCCAAGTGATGTTGACTTCAAATTCTTACCTGCCGTTTTCGGCCGTGGTTGGTTAGCGCATGCAAAAGCTTTCTACGTGGCAGACTTACTTGGTATTGAACATAAACTGCGTGCAGATCTTTTTAATGCTATCCATGTTGAGCGTCGTAACCTAAACTCTGAAGACGCACTTGCAAACTTTTTTGTAAACTATGGCGTTAGTGAAGATGAATTTCGTAAACAGTACGACTCTTTTGCTGTCAACAGCCGTTTGAGTCAAGCCGACGCGAAAATACGTGCTTATGGCGCTCGTGGTGTTCCAGGGTTAATCGTCAATGGCAAATACCTAGTGACGGCAGAAACAGCTAATGGCAATGAAAATATTTATAAAGTGATCGATTTTTTGATCGAAAAAGAACGTCAAAAATAATATAAAAAGAGGCAATATGACGGAATCATCAAGTGACAAACTGATTGAAGCGTTACGTAAAGCTGTTTCTAGAACCAGCATGCTGGCAGAAGGAAATGACCCTGAACTTGATTCCGTTGTTCGCCAAATTCGCCAAGTTGTCAATAAAGGGGCTAAGGCTCAAGAAATACAAGATGTGCTCAATAATGCCGAGCCACTCTTAATAAAGAGTGACGAAGCACTAACGGATAGAGCCAAACAGGTCCGTAGCACATTACAGGAGCTGATAGACCTCCTCGAAAGGCAAACCAGTAAAAGAGTCCCTCAAAATGAGAAGAAGCAGCTCGAAGCTCAAATACGCTCGAACTGGCAAGTATCATCACAATGGCCTCAGCTTCTAAAAGGCTTTTTAACGCTTGCAGAGAACACCTTAAATCAACCTGAAGACGTAACAAGCCAATCAAAGAGTTCTTTTTTAAAACGCTTTTTTAACCGGAACTCTGATTCAGCACCTAAAAATAATGATCAAGAAATTATGGCGCAAATTAGCCACACCTTTGCTGGGCTAATGAATAATTTATCGCTTCCAAGCATCTATGATGAAGACATCGTTGATCTTAAAAGAGCATTACTGGGAAACAACAATATTCAACAACTTCCAGGACTGCTTGATGAAGTTATTAACTTCATCATGATCGCCATAGGAAAAACCCAAGAAAGTTTGACGAATTATCTAACCCAACTAAATAAACAACTCGCTAGCATCAATGAATCTATCTCTACCAGCTACCATTCACAAAAATCACTATCTGAAAGTAGGGAAGGCTTTAACACAAAACTTCAAATGCAAGTTGAAGATACTTCGTTAGCCATCAATGGTGTAAAAGATTTAGATAGCTTAAAAAGCCTCATTAATGATCGACTGTCGACTATTTCTAGTACCATGACAGAGCATCGAGCACAAATGATAGAGCAGGAAAAGCATTCAGCTCAATCCATCACATCACTGAAAAACAAAGTGACACGAATGGAAAAAGACACCGCATCACTGCGCACACTGTTACAAGAAAAGCTTGCTCAGGCGATGACAGATTCCTTAACCGATTTACCAAACCGCACAGCCTATCAAGACACCATTCTGCCACTCTGTAAAATCATGCAAAAAACCAAGAAACCCATTTGTTTAGCGGTTTGTGACATAGATCACTTTAAGAGAGTAAATGACTCTTGGGGGCATCTCGCAGGCGACAAAGTACTAAGGCTAGTACCAAAACAAATTCGCAGCGTTTTATTAAAAGAAGACCTCATGTTCCGCTATGGTGGCGAAGAATTCGTCATTGCGTTCCCAAATACTTCACTTCCTCAAGCCATTGAACGCGCTGAAGCCATCCGACTTGCGGTAGTCAAAACACCCTTCAATATGCAGGGTGAGCCAGTTACAATTTCCATATCTATTGGTATCGCCGAGCTTAGCGCCCAAGAGGAGCCAGAGTCGTTATTTTCACGAGCTGACAAACAGCTATATCTAGCAAAAGAGGCAGGCCGAAATAAAGTCATGGGGAATAAATAGAACCGAAAATCGGTATCAGAGCCTTGCTGTCGCGGTTACAATAAGCACTCACCATTAAATACATCTTGTCAAAAGCTGTTAAAGAGCTGTTACACAAAGAAAGCGGCGTGCGATGCCACCACTAGGATGAAGTAGTTTATGCAAGACGATCAGAAAAAAACCACAGATTTTGGTTTTAAAGAAATTCCTACCGATGAAAAAGTACAAGCCGTCGCGCAAGTTTTTCATTCCGTCGCCACAAAATACGACATAATGAATGACCTTATGTCTGGTGGCGTTCATCGCCTTTGGAAACGCCATACAATTAGTCAATCGGGTGTTCGTGCTGGAAATTGTGTATTAGACATCGCTGGTGGAACAGGTGATTTAACACTTAAGTTTTCACGCTTAGTGGGTAGCGAAGGACAAGTTATTTTAGCGGATATCAATGATTCGATGCTAAAGGTTGGTCGTGACAAACTGGCTAATAACGGCATTATTGGTAACGTGAAATTCGTTCAAGCCAATGCAGAGGCATTGCCTTTTCCTGATGATACTTTCGACTGCATTACCATCGCGTTCGGTTTGCGTAATGTCACTGATAAATCCAAAGCACTCGCGTCTATGTATCGTGTTTTAAAGCCTGGCGGCCGCTTATTGGTTCTGGAATTTTCTAAACCAGAGTCTGAGCTACTTTCTCAAGTCTACGACCAGTATTCTTTTCGCCTGCTGCCAGCAATGGGGAAATTGATCGCTAACGATTCTGAAAGTTATCGCTATCTTGCTGAATCCATCCGCATGCACCCAGACCAAGAAACCTTAAAGAGTATGATGAATGACGTTGGATTTGAGCGCACAAGTTACCAAAATTTAACAGGCGGCATTGTAGCGCTTCATAAAGGATTTAAATTCTAATCATGTTGACCAGCTTTTTTCGATTACTGCGCATACTATGCACCGTCATCCGCTTTCGTCTTGATGTTTTTATTCCTTTCGCCTTATTGCCTTGGTATATCCGCTATACGCTTGGACTAGTTTGTTCTATTGGTCGCGAGCGCGCCAGTAAAAATAAGGGTGAACGACTTCGTCTTGCACTTGAGTCCCTTGGCCCTATTTTCGTTAAATTTGGACAAATCTTATCCACGCGACGTGATTTGCTTGACGACGATATCGCCGATGAACTGGCAAAACTACAAGATAAAGTGCCCGCTTTTTCTGGTGATGTGGCGCAAGCTATCATTGAAAGAGACTTGAAAGCGCCAATCAATGAACTCTTTGCGGAGTTTTCTACTATTCCATTGGCCTCAGCGTCAATAGCACAAGTTCATACTGCCAAGCTCCATTCCGGCGAAGATGTTGTTATAAAAGTTATTCGTCCAAAAATAGAAAAGACCATCAGCAAGGATATTGGTCTGCTTTATACCTTGGCACATCTTGTTGCCAATATGAGTGATGACGGCCGACGCTTAAGACCTGTTGAAGTGGTAACAGATTACGAATACACCATACTGGATGAACTGGACCTCGCGAAAGAAGCCGCAAATACAGGGTTGTTACAACGTAATTTCATGGATTCCGATTTACTTTATGTACCACAGGTTTATTGGGATTATAGCCACCGTAATGTCATGGTGATGGAACGTATCTCTGGTATTCCAGTTGCTGATATTACCGCTCTAAACAAAGCCAATGTGGACATGAAATGCTTAGCTGAACGAGGGGTTGAGATCTTTTTCACACAAGTTTTTTCTCACAGTTTTTTCCACGCTGATATGCACCCTGGTAATATTTTCGTTGATGCCAGCAACCCGCAAAAACCTAAATACATTGCGATTGATTGCGCAATTATGGGAAGCTTGGACGATGCAGACAAAAGCTATTTAGCGCGTAACCTATTAGCTTTTTTCCAACGAGATTATCGTTTGGTTGCCAAATTGCACGTCGAAAGCGGCTGGGTTCCGAAAGGCACCCCTGTCCATGCTTTTGAGTCGGCTATCCGCAGTGTCTGTGAGCCTATGTTCGCCAAGCCATTAAAAGACATCTCCTTTGGACAAGTACTGATCGGTTTATTCCAAACGGCTCGTCGTTTTAACATGGAGGTACAACCACAGTTAGTTCTATTGGAAAAAACACTGCTCAATATTGAAGGCTTAGGTCGTCAACTTTATCCAGATCTAGATCTCTGGGTAACGGCCAAGCCATTCCTAGAACGATGGATGCGCGAACAAGTCGGTCCAAAACGCGTCATTGAAGAAGTCCGTAAACAAGCGCCACAGTGGGCTGGTCAGCTTCCACAGATACCTAATTTGATTTTTACGGCATTATCGCAAATGTCACATCAGGAAGAGCGCATGCAAGCGCAAACGCATGCGATTAATGAGCTGGGTAAAGAGCTTAAAAAAGGCCGACATAATCTGCCTTTTCGCTTGCTCGGCTTATTCAGTCTAGCAGCCGCTTGGGTGGTAACGGACCCAGCCTCTCTGAACCATATAAAAGACGCTGACTTGACCAGTCTAGGGTTATTTTTGACGGGCGTTTACTTGCTTGTCCTAAAACCGTAACATTCGAGAGACTATAATGAGAGCTGATATACTGGCTGAATTAGCAGCCACACTAGAACAACGTAAAAATGCGGCGGAAGACTCTTCCTATGTCGCTAGCCTACATGCAAAAGGATTAAACAAGATCCTAGAAAAGGTAGGTGAAGAAAGCATTGAAACCATTATTGCCGCTAAGGATGCTGTCATATCTGGCGACAAATCCGATTTGATTTATGAAACCGCTGACCTTTGGTTTCACACTCTTGTCATGTTATCTCATTTAGATATTGGCCCTGATGCTATACTTGATGAATTAGCACGTCGATTTAACTTATCTGGCTTAGACGAAAAAGCCAGTCGTTCTAAATAAATTGTAGGAGAAATGTATGTTAGGCGGAATTAGCATTTGGCAATTATTAATTGTTTTAGCCATTTTAATACTCATATTTGGTACTAAAAAACTTAAGAACCTTGGCTCCGACTTAGGCGGTGCTGTTAAAGGTTTCAAAGAAGCTGTAGACAAAGAAGCTGACACTGAAGAAGAGAAAACGGCCCAGCATAAAGTCATTGATGCTGAAGTCAAAAAAGACGATAAGAGCGCCTAATCTGTGTTCGACATTGGCTTTTCTGAACTCCTCGTTGTTTTCGTTGTTGCCCTGTTAATTCTGGGCCCTGAGCGCTTGCCCTATGCCGCTAAAACAGCAGGGCTGTGGGTTCGTAAAATTCGTCGCAGTATCAATTCTGTGCAAAGAGAAATCAATGCTCAACTTGATCACGAAGAACTGCAGCAAAAAATTGGCGAAACTAACCAACGCCGATTAAAAGAAGGGCAAGCAATACAAAACACCATCACTCCCTATCCTGAAGAACACAAAACGGAAGTATCTGAACCTGAACCATTAAAGGCGTCCGCTGCTGACACAGAAAATCAGGAAAAAGAGAATAAAATGACCGGAGATGACGGTATAACCCTGTCCGCATCAGATAAATCAGAGTCAATTGAGCCTTTACTATTAGACGATGTTGAGAAAACACCCAGAGCAGCATCTCGTAGCTAGTAATTATTTGAATAGACTTTCTCTAAACTCTTTATTCTAACGACGCGCGGACCTATCGCATATTATGAGTACAAATTCTTCCAATCAAGCCCCACTGGTCGCTCATCTTATTGAGTTAAGAAATCGTTTACTTAAAACCGTTCTTGTCATACTGGCTCTTTTTATTGGTTTATACTCATTCGCCAATGATTTGTATTTAATTGTCTCTGAACCGTTGCGACTGCTACTACCGGTTGGTAGTTCATTAATTGCAACCGAAGTCGCCTCACCTTTTCTAGCCCCGCTCAAGTTAACGTTTGCGGTCGCTGTTTTATTGTCTGTGCCTTACACTCTGTTTCAAGCGTGGTCTTTCATTGCACCCGCTCTGTATAAAAATGAAAAGCGTATTGCTATTCCTTTATTGGTTTCAAGCATATTTCTTTTTTATGCTGGCGTACTGTTCGCTTATTTCGCTGTACTACCGCTGATTTTTGGCTTCTTCACCACGGTCGGACCAGGCGAAGTGACTGTCATGACGGACATCAACAACTACTTAAACTTTGTTCTAAAGCTGTTTTTTGCCTTTGGCGTGACGTTTGAAATTCCTGTCGCGACTTATTTGCTCATCAAAGCTGGCGCAACCACAGTGGCAACACTCTCTAAAAAGCGCCCTTATATATTCCTTGGCTGCTTTGTCGTTGGAATGCTGATAACACCACCAGACATCTTCTCTCAAACCCTTCTCGCCATTCCAATGTGGATGCTATTTGAACTTGGGCTTATTGCGGGCCGCACAGTGAAGGTCGTGGTAGATGGCAATGAAGAAGACAATGAAACCAACCATTCAAACAATACAGAAAAATGACTTTTCCACCACCAAAGCAATAATTTCAATCCAACATAAAGGTAACAGGGCCATCATTGGTAAAGGAAACCTTCATATCCGCACCAAAACGCCCTGTTTCGACTTTGTTATATTGTGATCGTACTCTGTCCACAAAATCATTGAATAAACGCTCACCTTCTGCAGGAATGGCTGCCGTCGAAAAACCAGGGCGAAGCCCTTTTTTGGTTTCTGCTGCCAAGGTAAATTGAGAGACCAATAGAACACCACCATTTACTTGCTGAACATTCAGGTTCATTTTGCCTTCTTCGTCGCCAAACATGCGGTACTTTAACAGCTTGTCAGCAAGCCGCTGTACATCAACGTCACTATCACTTTTTTCAACACCAACCAAAACAAGCTGTCCATGATCGATTGCACCTATGGTTTCACCATCAACCACAACGCTAGCATTCAATGCCCGTTGCACTAAGAGCTTCATTCTCGTTCCTTTTATCCATAAGACTTTCCGCACTTACTTTATCAAATGCCAGAAAAAACAAAAGCGCCCTAAGGCGCTTCTGTCGCTCCTGAATTCACTTACATGAACTCATTTGCTGCTGCTTCTTTAAAGCAATTCTTTCGAATTACTTTATCAAACTATTTATTTACGACCGAAACGCTTACGTTCGTTTTCAGTCAATAACTTCTTACGAACACGAATACTTTCTGGCGTTACTTCTACCAATTCATCGTCTTCGATGAACTCAAGCGCTTGCTCTAGCGTTTGGCGAATAGGTGGCGTCAACGTCAATGCTTCATCTGTACCAGATGCACGTACGTTAGTCAGCTGCTTACCTTTAACAGGGTTAACTGCCAAATCGTTATCACGTGAGTGAATACCGATAATTTGACCTTCGTAAACTTCAACCGCGTGCCCTAGGAACATACGTCCACGGCTCTGTAAGTTAAACAAAGAGTAAGCGGCCGTTTTACCTGTCAGCATGCTAACCAATACGCCGTTTTTACGACTTTGAACTTCGCCATCTTTCACTGGACCGTAATGATCGAAAACACTGGTCAAAATACCAGAGCCAGACGTCAATGTTAGGAACAATCCACGGAAACCGATCAAACCACGTGATGGCATCATGAATTCAAGACGTGTACGGCCTTTGCCATCTGGTTCCATGTTTGTTAACTCGCCTTTACGCAAGCCAATTTCTTCCATGATAGAACCTTGATGTTGATCTTCAACATCGATTACTACCATTTCAAATGGTTCGGATTTAACACCGTCAATTTCTTTGATAACTACTTCTGGGCGAGATACACCCATTTCGAAACCTTCACGACGCATACTTTCAATCAATACAGACAAGTGAAGCTCACCACGACCAGATACGATGAATTTATCTGGTGTTTCACCTTGCTTAACACGTAATGCAACGTTGTGGATAAGCTCTCGATCTAGACGGTCTGAGATATTACGAGTCGTTATGTATTTACCTTCTTTACCAGCGAACGGAGAATCGTTCACCATGAAAGTCATGCTTACTGTTGGCTCATCAACGGATAAAGGTGGAAGCGCTTCAACACAAGTAGGATCACACAACGTATCAGAGATGCTTAGACCATCAATACCATTGATACAAACGATATCGCCAGCAGACGCTTTATCAGTATCAACACGTGCCAGACCATGATAGCCCTTCACGTTTAGTACTTTACCTTTGCGCTCTTTACCGTCAGCAGATTTAACTACAACTTGCTGGTTAGGAGACAAACTACCGCGTGTGATACGACCTACACCGATAACACCAACATAGCTGTCATAATCCAATGCAGAAATTTGCATTTGGAAGGTGCCTTCTGGATCTACATCTGGCACAGGCACGCTATCAACAATCATTTGATAAAGCGGTGTCATATCATCTGCCAAATTATCTGGATCAGTACCAGCCTGACCATTGATTGCAGAAGCATAAATAACAGGGAAGTCTAATTGTTCTTCCGTTGCACCAAGGTTATCAAAAAGATCAAATACTTGATCCATAACCCAATCAGGACGAGCACCAGGACGGTCGACTTTGTTGATAACAACAATCGGACGCAAACCTTGCTCAAATGCTTTAGAGGTTACAAAACGTGTTTGCGGCATTGGACCGTCAACTGCATCAACCAATAGGCATACGCAATCAACCATAGAAAGCACACGTTCTACTTCACCACCGAAGTCAGCGTGTCCAGGTGTGTCTACGATATTGATACGGTAATCCTTCCACATAATTGACGTGTTTTTCGCCAATATAGTGATACCACGTTCTTTTTCTTGATCGTTAGAATCCATGATTCGTTCAGAACCCTCATCTTTACGATCCAACGTGCCGGATTGGCTCAATAGTTTATCAACTAAGGTAGTTTTACCATGGTCAACGTGCGCAATGATGGCAATATTGCGTAACTTACTAATATCATTAGACATTTATAGTTCTCTGTATTTGGTGTGAGCAAAAAGACAAACCGCCGCTTGATACGGGCGGGTATGCTCTTCAAGCGTCTCGGATCTTGGTGCGGGATAAAATTCGCGCAATTGTACCCTTATATTGAAAAATATCCCATTAAAGTGGAGAAAAAAGTCCATATAAATACTTCAATAGGGGAACAATGCACATTCAGTTCAGAACGGTAACATCCAATTACTACAATAGTGCTACCGCTTAACAATGCTTAATTAGGGCAAATAAACACCAACATTCTCATACCCCTTACCCAACAGATAAGAAGCATGCATACGACTCATGACCCCTTTCCCACAATAAAGCAGATGGGTTGTACCAGAATCTAGTTCTGACCAGTTAGAGTCTAATGCAAAGAAAGGAATAACCTTAACAGGCCGGCCACTGACTTTTAATGGTCGGTTAATCGCTTCATCTGGATGACGGATATCAATAATGACTTCATCGCCCACAGGCATACGAACTACCGGCACTTCACCTTGATACTGTTTAGCAACATCATCCATTACATTTTGAATAGACATCGTCTGCGCATTGGCAATCGCTTGCTCTAAGACGTCAAAATCAAAGTTAGATTCTTGTTGTTCAACACGATACATTTTGGCTCGAATGGTCGGCTTAACCGAAATCACACCACAAAACTCTGGCATACTGGCGGCGAACGGCGCGGTGCCTATTTCGATTGCCTTGTCGATGATTTCTTGTTTATTCGTGGTAATTAAAGGCCTAAGTACTAATTCTTCCGTGACTTGATCAATTACCTTTAGATTAATCAAGGTTTGACTCGATACCTGAGCCACACTTTCGCCTGTTACTAAGGCTTTTGCACCAACCTGCTCCATCAGTTGAGAGGCAGCACGCAACATCATACGCTTTAGGATAACGCCCATTTCAGCGTTATCAACTTTCGTCAAAATCTCACCAACAACCGCCTCAAAAGGTACTGTGATGAATTTTACATTTAATGCCGAACCATATTTCTCCCAAATAAAATGAGAAACCTGCTTCACACCTATCTCGTGAGCATCACCACCTAAGTTGAAAAAGCAAAAATGCGTTTTTAGCCCGCGACTCATGGTTAAAAAAGAACTGACTGTTGAATCATAGCCGCCAGACATCAAAGATAAAACGGGATCTTGCGAACCAAGTGGGTAACCACCCAAGCCTTTTACACGTTGCTCGATCATCCACACCCGATTATCACGAATATCGATAGGAACCAGTACCTCAGGATTTTTTAAACGTACAGCCAAAGCACCACATCGTGCTTTAAGGCAGCCGCCAATATGCCGCTCTGCATCTACCGAAGTAAAGTCATGGTGCCCTACGCGTTTGACTCGCACTGCAAATACGGCGTCTTTTATTGTCTCACCATACGACACTATCGCTTGCTCAACGATGCCATCAAGATCGATAAAGGGAAACTCACGAACAAATTGAAAATGCGCAATACCCGCGACATTAGACAAGGCCTCAGTAAAGCCCTCTCGTAGCTCATCTTTATCAGAAAAGACCTCTATAAAATCCCAATTTCCAGACACAGTAACATCGGCATCATATTTTTTTAGCACCAACCTTATATTATGTCGAAGCTGTTTAATAAAAGACTTTCTGACTGGATTGCTTTTAATGGTGATTTCTGCAAAGAACTTAACAATAAATTTCATGGCGGGTGTAATTTATACCAAATATAAGAAAGGGCGCGTAGTATAAAGAAAAGCGTATCGATACGAAAACGCTAAATTCGCACCAATATAGATCAAATACACCTAATAACGACCCAAAATAGTGCAGACATGATTTTTTAAAAGCATATTCAGACTATTAGCAACTGCAATTTAAAATGAAAAGCCTCTATCTTATTGTTATATAAAACATTATAAGGCCGCACGAAATTCTGGCACAAGTTATGCTTACTTTATACTTGATAAATAACTCGATAAATGACGCTTTATATTAAAGCACTCTTAAAAAACGAAAAGTAATTTCGCTTTCACTACGACTGGAGAACAACTATGTCAAACAAGACCCTTGCCTTGATTGCTGAGCATGACGCGAAGTGGGTTGACCTTCGCTTTACCGATTTTAAAGGTAAAGAACAACACGTATCAATTCCAGCTATTACGGTAGACGAAGAGTTTTTTGAAAACGGTCAGATGTTTGATGGTTCTTCCATTACTGGCTGGAAAGGTATCAACGAATCAGACATGATCATGATGCCTCAGGACGACACCGTTATTATCGATCCTTTCACTGAAGAGCCGACTGTTATTGTTCGCTGTAACATCATTGAACCTTCTACTATGCAAGGCTACGATCGTGATCCACGCTCTGTTGCCATTCGCGCTGAAGAGTTTCTAAAGTCTACCGGCCTTGGCGATACTGCATTCTTCGGTCCTGAGCCTGAATTCTTCATCTTTGATGATGTTCGCTGGAAAACAGACATGTCTGGTTGTTCAGTAGAAATTAACTCTGAAGAAGCGGCTTGGTCTTCTAATAAGAAGATTCAAGGCGGCAACATGGGCCACCGTCCTTTCGTAAAAGGCGGCTATTTCCCAGTACCACCTGTTGATTCTCATCATGACCTACGCGCTGCAATGTGTGGCGCAATGGAAACAATGGGCTTGGTTATCGAAGTTCATCACCATGAAGTAGCGACTGCTGGCCAAAACGAAATCGGTGTTAAATTTAACACACTCGTTAAAAAGGCAGATGAAGTTCAAATCCTTAAGTACTGCGTACATAACGTAGCTCATGCTTATGGCAAAACGGCGACATTTATGCCGAAACCAATCGTTGGCGACAACGGTTCTGGCATGCACGTTCACCAGTCATTTTGGAGAAATGGTGAAAACCAATTCGCTGGCGATCAATACGCTGGCCTATCTGAAATGGCGCTTTACTACATTGGCGGTATTATCAAGCACGCTAAAGCATTGAATGCGTTCACTAACGCTTCAACTAACTCTTACAAGCGTCTTGTTCCACATTTCGAAGCGCCTGTAATGCTTGCTTACTCAGCTCGTAACCGCTCTGCTTCTATCCGTATCCCATACGTTGCAAGCCCTAAAGGCAAACGTATTGAAGCTCGTTTCCCTGATCCAACCGCTAACCCATACCTAGCATTCTCTGCAATGTTGATGGCAGGTATAGATGGTATCAAAAACAAGATTCACCCAGGCGATGCAGCAGACAAAGATTTGTATGATTTACCGGCTGAAGAAGCATTGGCTATTCCTCAGGTTGCTGGCAGCCTAGAAGAAGCGCTTAAATGTCTAGACGAAGATCGCGGATTCTTGACTCAAGGCGGCGTGTTCTCTGATGACATGATCAATGCTTACATCAAGCTAAAAACAGCTGAAGCACAACGCGTTGCCACAACAACTCACCCTCTTGAGTTTGAGCTGTACTACAGCCTATAAACTATTAGGTCGTTAAAATACCTAAAAAGCCTCGACGCAGATCGGGGCTTTTTTTGCACAAAATAAGCATCACGGCCACACCAGCATGCACTATAATTGTGCATTTAGATTTTTCATTGATACAAAAGCCTTAATATATAAGCTATTTCGAATCGCCCAATGTTGGTTCGCTTTTTGCAACTACCATTATAGGAAACAATAAGAGGCCTTCGCACGAGGTCAGAAGTGACGTAAAGACGCATTTATTTTTAACAGCGTATTTATAAGTACACACTTCGTGCAAAGAGTTCATAAAGCAGGAGTCAATAGTGAGGCACTGTCTGTGTATAGCTTATTAATCGACCACTTATCCACCGCTGTTGTTCAATTGAATGACAAGCTCGAGATCGAATACTTAAATCCGGCCGCTGAAATGCTGCTCGCAGTAAGTCGTCGTCGAATTTATGGCCACGACCTTGGAGCCGCTTTTCGTGAAAACGAAGACAGCATCCACGCCCTCCAAGCCGCTATAGAGTCCGGCCACCCATTCACTAAGCGGGAAGCTGAAATCGAGTGCAGCAATAACAAAAAACTTTTTTGTGATTACACAGTTACCCCGATAATGGGCACATCAAATGACACAGAAAGCCTAATTATAGAACTGTATCCACGAGACAGAATGAAGCGCATCTCACAAGAAGATGAGTTAATAGCGAACCATGAAACCAGCAAAGAGCTGGTACGAGGTCTTGCCCACGAAATCAAAAATCCTTTAGGTGGAATCCGTGGTGCTGCGCAGCTTATTAGTCGGGCCTTTACCGATGAAGCGCTAAATGATTACACACAAGTCATTATTGAAGAATCTGATCGTTTACGCGATCTTGTTGATAGGCTATTAGGCCCCAGACAACTTCCTAAAAACAAACCTCTAAATGTACACAAAGTAATCGAACGAGTCAGGCAGTTGATTTCCGTTGAAACCGACAATCAAATCCAGCTCATTAGAGACTATGATCCTAGTATTCCAGATTTGATTGGTGATGAGTCACAATTAATACAGGCATTACTCAATATCACCAGAAACGCTATGCAAGCCCTAATGGAAGACGAAAACAATCATAGTAAAACCATTCATATAGTGACTCGTGCTTTACGTCAATTCACCATAGGTTCAAAACGTCACCGCTTAGTTTGCAAAATCAGCATCATTGACAATGGTCCTGGCATTCCTGAAGCCATATTAAAAACACTATTTTATCCAATGGTAAGCGCTAGAGCGGATGGAACCGGTTTAGGCCTTTCTATCGCCCAATCCGTTATTCACCAACACCACGGAATAGTGGAGTGCAACAGTTACCCTAAAGAAACCGAATTTAATATATTGATTCCCATTGATATGGCAGTCCAACACCAGGAGAAACACTCATGACACCAGAAGAAACCGTATGGATTGTTGACGACGACCGCTCAATTCGCTGGGTATTGGAAAAGACATTAGAGCAAGAGGGAATTCAATGCCGTCTGTTTGAATCTGCTGAAAACCTAGTAAACATGTTAGATAAAGAGCAGCCAAGTGCCATCATCAGTGACATTCGCATGCCTGGAATGGATGGCTTAGCACTGCTCGAAAAACTACAAAAAGATCACCCCTATTTGCCTGTCATCATTATGACGGCGCATTCAGACCTTGAAAGTGCCGTGGCATCTTATCAAGGAGGCGCGTTTGAATATCTACCAAAACCGTTTGATGTTGAAGAAGCCGTTAGCCTTGTAAAACGCGCCATACTGCATCATAGAAATGCACGACCCAGCACAGATTTTATGGAAGAAGAAGTCGAGCCAGAAGTAGACAAAGAAATCATCGGTGAAGCCCCTGCCATGCAGGAAGTTTTTCGCGCCATTGGCCGACTCGCTAACTCAAACATCACTGTGCTAATTAATGGAGAATCCGGAACTGGTAAGGAGTTAGTCGCAAAGGCATTACATACTCATAGCCCTCGCACTGCTAACCCTTTCATCGCCCTTAATATGGCTGCCATTCCACACGATTTAATTGAATCAGAACTATTTGGCCATGAGAAAGGCGCATTCACCGGTGCGAATACTCAGCGCCGCGGCCGTTTCGAACAAGCCAACGGTGGCACCTTATTTTTAGATGAAATTGGTGACATGCCAGCCGAAACACAAACTCGCTTACTGCGAGTTCTTGCAGACGGCGAGTTCTATCGAGTAGGCGGCCATATCGCGGTGAAAGTCGATGTTCGTATCATTGCTGCCACACATCAAAATTTAGAAAATTTGGTGCAAAAAGGAACATTCCGTGAAGATTTATTTCATCGTCTAAACGTCATCCGCATTCATTTGCCTAAGTTATCAGAGCGCCGTGAAGACATTCCAAAATTAGCACGCCACTTCTTGAGTCGTGCCGCAGATGAGCTTTCTGTTGAACCTAAGCTGCTGACCAAAGAAACCGAAAATTATCTTACTCAACTGGAATGGCCCGGTAACGTTCGTCAGCTAGAAAATACTTGTCGCTGGCTAATCGTTATGGCGTCAGGACGTGAAGTATTAGTTGAAGATTTACCACCAGAATTACTCGCAGCCGCACCTTATGAACAGCCATTCGCATCATGGGAGGAAGCCCTTAGAAATTGGGTCGACAGCACACTAGCAACAGGACAAAAAGGCATTCTCGATCAAGCTGTTCCAAAATTTGAGCGTATTATGATTGAAACCGCTCTCGCCCATACAGGTGGACGCCGTCGAGATGCGTCTCTTTTATTAGGCTGGGGACGTAATACGTTGACACGTAAAATCAAAGAATTAAACATTGATCATGCGGAACAAGACGACGATTAATCGCTTCTAGCTAAGAAAAAACAATGCAGGCAAAGCTATTCACACATTGCCTGCGTTATCTCAGCTTTTCTCCTATTTTTGACTTGCTTTTATACCCACAATCCCCTACTAATTAATGTCTATTGAATGACTATTAATAAACAGGAAAACGGTTATGTATCCAACACTCCAGTCCATGGGTATCACAAGCATACAGGACATTGAAAAATTCACTTTACGCTTTGAAGGCGGCCACGATGTTTTAAAAATTTATTACCGTCGTGAAAAAGGTTCTTTGCTACCTAAAAGTAAAAAATTCAAATTTGGTCGCTCAACAAAAACGGTATTAGCTGACGGTGGCCAGCAAACCTATCGTCAAGTACAAGAGCCTTCTCTTATCGTATTACGAGCAATGGAAGAGCTGGAACTCATTGTTGGCAGACAACATGAAGTTAAAGTGACAAAAGATGACTTGGTCAAAGAGCTTGAACATCTAGAAAAAGTGGTAAATAGCAAGATCAATGAAATCAAAGAAAAAATTGCCGCAATGAAATAAGTCTATTCAGACTATGTAGCAGGTATTCCTTCCTCTTGGCTGAGTCAGTATGACCACCTTGCTGATAGAAGGAAGTCCTGCTAGCCCCTTTCTAAAAATCTCGCTACAATCTTCTGCACTAATATCTTTCTAACACCCATTCGAGCCTTCATTCATATGCGCCTTATAACTTCTGAAACCGAGCTTGCTGACATCATTCGAAAAGGCGGCGTCATTGCTTACCCTACCGAAGCAGTTTGGGGATTAGGCTGTGATCCTTTTAATGAACTAGCTGTACGACGAATTTTAGCACTGAAATCTCGCTCTGAATCAAAAGGGTTGATTCTCATTGCTGGCTCTCAAGAAGAGCTAACACCTTGGCTAAAAACATTAAACAGCGATGCCATACAGCGTCTAGTCAGCCTTAATGAGACACCGACCTCTTGGGTAGTACCCGATACTCAAATCACCCCCAGCTGGGTAAGAGGAGAACACAAAAGCGTCGCTATACGACTCTCTCAGCATAGCCCAGTACAGCGCCTATGTGCCGCTTTTAAAGGCGTGATTGTATCTACGTCGGCAAACCCTGCAGGACTTGCTCCTGCGATGTGTGAAGACGAGGTCTATGCGTACTTTGGGGACAAAATTGACGCTATCTTTCATGCGTCACTTGGAGAAGCTTCCCAACCTTCGCAAGTTAAAGACATTTTGACGAACAAACTCTTTAGAGCATAGCACGTAACACATTTTTCACTTCTGCCGACGCCTCTATTGAACTTCTTGTGTAAAAACGATCTTTTTATCCACATAAATAAAAAAGCGGCATTTCATTTAATGTATAAATGAAACACCGCTTTGATAATAAGCGTAAAACTAGATAACTCTATAGAAGAGAATTTCTAGCTTAGTGCCCGCCCAAATAAGCTTCACGCACTTCTGGGTTAACCAATAATTCCTGACCTGAGCCCGTCATACGAATCTCACCATTGACCATCACATAGCCACGATTAGCCAGTTTCAATGCATGATTGGCGTTTTGTTCTACAAGGAAAATTGTCATACCCGTGCTAGCTACATCTCTCAAAATTTGAAAGATTTGCTTAACAATAATGGGGGCTAAACCTAGGCTCGGTTCATCCAATAATAACAACTTCGGACGGCTCATCAATGCTCGAGCAATCGCCAGCATTTGCTGCTCACCACCAGACATAGTTGAAGCTCGCTGATTACGACGCTCCAATAGGCGAGGAAACAATCCAAACATGCGCTGCATATCTTCTTCGGCATGATCCATGCCGATCGGAATCGTCCCCATCAAAAGGTTTTCTTCTACCGACATACTTGGAAAAATACGTCGGCCTTCAGGTGATTGAGCAAGACCATTCGACGCAACATAATGCGCAGATTTTTGTGAAATATCCTCACCACGATAAATAATTTCTCCAGAAGAAATACGTGGCTGTCCAAAAATAGACATTAGTAACGTCGACTTACCCGCACCATTTGCTCCAATCAAGGTAACAATTTCACCTTCATTGATCGTTAAAGAAACTTTTTTTAACGCTTGGATTGGCCCGTAATGGACATCAACCTCTTTAAATTCCATCAAAGATGTCATAGTGTCACCTCTTCATCATCTTCTTCTGCACCAAGATAAGCAGCAATGACTTTCGGGTCGTTTTTAATGTCATCAGGACCACCTTTTGCGATGACTTCACCGTGATCCAATACAACAATATAGTCCGAGATGTCCATAACCATCCCCATGTCGTGCTCTATTAACAGCACTGTTGTATTGTGCTGGTCACGTAAAACACGGATCATTTTGGTAAGTGCTTCGGTTTCAGAAGGGTTTAAACCCGCCGCAGGCTCATCCAAGCAAACGATCTCAGGATTCGTACACATAGCACGAGCAATTTCTAAACGACGCTGCTGACCATAAGAAAGCTCTCCTGCTAAGCGATTCGCTGAATCTACAAGATCCACGACACCCAACCAATAGAACACACGTTCTAATGCTTCTTCCTCAGACTTCCTATATGCCTTGGTATTTAAAATGCCTGAAATCAAACTGCGATTGACTCGCATATGCTGAGCAACCAATAAGTTTTCCACAACAGACATTTCTTTAAACAATCGAATATTTTGAAAAGTCCGAGATAACCCAGCACGATTCACTAAATGCGAACCACCAAACATTTTGTACTTAAGGCGACGAAAGAAAGCAAAGGGAGATAAAAAGTCTGTTGGCTGGAAAGGCTCTCCCAACACTTTGATTATGCTGGTTTCTTTTCCTGCGGCGGACAGTAAAATTTTACCACCCGTTGCTTTATAGAAACCTGTAAGACAGTTAAATACCGTTGTTTTACCTGCCCCATTTGGTCCAATCAAGGCAGATACGGAGCCACGCTTTATATCAAAGGTCACATCATTTAACGCTTTAATACCGCCAAAGTGCATCACCAAGTTTTCTACTTTTAAGACATGTTCTTGGCTCATTTCACTGCCCCTTTTCTCGTTGCAAAACCGGTTCGCGTTACACGAACAATACCGCGAGGTTTCCAAACCATCATTACTACCATCAAAATACCAAACATTAAGACACGGTACTCGGCGAACTCTCTTAATACTTCAGGTAAAACAGTAAGACAGAAAGCGGCAATAACCACCCCCAACGTTGAGCCCATACCGCCCAAAACAACAATGGCAAGAATTAACGCAGACTCAAAGAAAGTAAAGGAAGACGGATTAACAAAACCTTGGTAGGTAGCAAAAAACACACCCGCTAAACCACCTGTTGACGCACCCAACATGAAGGCAGAAAGTTTTACCAATACATGATTCAAACCAAGTGAACGACAAGCAATTTCATCTTCACGAAGTGCTTCCCAAGCACGGCCTATCGGCATTTTCACCAAGCGATGCTTGATAAAAAGAACCGCCCAGACAACAGCGAATAAGACCAAATATATAAACATATATTTGTAGGCAGAATCGTACGGAAGATTAAAAAATTCATGGAAGGTTTGACCATCACTAGAACGACGCTTGAATTCGAGTCCGAATAGCGTTGGTAACGGTGCAGAAATACCATTAGGCCCATGAGTAAACGACGCCCAGTTGGTTAATACAAGACGAATAATTTCCCCAAAACCAAGGGTAACAATCGCCAAGTAATCGCCGTGCATACGTAACACTGGAAAGCCCAGTATTGCCCCTGCAAATGCCGCTAAAAGAGCGGCAATCGGTAACATTGACCAAAAACCAAGCCCTAGGTTTTCATAACCCAATGCTAAACCATAAGCCCCAATAGCGTAAAAGCCAACGAAGCCCAAATCCAGTAAGCCTGCAAGGCCCACAACGATATTAAGACCAAGGCCAAGTAGTACGTAGATTAACCCTAAGATAACCACCGTAAGTACGTATTTAGAAGCAATGAAAGGGACTAAAAGTCCTACCGCAATCACCAATGGGATAATCCATACCATCTTCGATTTATGCCCAGGCGCGAGAACCGTTGCGCCATCATCGTTGCTAGCATAGCGAAATGCCATTGCAACGCCTTTTTCTGTCTGAAAAAAGCTAGAGATAGCAAAACGCCCAACAACAACAATCGCGACCATCCAGGCCACTTTGTCAAATTCAAAATCAAAGTCATAACCATCCAGCAGCACCCCAACAATAGGGCCAAACAAGATGAGCGCTAAAAAACCCGCAACGAGCGAATCAATGCTACTTTTCTTAAAATTTATTCCAACTGCTTGGCTCATTTATACTTTCTCCACTTCAGGTTTGCCTAGAAGGCCACTTGGGCGAATAATCAGAATGAGAACCAATAAAGAGAATGAGAAGACATCTTTATAATCAGAGCTGATCAATCCAGCAAACAAGGCTTCGGACAAGCCAAGAATAAGTCCACCTAACATAGCACCAGGTAACGAGCCGATACCACCCAATACCGCAGCAGTAAAGGCTTTAATGCCAATAATAAAGCCGACATAGAAATCAAATGCACCATAATCGAGCGTTATAAGCACACCCGCTAAGGCGGCCATCATGGCACCAATAACAAAAACGGTTGAAATAACTTTATCCGTGTCTATTCCCAAAATAGAAGCCATTTTTCGGTCTTGCTGAGTGGCACGACACATACGGCCTAACTTTGTTTTTTGAATAACGTAAGTCAATATGCCCATTCCCAAAAGGGAAATAAACAAAATAAGCAATTTCATATAAGTAATTTGTACAAAACCATCACCCACCGTAAAGCGGATAGCGCCAGTCAAAAGAGTAGGTACACCTTGTTGGTTAGCCCCCTGACTAAGTTGTACATAGTTCTGTAAAATAAGAGACATACCTATCGCCGAAATCAATACGGCTAAGCGGCTAGAGTTACGCAATGGACGGTATGCAATACGCTCGATCACCCAACCGTAAGCACCTGTCACAGCAACCGTTAAAAATAACGTGCCGATGATAATGATAGGGAAAGATTCGATACCGAAAAATGTTAAAAGAGCAATGGCAATAGCCGTGATATATGCAGACACCATGTAAACATCACCATGGGCGAAGTTAATCATGCCAATAATGCCGTATACCATAGTGTAACCGATCGCAATGAGCCCATAAACAGAGCCAAGGGTAAGACCGTTTACCAACTGCTGGAGAACGATATCCATTGTAAGACCTCGTGGGAGTTTTAGCTAAAATAGAGAGGACTTGTTTACTGGCACTATCCTTATGCCAGTAAAAAAGTGAATTAAACTAAATAGAAATTAGTTTACTTGATGATATTTACCTTGAGCATCCCACTCATACATAACGTAATCAGAAACGGTCAAATCGCCTTTTTCATCAAAGTCTTTCTTACCCATTACGGTACTAACAGAATTAGACTTCAACCATTCAGAGGCTTTCACTGGATCTAAGTTGTTATTAGATAGTGCTGCAGCAACGACTTGCATCGCAGTATAAGAGTAAAGCGTATAACCTTCTGGCTCATAACCGCCATCACGGAACTCTTTGATTACTTTTTTGCCCGCTGGGTATGACGTTGGGCTTGCACCAAAGGTCATCAATACGCCCTCAACATATTCAGGAGAACCCGCAACAGACACAAACTCGTCAGAAACGATACCGTCACCTGACATAAAGATGGCTTTAGAGCCTTGTTCACGTAACTGACGAACTAGTGGGCCAGCTTCGGAATGGAGACCACCGAAATAAACAACATCAGCATCAACTGAGCGAATTTTCGTGATAACCGCGTTGAAATCTTTTTCGCCACGCGTTAGACCTTCGTACATCACTTCTTTTAAGCCGTAAGCGTTAAGAGTTGATTTCATGGCATCAGCAAGACCTTTACCATAAGTATCTTTATCGTGAATAACCGCAACACGTTTAGCACCTAGAGTATCAACAATGTAGCTTGCTGCTACGTCGCCTTGCTGGTCATCACGACCACATACTCGGTAAACGTTAGGAAAACCTTGATCGGTAAGCATAGGAGCTGTAGAGGCAGGTGTTACCATTAGAACGCCCGCTTCTTCATAAATTCTTGACGCTGGAATAGATGAAGATGAACAGAAATGACCGACAACCGCTAACGCACCATCGGAATCGACAAGACGGTTAGCAATAGAAACGGCTTGCTTAGGTTCACAAGCATCATCCGCTTTTATAAGCTTGATCATTTCACCATTAAGGCCGCCCGCAGCATTGATGTCTGCTGCTGCTTTTTCAGCCCCTTTCCACAATTGCTCACCGAATGCTGCATAAGCGCCTGTATGTGGACCCGCCACACCAATGACCACATCTGCATGAGCCATTGTTACCGCTCCAGCAACAGCAAGAGATATTAATGTTTTTTTAATAACCGCATTTGACATAAGAAAAGCCTCTACTCGTTTTGTGTTTTATCGTTATTATTCAAAAGCAAGAAGTGTTCCAAAAAATTATAGTCCTCATGGAAAGGTATAAATTATGGAACTTTCGCAGCAAGTATTCAAAAAATGTGCACCGCAACAAGGCTACACAGTAATATTAGACTAATCTTTGGTCAATAGTAGTGCGCACAAATAATGTAAAAAACGTAAACAAAATTCTATTTGCTTTTAAAAAGGCGAAATAAAACACTGTTCAACGTGTTTTTTATAGTTTTTTGTACTTATAGAAGGGGTGTTTCGCACTGAGTAAGCACAAAAATTGGAAGTGGTATGTAAAAATTTATATCAAGGGATATATGTAGCAACCACAATAGGTCAGGCTACTTATACAATGTATTACAAAAAGAAAAACAAAAATTAAAAAAAACTCTTATTTTTTATCAAAAAACTCCGGCCCAATAAAAACATAAAGTGTGAATTACTCTTTGGTATGCTGAGGCATTGTCTCAAGTACGTCAGATAAGCGAACAAGACGAACACCGTCAGCTTCTAAATGGTTAAGACGCTTTTTAAGGTATGCCATTGTTTCAGGATAAGGATGACCTATCGCCAACGCGCTCCCATGACGCCTTGCTAGCTTTATTAGGCGAGAAAATTGCCTATCAATCGCTTTTTCCGTTCGAATGTTATCTAAAAACACATCACGACTGACTGTTTTCAAGCCATATTCTTGGGCTATTTTTTTCGCCACGCTTTTAGGGCTCGTTAAACTGTCAATAAAAAACAAAGAGCGGTCTTTTAGTACTTCCATGACCCACTTCATCGAATCCGCTTTGGTCGTTAATAAGCTTCCCATGTGATTATTCACACCTTGAATTCCGGGCAAACCATCTAAATCCTTATTCAACGTCACTTTTAACTGATGTTCGGTCATATTGGCATACAAGCCACCAGGGCCTAATTTCAACTCTCGCTGGTTTTCCATTGGAGCATGCAACAAAGTGATTCTACCCTGCTCTTTCGCCGTTAACGCCGTTGGTAGAGCAAAAGGGGTTTCTGGTAAAATGGCCAAAGCAACTTCATAAGGTAACGCCAAAGAAGACGCCATCCCTTGACGACTATAACCAAGATCATCAATTAGAATGGCAATCCTTGCCCTTTTTGGATGCATGTCAACGGCCAGTATTTTAGCGGGAATCACCTTACCCTCAGGCACTTTACGATCTAACTCTGGCTTAACGATCGGTGAAAGAGGCTTGTCTTTAGAATGAGAATCATACTGATGGAGACTCGGCGCATCCAAAAAAGGCACCATCGTTGGCACCCAAGGCTGGGGTTCATCCAATATTGGAAGGTTAGGCAATAAAGGGGGAGTAGAAGCGACAGGGCTATCTGACGCCTTCTCTGAGGAAGGTTTTTTTGGAACAACTAAAGGACCTAAATGCTCAGGAAGAACGGTAGGTACTTCAAAAAAAATTGGGGTTTCTTGTTCGATAATTTGAGTTTCTTCAAGTTGAACCGCATCGTCATCATTACTGATTACTGTTTGCGCACGGTCAGCAATACTATCCAACTCATTTGCCCACCCGTATAAGGAAAACAAAAAGAACATAACAACAGAGACTTTCTTTAAATCAACCAAGCGAGTGTTTACCAAAAAAATACGTTTACTTAAAAATTACTGTTTCTGAACTAGCTTAGGCAGAGTTTTCAGAATAGTAACGGCTTGAAATAACTGGAAATCCGTTTGTGCGAGTTCACTAATATCAGATTTCACATCTGCGCTTGTTCGCTCTTTACCACCCGTACCATTGTCTAAATGCCCTTTAAGTTCTGCTTCTTTAATAAAGAACTGTCCCTTTTCGAACGTCAACGTCGCTTGCGGGACAACAAGATCAGGCGTGATACCTTGCGCTTGGATGGAGCGGCCATTTGGCGTGTAGTACAAGGCCGTAGTTAACTTTACCGCATCGCCATTAGACAATGGAACCACCGTTTGAACAGAGCCTTTACCGAAGGTTTCCGTACCCAAAATCACGGCACGCTGGTGATCTTGTAAAGCACCCGCCACAATTTCAGAGGCCGAGGCGGACCCTTCATTTATCAGTACGACAAGAGGAACTGTCCCAAGTTTGGTGTTTTTCTTTGTTGCCATAAACTGCCCCTTAGACATTTCATGGCGACCGTTGGTGTAAACAATCATACCTTTATCAATAAAGGCATCTACGACGCCAACGGCACTTTGCAAAACACCGCCAGGATTATTTCGTAAATCTAAAACAACGCCTTTAATGGTTCTTTCTTGCTCCAGCTTATCAATGGATTGATAAAACTCTGATGCACTATCACCTTGAAACTGACTGAGACGAAAATACGCAATACCATCGTCTAACCACTTTTCAGTCACACTTTTATCTTCGACCAATCGTCGGGTGAGTTCGTAGTGTTTAACGTCCCCATCACGCTCAATATCCAAGGTCACTGTGGTGCCAATTTCACCGCGCATGAGTGTCACGATATCTTGCATGCCCAGATCTGTAATTAACGTATTATCAATTTTAATAATAACATCGCCCGGTAAAATCCCTGCTTCCGCTGCCGCCGAAGCATCAACCGGTGTGACGATTATCAAATGGTTGTCTCTCATTTCAACTTCCACACCAATCCCCGCATAATTTCCGGAAGTCAGCTCATTGAAATCAACCAATTCACTTTTTGTAAAATACTCTGAATGAGGATCAAGGCCTGACACCATACCTTTTAGCGCCTTGTTGAGAATATCCTCATCAGACAAGACTTCTACATAACCTTCACGAATGGTTTCAAAAGTCTCAACAAAAGATTGGATTTCAGCAGTCGGTAAAATGGATTTTTCTTGGGTGTCTGCAGAAAAAACAGGCTGCGCGAATAACACTATAAATAAAAAGGGAATGTGCTGTCGCAGTAGATTGATCATATTTATTCCTATTACTTCTTTACTGGCCGCGGGTTTGAGTGTGTCGTGTAAATCAACCAGCGTTCACCCAAGAGAGTGGTTTTAATGGCGTGCCGTTATGGCGAATCGCAAAAAACAAAGCAGTATCAGGGCGGCCGCCTGTGCTTCCTGCCATAGCGACAGTATCATTCGCACCAACCCATTCACCCACTTCTTTTAACAAGCTTTGATTATAACCGTATAATGACATGTAACCATCACCATGGTCTAAAATAAGTAAAAAGCCGAAACCTCGCATCCAATCAGAAAACACCACTCTACCTTGGAAAATAGCATGAACCGGTTCACCTTCTTTGGCGCGTAATGTCACTCCGCCTAAATTAATACTTCCATCAATCGGCAGCTCAGCAACCACTCTTAAAGGACGGACTAGCTTGCCACGTTGCGAGGAAAAAGGCACATCCTGATCAGGAATCTTTATATCCGCAAGTACTTCTTCTAAGCGCTGTAGCATTTCCTGTAAATTTTGCTGATCTTTCAGTAACTGCTTCGAGCGTTTATCCCCCTTCGCCAAGTCACTGTCTAGCTTGGCCAGCAAATTACGTCGATCGGCCTGTTGGCCAGTGAGACGACTACGCTCTGCTTTTAATAACGTTTCTTCTCTCGCTTGCTGAGCACGATGACTTCGAATGCTTTTCTCAACAAGACTCAAATCACTCACTTCATTGATAAAACCGTTGATCAGAGACTGTCGAGCATTAGAAAAATAACGATTGTATTGCACTAAACGCTGAGCGTCTTCCGAACTGTCGCCGTTCAATAATAACTTAACGCTTTCTTCATTGCCGGAACGATAAACCGCCCTTAATTGGGCGGCTATTTGTTCATTTTGTTGCTGAATACTTAACTGAAGAGAGCGCTGCTGAATTCTTAATTCTCCTAGCTGCTTCTCTCCTTTTTTTAAGCCATCTTGAATACCTTGAATCTTTTTAAGCAGCTCTTGAATATCTTTTTCTTTGCCTTCAAGCTGCTTTTCCACATCAGACCGTTCAGATTTAAGATCCTTCAGCCAACCATTAAGTTTCTTTAAATCTTTCTGCAATGTTTGAATTTGTTGCTTAGCCTCCTCTGGTGTTTGTGGCTCACCTGCTGACCAGCCAAGGCTGGGCAGCAAGATTAAACACAAAAGCAGACAACGAGATAATAAGATCATCCTAGCCTCAAGCTTGCGTGAGCAAGCTCACACCGGTCATTTCAGCAGGTTTTTCCATTCCCATCATGTCCAATAAAGTCGGCGCGAGATCACACAATGCACCTTCTTTTATGCCGACACCTTTTGTAGGAGTGAACAAAACCAAAGGCACCGGTCCAATAGTATGGGATGTCAGAGGCTGAGAACCGTCATCGCTTAGCATTTGCTCTACGTTTCCGTGATCTGCCGTGATCAAACACTGACCTCCATTCGCTTCTAACGCCTTGATAATTCGACCCAAGCAAGCGTCGACCGCTTCAACAGCTTGTACTGCCGCAGAGAAAATACCGCTGTGACCAACCATGTCACCGTTGGCAAAGTTACAAATAATGGTGTCGTATTTGCCCGCTTCGATGACTTCGACCAGTTTATCTGTCACTTCAGGCGCGCTCATTTCAGGTTTCAAATCGTACGTAGCAACATTGGGTGATGGGATCAATTCGCGTTCTTCTCCATCAAACAACGCCTCTTCGCCACCATTAAAGAAGAACGTAACATGCGCGTATTTCTCCGTTTCGGCGATACGAAGTTGTTTCTTGCCCTGTTTCGCCAATACTTCACCCAATGTATTGCTCAGCGCAATCGGAGGAAAAGCGACATCTGCTTTGATGTCTGACGCAAACTCAGTGAAGGTAACAAATGACGAAAACGTCGGATACACCGCACGTTCAAAACCATCAAAACCAGCATCGGTAAAAGCACGTGTTAATTGACGAGCACGATCTGGACGGAAATTAGCAAAGATAATGGCATCGCCGTCTTGGACTGGAGCCGGATTACCCACCACGGTTGCTTTTACAAACTCATCATTTTCATCACGTTCATAGGCCGCTTGGATGGCCTCTTCAGCGGAGTTCGCTTGAAACTCGCCTTTGCCTAGCACAATAGCGTCATAGGCTGTTTTAACTCGATCCCAGCGATTATCACGGTCCATTGCAAAATAACGCCCAGTTAATGTCGCTATCTTACCAACACCCAGTTCCGCCAATTTCGCTTCTAGCTCAGCGGTTGGTGCTTTCGCAGAACGCGGTGGAGTATCTCGACCATCGGTAAAGCCGTGTACATAAACCGCTTTTGCGCCACGCTTTACCGCTAATTCGCACATCGCCATAATTTGTTCGTGATGACTGTGAACACCACCATCAGACAACAAGCCTAAAATATGCACCGCTTTATCGGCTGTAACCGCTTTATCGACCGCATTAACTAAGGCTTTATTCTCAAAAAAAGAACCATCTTCAATGGCTTTTCCAATACGAGTAAAGTTTTGATAAACAACACGCCCAGCACCCAAATTCATATGGCCGACTTCGGAGTTACCCATTTGGCCTTCCGGTAAACCCACGGCAAGGCCAGATGTTTTAATTAAAGTATGAGGATGATTTTTCCACAGAGCGTCCCAGTTGGGTGTGTTTGCTGCGGCAATGGCATTGGATTTAGAAGTCTCGCTGTATCCCCATCCATCAAGGATAAAGAGCGCGGTGGTCTTTTTGTTCATCTTAATCTACCCCGTAAATTGATCATAATTATGACTCGATACTATCACAGGCTTGTAATTTTGTTACAGGTTAGCGCGTCTATAAAGGCTATTAGTTTCATTAATGGAGCCTCAACGACGCATTTTATTTTGCCAGCAACCAATCTCGAAAAATCACCACTTGCTCAAGATCCGCCTTGTCTACAGGATAAGATAAAAGGTATTCGTGAGGTGTTGCAACCGCTTGACCAAAAGGCGCTACCAGCTCGCCTGTTTGCAAACTGCGTTCTGCTAAAATTGTCGGCATAATCGCAATCCCCATGCCGTTTTTAGCGGCTTCCAGCAGCATATGAAAGTGTGCAAAAGAAGCCCCAGCAAAAGAACCACTTTCTAACCCTTGAGAAACCATCCAATCGGGCCATGCATTAATGCGCGACGATAAATGTAAAAATGGAAAACGCGTCACATCATCAACTTGCCATTCATCGATTGTTTTATCACCAATACGCGCTAATAGCGCCGGTGAACACACCGCCACCACATGCTCTCGCATCAGTTGATGAGAAATCGCTCGCGGCCAATGATCTCCGCCATAATGCAAAATAATATCAATGCTTTCAGGGTCGACCTTCGCAGCGTCATCTAATGAACGGACTTTAATCTGGAACTGAGGGTTAGCAAGTTGAAATTTGGCAAGGCGAGGCATCAGCCAATAAGACGCTAAGGTAGGCAACGCCGATATGGTGAGCGTCGTTTTCTCATCTTCGCGATGCAGCATGCGCAAGCAGGCGTTTTCCATACCATCAAGTAAAGGAACCACTTCTTTGTAATACGCCGCCCCGGTTCCTGTCAGCACCAGACGTTTATTTAATCGAATAAATAAGTCACGAGACAAAAATTCTTCAAGGTTTCGAATTTGTCGACTGACGGCGCTTTGGGTCAGGTGCAGCTCTTCCGCGGCCTTTGTAAAGCTTAAGTGCCTTACCGAGGCTTCAAAACATTTTAACGCGGTTGACGATGGGATATAACGGCGCATGGAGGCGTTACTCACTAACAAAACAGGAGGACAATAACTGTACCTTACATCACTCTTATTCCCAAACAGTAAAATGAAAAACGCACCACAAGGATGCGTTTTGTCATTTTAATAAACCATTCAAAACAACAAACTAATCCAAAGCATGAGACTGCTGCCCGAGATGATAGGTGTGTGCACCCACTTCATAAAACATGCGTTTTAATTCTCTAAAAGGAATGTCTCGTAGTAAAGTGGTTGGAATCGACAAACTGTCTCGCTGTCCAGCAAACCATTGAGCCAATTCTGCGCCAACCACTGTGCCAGGACCAATGCCTCGGCCACTGTAACCCGCAACACTAAACAAACCATTCTGTAATTGCTGGCAATGAGGTAAATGGTCTTCGCTGTAAGCTATTTTTCCTGTCCAGCAATAGTCCCATTCCACTTTATTTAGAATCGGAAACAATTCCTTTACTCGCTGGCTGGCCCAGTTCGATAACACACTCCCTTCGCCTCCCATTCCGCCAAATACTAAGCGCCCTTGTTTATCAAGACGAAAAGAACTCATGACAGTACAGGTATCCCAAACGCCTTCTTTGTTAGGCAGAATACTCGCTAGTTGTGCATCAGACAGCGGTTTACTCGCCAGCTGAGAATAAAAAATCGGCACAAATTTACGCGCTTGTTCTTTTACACCGTGTTCGCTGTAAGCGTTGGTCGCCAAAATGACTTTTTCAGCGTGCACTTCACCACCATCGGTGTGGATTGCCCAACCATCTGGTGTTGGCTCAATCTTATTAACTGGAGAGAATTCAAATAGTTTTGCGCCTTCTTTCAGCGCCGCGTCAGCTAACCCTCGAGCATACGCCAGAGGTTGAATTGTGCCCGCTCGCGGATCAAACAATGCGGAATTGAACTTCCCAGAACCAATACGAGACTGAGCTTCCGCCGCATTCAGCAATTGCACAGGCGCACCACGGCGAACCAATTGTTCATAACGTCGCTCTAATTGCACCAGTCCAGCCTTGCCTACGCCAGCATGCAAGGTGCCATGACGTGTTGCTTCGCATTCAATGCCGTATTCATCGATCAAGCCATAAACATAATCAGGCGCAACTGCCAGCGCGTCATAGAGTATCTTGCCTGCCTCCGCCCCAATGGTTTTATCAAGCTGATCCGGCTCTAACCATAGCCCTGCATTGGCAAGACCGACATTTCGACCAGAACCGCCAAAACCCACTTCCTGCGCTTCAACAACGGCTACTGATATCCCTAACTTCGCCATATGCAATGCCGCCGACAATCCGGTAAAACCACCGCCGACGATAACCACATCAACCTCTAAACGCCCTTCTAATGACGTTAATACAGGCGCCGCTGGCGAACTCGCACGCCACAGGGAATCACATAACAATTTAGACATAACGACCACCTCTGAAGCGACCATGGCAGACAATCAAAACGCAAAGCGCGACTCAGCATCCACCGAGCCGTGCAAGGGACGATTACTCGAAAACAATACCTTGAGCCAATGGCAAATCACCGCCATAGTTCACTGTATTGGTGGTACGGCGCATGTAGTTTCTCCATGCATCGGAACCCGACTCACGACCACCACCAGTATCTTTCTCGCCACCGAACGCACCCCCAATTTCCGCTCCAGAAGTACCGATATTAACGTTCGCAATACCACAATCAGAACCCGCTGGAGACATAAACAATTCAGCTTCACGCATGCTTTCCGTAAACACAGCAGAAGACAAACCTTGTGGTACTTCGTTCTGAATTTCAATCGCTTCTTCGAAGGTGCTGTACGTCAATACATACATAATCGGTGCAAAGGTTTCTTCATGAACAATCGGTGCATCATGAGCAATACGAACAATCGCAGGCTTCACATAAAAACCACCAGCCGGAACACCTTCTGTTACGCGCTCGCCACCACAAATAATTTCGCCACCTTGCTGCTGAGCGGTTTTCAATGCCGCTTGCATAGTGTCAAAACTTCTTTCGTCGATTAACGGTCCAACTAGATTCCCATCTACTAATGGGTTACCCACACGAAGTGAACCATAAGATTTAGCCAAACTTGCCACCAAACCATCAACCACACTTTCGTGGGTAATCAAACGACGTAGCGTGGTACAACGTTGGCCCGCTGTGCCTGCCGCAGAGAAGACGATGGCACGCAATGCAAGATCAAGGTCAGCAGACTTAGAAACGATCATCGCATTGTTGCCACCAAGCTCTAATAAAGAACGACCAAGGCGACCAGCAACGGTTTTCGCAACTGCACGACCCATTAACGTAGAACCCGTTGCTGAAACCAGAGGGAAAGTTTCGCTCGACGCAATGGCTTCACCAAGCTCACGATCACCAATCATGACAGACACCGCTGCTTTCGGGATATCTGGCATATCAGCAATCACATTTTGTGCAATTTGGTACATAGCCAACGCACACAAAGGCGCTTTTTCAGACGGTTTCAACAATACAGGATCGCCACAAACCAAACCAAGCATGGTATTCCATGCCCAAACCGCCATCGGGAAGTTAAACGCCGTGATCACAGCAACAGGACCAAGCGGGTGCCATTGCTCCATCATGCGATGCCCAGGACGTTCAGACACAATAGACAAACCATGCAACATACGAGATTGACCAACGGCAAAGTCACACACGTCAATCCACTCTTGTACTTCGCCCAATGCTTCAGGAAGGATTTTGCCGGCTTCAAGGGAAATTACTTGCGCCAATTCATGTTTGTATTTGCGTGCTTCGTCGCCAATACGACGAACCAATTCACCGCGACGTGGTGCTGGAATAGTACGCAGCACTTTAAACGCGTCTTTTAATTCCACGTTCACCGCTTCAAGTTGAGCAGGCGTGGCATTATTAAACGTAGACAACTTAGCGCCATCAATTGGGCTGTGAGCAGAAAAGACGCTGCCTTTTCCTAACGACTTGGTATTACCTGTTAACACACTGAAAAAAGTGTCGCCCTGTTTTAGAGTATTAATACCCAATGTGTCTAAGCAAGCTAATGACATGTGAAACCTCTTAAAATTAGTTTATTAAGTGAAATTCTATCCTTACACCATAACCAGCTCGTACGATAATAAGAAATACCGTTTTCCTGCCAGTGGTCTAGTTTTTTCCTATGGCTTACCCCATACTCCTATAGGTATATTTAGAAAGACGTTACTCGAAAAACAGAAGGTTTTTTCCATGGACATTCGGTCATTACGCTACTTTATCGCCGTATATGAGGAACGCAGCCTGAGCGCTGCCGCCAAACGCTGTTTCGTTGCTCAGCCCTCAATATCTACCACCGTGGCACAACTAGAAGTCGACTTAAGCACTAAACTGTTTGTGCGTCACTCCAAAGGTGTTTCCCCAACAGACAGCGGCTCGCAACTGTATCCTCATGCGTGCAAAATGGTCAGTGACCTTAGTGCGATGCGCAGCTTGTTTATCGATTCACCCGCGCCATTGGCATTGTCTATTTCACTTACGCCTTTTTTGTCGGGTGCATTGATCAGCCAAGTCATCAAAACCATGTTGGATGAAGTATCAGGTTTAACACTAAAACTGGTCGATGAATCCGAAAGCGCCGATCTGCGTTTTACTTGCAACCGGTACACCTCGGACGAAGATGTGTTTTATCCGCTTTGGGAGGATGACTATGTCATCGCCATGCCGTTGGATCATTGGTTAGCTGACTTTCCTTCTATTTCTATTAAACAAATAGACAAACAGCCTTTCATATCTCGAACACCCTGTGACATTTTAGAATCATGGAACTACCTCATGCAAAAGCAAGAACTCACCACAGATGTTCGCGCCCAGGTGAAAACCGAAGAATATGCGCTGGACTTAGTCGCAGCAGGTTTAGGCATATCATTGATTCCCGAGCATTCGTCTCGAGGGCGTAGCGATCTTTGTCTACGGCCACTTAACGATGTTAAATTAAAACGGGTTGTGGGCTTAGCGCATAAAAAAGAGCGCAGCTTCCCAGCGCATCTTATCCATACTATTTTAACGGCCAAACAGCAGTTATTAGTCAACAAGAACCCAGCGTAAAGACGACTCGTAATACTTTTATGCATCATGAAATGCATTTTTACCTTTTGCATTACCGCTCATCACTGCACTAAAGTAACTTAAACGACTTCAAGCTATTATGGGAAACCCTATGACACCTTCTGATTTTTTTAGTGCTTTGTGGAACAGTTACACTCAAATCACACCACAAGCTCAGCGTATTCAGCAACTTTTTGAAAGCCATGGCGAAACTGTATTAAACGATCATGTGGCCTTTCGTACCTTTAATAACTCGCCAATCTCTTTGGAAAAACTAGAGCCTCAACTCGAAGCCATCGGTTACAAAGCGTACGGTGCTTTTATTTTTGAGAGTAAGCATCTCAAAGCTCGTTGCTATAAGCACAAAACCGATGCGGACTCCCCAAAGATTTTCCTCTCTGAATTATTGGTAGAAGAATTGCCACAGCACTGCCAAGAAATTATCGGGAAATTCATCGCACAAATCCCTGCCGATGCGGTGCAATCTCCCGCTGTTTTCTGGGCAGGAAAGTTATGGCAAACGCCAACAGAAGCCGACTATCTTGCCTTGGCGGAACACAGTGAATACGCAGCTTGGTTATCCACAATAGGATTACAAGCGAACCACTTTACTGTCAGCATCAACCATCTTAAGAAATACCCAACCATCAAAGCTGTTAACCAGATGCTTATTGATGAAGGTTATGCATTAAATCAAGTGGGAGGCTTAGTTAAAGGTACGCCTCAATCATTCTTGGAACAGTCTTCGACCATGGCCGATAAAGTGGATTACACTTTCTCTGACGGTAAACAAAGAACCATTCCAAGTTGTTTTTATGAATTCGCTCGACGCCACTTCATGGCAGACGGCAATTTATTTGACAGCTTTATCGAAGGTAATGCCGATAAGATCTTTGACTCCACCAATACAAAGTAAAATGACCAACATCATAGCGAGCCCTTAAGGGCTCGTTATGATCCGATTTTTCTCTCATTTCCTTACTCACCCCATCATATAGTTGTCACCTTTGTCTGAGACTATGTACCGATTCCACTCGGCGTGTATAATGCTGGCAGTTTAAATATGGGCTTTACTATTATGATTAACCAACTTATCGAATTTTCTATTAACCACTGGGAAATGGTCGCTGTCTTTTTAGCGATTCTTGCCACACTACTATTTGTTGAAAGCAAGGGCGGTGCACAGGGGTTAACACCTTCAGCAGCCACCAACTTAATGAACAACGAAGACGCTGTTGTTGTCGACATTCGTCCTGAAAAAGAATTCAACACGGGCCACATCACTGGCGCATTAAACATTCCAGCTACCAAGATGAAAGAAAATCAAACACGTCTTGAGAAACACAAAGACGCCCCAATCATCATAGTATGCAAATCTGGTGTCACCTCCGGTGCAAGTGCAAAAGACTTAAAAAAGGCAGGCTTCACTAAGGTATATAAACTTCAAGGCGGCATTGCTGAATGGCAATCATCTAACTTGCCTTTAGTTAAAGGATAAGAGACTAAAATATGGCTTCTGTTACTATTTATTCGAGCAACTACTGCCCATTTTGCACTAGAGCAAAACAATTGCTATCGTCTAAAAATATTGCGTACAATGAAATTTGCGTTGATGGCAACAATAAACTTCGCCAAGAAATGACTCAAAAAAGTGGACGCACTTCGGTTCCGCAGATCTGGATCGGCGAACAACATATTGGCGGTTGCGATGATCTTTATGACCTTGAACGCCAGAAAAAAATCGATGGTTTACTGACTCAATAATGATTTACTTGCCTAATACATTTGGCAGTAACACAATATTTAAAATATAAAAAAGGAATAATCATGTCTGATACCGCAGAAACAAACGTAGCAGCAGAAACACAAGAACCTCAAACACCGCAATTATCTATGCAACGTGTTTTCTTAAAAGACATTTCTTTTGAATCGCCTCGCTCACCGATGATTTTCCAAGAAGAATGGAAACCAGAAGTTGGCTTGGAATTAAACACAAAAAGCCGCCAAGTAGGCGAAAGTGTTTATGAAATCGTTTTGGAAATTACCGTCACGGTAAAAAACAGCGGTGAGACTGGTTATCTAGTACAAGTTCAACAAGGTGGACTGTTTGTTGTTTCTGGTCTTGATGAGCAACAACTACACCATGCTTTAGGCGCTTTCTGCCCAGCAACCTTGTTTCCATATGCTCGTGAAAACATCGATGCGATTGTTGTAAAAGGCAGCTTCCCTGCCCTTATGCTTGCGCCAATCAACTTTGATGCACTGTATCTAGAAAGCCTACAAAAGCAACAAGCTGAAACAACTCAATAGAAACCATTGAGTGATGAAAAAAGGAGGCCATGTGCCTAATGCTGTTCACTTTAGGGCTGAATTTAATTGAATAGTCTCAGAAAATCCGATTAAACTTTCTTAATCGGATTTTTTTGTGTCTATTCAGTAGTTATTGCTTAGTATCGATAAGCTCCTCTCATTATCAGATCATTCAACCTTCACTCAGAATATTCCGGTTGAGTAGATTGAGTCCGCATTAACTCTTTCTTCAAAAGCCAACATCAGGCGATGATACTTACCGGAAGATCAAGTTCTTTGGTTAGTCTTAGGCATGGCTCTTTTTCGGGATGAAGCGATCGAAGAAGTCGCGAGACGCTTAAATATTTGTTCGGAAGAATTGGCATCGGAGCAGCTCTTTGCCAAAAGTGGCGTTTCTCAAGCGAGGCAGCGCCTGGGCTCTGATCCTATGCAGTGGCTTTTCCAGCGAACAGGTGAGCATTGGAGCAGTGAGCGGTTTGCTCAGGATGATTGGCAAGGGCTGCAAGTATTCGCGATTGATGGTGTCGTTTTTACGAGAACACTTCGGTAGCGCCAGCAATACAGCGGCCAAGCAAAGCGCCTATCCGTTATTGCGCGGTGTCGCTCTGATGAATACGCATTCCCACGTTATTTTAGATGCTCAGGTAGACGTTTACCGAAACGCTGAAACACCATTAGCTAAAGCGATGTTAGATAAGATTGCAGTATTACACTTTTAGATCGAAATTTTTGTAGTCCCAATCTCATGTATGCATTGATGAATGGGGAAATGAACGACATTGGTTAACCCCCAAGCGCAGCAATACTGTGTATGAGGTCATTGAAGAATATGGTGATGGTGATGCATTATGGCGTATGAAAGTCTCCCACAAGCAAGCACGCAAGAAGAACTCTAATCTGCCCGAATATTGGGATGTACGAGCCATAACCTATGACGTTCGGGGTACAGCCAAGACGGTACTGACCATGAGAGGTGGTTTACCTCCATTGACTGTATGTGACCTTTTATGGTTGTAAAACCATAGCCACTTTGTTTGTACTAGCTCAGACCTGATCTGACAGTTACCTCATTTTAAACCGGTGTCTGTTAGTTTAGATCTGGGTTAAATTCTTTTCAGCCCAGATCACTTTTCCATCAAGTAATGTGTCAAGTGGCGTCCTTCCACAACACATTTTTCCCTGATGAGTTCGGTCATTATTGTAATAGACCATCCATTGGTCCAGATCTTTTTGCAGAGCTTCTAGACTATCGTAAAGTTTTTTACGAAACGTTACCTGATAAAACTCATTCAGTATCGTTTTATGGAAGCGTTCACAGATGCCATTGGTTTGTGGCGACATGGCTTTTGTCTTGGTGTGATCAATGTCGTTGATCGCAAGATAAAGCTGATAATCGTGCTGCTCTACTTTGCCGCAATATTCTGTTCCACGATCCGTTAAGATACGAAGCATAGGCAAGTCATTGCGTTCAAAATACGGCAATACTCTGTCATTCAAAATGTCTGCGGCCGTAATGGGCGTTTTGGTTGTGTAGAGCTTTGCAAAGGCTACTTTACTGTAAGTATCAACAAAGGTCTGCTGGTAAATCCTGCCAACCCCTTTGAGATTACCAACATAAAAAGTGTCTTGAGAGCCCAAATAGCCTGGATGAGCCGTTTCTATCTCGCCACAAGCTACATCATCCTCTTTCTTTTTCTCAAGAGCCGCGACTTGAGCGTCCGTCAAGACGATGCCATCTTCGGCTACCTTTTGTTCTAAGGCTTTGAGGCGCTTTTTGAAGTTTTCTAAATCGTGCCGCAGCCAGATCGAGCGAACACCACTGCCGGATACGAAGACACCTTTTTTACGAAGTTCATTGCTAGTGCGATGCTGCCCATGCGCCGGTTCAGCAATAGCATAGTCAATGACTGCGTTTTCCGTTGCGTCATCAACTCTGTTTTTGATGTTGGGTGTGCGTCTAGATCGATTGATTAACGCATCAAGATTACCGTCTTGAGCGAGCTCTTGATAACGATAAAACGTATCTCGCGATACCCCCATGATTTTGCAAGCTTTTGAGACGTTTCCGAGCTCTTCTGCCAGATTCAGCAAACCTGCTTTGTGTTTAATGATGGGATTGTTAGTATGCAACATAGAGAGTTACCTTTTGTTTGTTTTGATTGAAGATTCGACACCTTTATCAAAACGGGTAACTCTCTACCTTTCAAGTAGAATTGTCAGATCAAGTCGAGACTAATACACTTTGTTGCATAGTCCTGTACTTCTTCTAGGGTGTCAAAAAGGTGTTTACTTACCCAACCATGTCTTGCCGTTCGATTGTAACGTTCGATATAAGCATTTTGCTGCGGATTACCAGGCTGAATATACTCAATACGAATATTATGATGTTTAGCCCAGTTAACAAAATCATGATTGATGAACTCAGGGCCATTATCGCAACGAATAATTAACGGTTTCTCGCGCCATTCTAAAAGTTGATCTAACCCTCTGATGATTCATAGTGACGACAACGAAAAGCCAGCCTCCATAGCCAGTCCCCCACGCTTTAAATCATCAATCACATTGAATAAACGATACTTTCGTCCGTCTGCGAGTCGATCGTGCATAAAATCGATTGCCCAGACTTGGTTTGGTCTAGTTGGCTCTTTTAAGGGCTCTGGAACAGTGCGATTTAGACGTCGTCTTGGGTGAATGCGTAGATTAAGTGCCAGCTCACAATAGATTCGATAAACACGTTTATGATTCCAACCATGGGCTTTTACATTCCTCAGATAGGAAAAACATAAACCAAATCCCCAGTCAGATTGATCTTCTGCAAGATCAATCCGTAAGTTCGCTATGTACGAGTTTTCATCATTAAACTTTCCCTGATAGCAATAACAGATTTCACTGATTGAAAACGCCACACACGCTAAACGAACACTCACTGGGTGGCTAGCAACAGCATGTTGTGCCATCTCACGTCGTTGAGACAGCTTCACCACTCGTTTGTACCCTTGGGTATCTTTGCCATGGCTTCCTGAATCACTTCTGCCTTAAAGTGTTCTTCGGCGTACATCTTTTTAAGTCGACGATTCTCTTCTTCAAGCTCTTTCATTCGAGCCATCAATGAAGCATCCATGCCACCATATTTAGCCCGCTATTTATAAAAGGAAGCGGCACTCGTACCATGCTCTCTGCACAGTTCAGGAATCGGGGTGCCAGCTTTGGCTTGTTTTAAAATAGCCATGATCTGGCTATCAATGTCACGAGATTTTTTCATGCAGAACCTCAACCTCCTCCGTATAGATTACGAGAAAACTCTACTTTTGACTGCTATTATTTCCTAGGGGGATTACCCTTGCCTACAACATCGTGCGTAGAGAGGCGAGTCATGCGGCGACATCACATGGTCAACGAGCAAGCGGTGTGCGTTTAAAAATGGCGTTTACTTTTATTACTTCCAACTTGATCGTGATGGCAGCCGCTAAGGCAGAATCGAAGACAGGAATGCGCCTTAAGGAGCTAAGGTCTGGGGTGTGTAATTTGTTTTTGGAGCGAAAAAAAGCGAGGACTAGTCGGCCTCGCTTGGTCAAGCAATCAAAGACGAGATATCCGGTATCTCATAATGCTGTTCCACTTAAGTGGACAGCATTATTATAGTGAGCCTCTTTTTATACAACACATAGGATATTCACATTGTCTAATCAAATACGATTCAGTAAATCGGTTTTTTTAGAGTTATATTCATTGTCAGAAATCGCGCCCATATCACGCAGCTTAGCTAATTTCTCAATTAATTGGATCACCTCGTCAACGGAAGTTGCATTGCTGAAATTTTGAGTCGTTTGCATAGCCGGTGCAGGTGTATAAGGTACTGGTACAGGCGGTTCTATGAAGTTATTTTGAGGAGCAGGTGCTCGCATTATAGGAGCAGAGCCCGTCCCAGAAACAACCGGTAATGTGTTGACTAGAATCGTGCCATATTGACTCGAAAAAGTCAGCGATGAATTACCACCTTGCTGCTGGCTTATGCCACCGATATTATTGTCTAATGTATCGTAAACCGTGACATTACCATTCACTTCAACCGCAAGACGTTTTGGAAAAATAGCGTAACGAGTGCTATTTTGTGCGCCACTGCTAAACGGTTGACCAAGATCTCCAGGCCACCATTGATTATTGGACCTTGAACCTTTTGGTAACGGCATAAACACTTGCATATTAGCAAGGCCATTCGCCAATTCATTACACAGGTTATCCACTGTCGATTTTAGACCGTAGTTAAACATGTCGCCGACCATGGTCATGCCACCGCGCATCCATTGACCACCACCACCCAACTCAGGGCAGTTAAACTGTGCCATCGATCCGCTACCATTATTCACAGCAATCAGCATGTGAAGCACCGCATCAAAACTTAGGTTGTAGCGACTGGAAAGGGAGTTAACAAGGTTTTGTCCATCTTGCGTTAAATTTTGCATTTTCGAGCTCTCTAAAAGGGACGTAGAGCTGTTCTCTTCTGTCTTGTCAGCCACAAAGGACATACATCGCCTAGTACATCGACACAAAAAAAGAGTAGGTTGCAGCATCATGCTGACCAACAGATTTCGTAGACCGACACTCTAACACATCTGCGTCTTACAAAATGGTGACAAGCACTCAAATTAGCTGTTTATTTTTTAAACATTCCGTTTATCAACCATTAAAAAAGGGACAAGCCATTAAATGACTTATCCCTTTCCCAAACGCACGGATATGTATTATATTTTATTTAATAAGACCATCAAAATCCGCAGCATCATGACGCTCATGAAGCTGCGCCCCGTCGCCAAAAGCCTTATTAACAATACGGCCACGCTGTACTGCTCGGCGTTGCTCTATCGCTTTTGCCCAACGCACGACATTTCTATAGCGGGTTACGTCTAAGAACTCAGCGGCATCATATAGGTTGCCCAATACTAAGTTACCGTACCAAGGCCAAATGGCGATATCAGCGATCGAATACTCCTCACCGGCCATGTAAGTATGATCAGCCAGTTGTTTGTCCAACACGTCTAATTGACGTTTGGTTTCCATCGTAAAGCGGTCAATCGGGTACTGCATTTTAGTCGGCGCGTACGCGTAAAAATGGCCAAAACCACCCCCTAAATAAGGAGCAGATCCCATTTGCCAGAATAACCAGTTACGACATTCTGTTTTTGCCGCTAAGTCTTTTGGTACAAAGGCGTCGAACTTTTCAGCTAAGTATTGAAGAATAGAGCCAGACTCGAAAACACGCGTTGGTGGTGTTGTACTGTAATCCATCAGGGCCGGAATTTTTGAATTAGGATTTACTTCCACAAAACCTGAGCCGAACTGATCACCTTCACCAATGTTAATCAAATAAGCATCGTATTCAGCATTGCTTTTACCCAACGCTAAAAGCTCTTCCAACATGATCGTCACTTTCTGACCATTAGGCGTGGCCAAGGAATGAAGTTGAAGTGGGTGCTTACCAACAGCGAGTACTTTTTCATGCGTTGCCCCAGAAATAGGACGATTGATGCTCGCAAATTTACCACCGCTTTGTGCATCCCATTGCCATACTTTTGGCGGTACATAGTTTTCATTATTAACTGTGTCAGAACTCATCATATCTCCTAAAAATAGTTATCGGCTAAAGCACTTTTCAAGCCGTTGCGGTCAATAGACCGACGATTATCAAGGCGTGCCTTTGAATGCTGTTTATAAAATCCATTAATGCTCAACAAAAGCGCGTTCGATGACGTAATCTCCTGGTACCCCGATCTTTGGAGACTCTTTAAAACCAAGCTCATCAAGTAAAATGGAAGTGTCTTTAAGCATACTAGGGCTGCCACAAATCATCACCCTATCATCCACTGGGTCCAACTGTGGTAAACCAATATCTTCTGCCAATTTACCACTGCGAATCAAATCAGTCAGACGACCTTGATTGCGAAAAGGTTCACGCGTCACTGTAGGATAATAGATCAATTTTTCACGAACCTGTTCGCCAAAGAACTCATTGCTAGGCAATTCTTTTTCAATAAAGTCTGCATAAGCGAGTTCACTCACATGGCGTACGCCATGAATCAAAACAATTTTGTCGTATTGTTCATAGGCATCAAAATCTTGAATAACGCTTAAAAAAGGCGCTAAACCGGTGCCAGTAGATAATAGATATAAGTGTTTACCTGGGTGCAAATCACGCGTCACTAAAGTGCCGGTAGGTTTGCGACTGACCAAAATATCATCACCTACTTGTAAGTGCTGCAAACGGGACGTTAACGGGCCATTTGGCACTTTTATACTGAAAAATTCCAAGTGCTCTTCGTAATTCGGACTGGCAATACTGTAAGCACGTATCAAAGGACGCGCTTCGGTTTCTAAGCCAATCATCACAAACTGACCATTGTCGAAACGCAAGCTTGGATTGCGTGTGGTTTTAAAGCTAAATAAATTTTCATCCCAGTGATGGACACTTAAAACGCGTTCAGTAACAAATGCACTCATGACGACCTCATTCAAATTTTAGAAAACCTCCCTGATAGAATGGAAGTTTCATTGGCTGATACGCATACTATAGGATAATTCTATATTCGTTTAATTGATTATATAGATGTCTTTAATACACTTAGCATATATAGAGCCAAGTACCAATACACCACAATTAAATTGTGATTATGTCATCCAAATGTACAAAAAATACGTTAGTAAGTAGGAAGATCAAGTATCTCAGTAAGAAAATTACTATCTACAACGTCAAAGAACAAAATAGTGTTATTTATTTGCTATCAGACTTCTTTTTAATAATTAAAGGACACTTTATATGATGATTCGAAATTCACTCAGCAGCGCCTTAGGGTTACTGTTGCTTTCCGGCACGGCGACTTTTAGCAGTGTATCACTCGCGGCACCGCAAACAATGATCGTCGCGGGCGGTTGTTTTTGGTGTGTAGAGTCCGACTTTGAATTGGTTGATGGTGTGAGCGACGTTATCTCTGGTTACACTGGAGGCCAAACTAAGAACCCAACATACAAACAAGTATCGTCAGAAAAAACAGGCCACTTTGAAGCCGTTGAAATTCATTTTGATGATGATATTGTTTCGCTAAAAGCGTTGGCTGACTATTACTGGAAAACCATTGATCCAACCGATGCCAAAGGGCAATTTTGTGACAAGGGAACCCCTTACAAAACCGCGATGTTTTATCAGAACGATCAGCAAAAAGCGGTTTTTGAAGCGTCTCTCGAAAAAGTAGAAAAAACCAAACCCTTTAAAGCAGACATCGTCACCCAGATCCTTCCAGTATCTACCTTTTATCTTGCTGAGGAATACCACCAAAGCTATTACACGAAAAACCCTATCCGATATGCTTTCTATCGATCAAGCTGTGGCCGTGATAGCAAAATTGAAAGTTTATGGGGCGACATAGCAAGCCACCAATATCACTAAGCGCGGCTAAAAAGCGCCAACTAAGGTTGACTAAACAGCCTATTGGTTGGCGCTACTATTCTTTCCTATTTTTCTTACCTCTTCTCTTTTCGCTCCTTAACCTCTCTCAAATTCTGCCTAATAGAAGTATCAGGAAAACGCTTTTTACCTACAGTAAACGCATAGAAGGTGAAGCAAATTTGTAAAAGCCACCGAAAGCCTAGCCATTCTAAAATTCATATATCAAAGTAGAAACTCAACTCGCGACGTTCTCAAAAAGTAACTAAAAGGAGTTATACAATGAACAAATTTATTCCCGTAATCGCAGGCGGCATCGTTATAGCATCATTCAGTGCTGCAGTAAGCGCGGAAAGCATGGCTAAAAATGACAGCGGTCTTTATGTTGGGGGTAATTACGGTTACCTAAAAGTAGAAAGCGAAGATGACTTCGATGATAACAACGATGTAGTACAAGGTATTGTCGGTTACCGATTAAATTCTTTTCTTGCCCTTGAAGGTAGTTACATTGACTTTGGTAGCTATGGCAGCAGCGCAGCAAACGCCAAAACAACAGGCTACACCGCCGCATTAAAAGGCACGATACCGATTACTCAAACGGTTGAAATCTTTGCTAAGGCGGGGCAACTTTGGCACGAAACGGACTATGAGATAGCCACCGTAACAGGTAGCACTGATGACAAAAGCCTATTTGCAGGCGCCGGTGTAAACTTTAAGGTTACCGACAATCTTCTACTAAACGCCCAATACACTTGGTACGATGTTGACCTAGAAGCTGACAACGTTTCCTCTGATTCGAAATTCGAAACAGACTTCAATCAAGCCAGTGTCGGTGCTGAATACCGCTTCTAATCCACGCTATTCACCTGTCCGAAAAAGAGCTTATCCAGATGGGTAAGTTCTTTTTGTATTTACAAACTCGACGTTTGCCAACAATTAGATAAATCGACAGCCATAAGCTGAACTTGACGCTCTTCACCACGGTAAACAAGGGATAAATGATGGTTATCCATGTCACTTTGAAACACAGACCATTCCCCTCCTTTAAAGCAAAGAGACAGCTGAATAGATTTTAAAGACGTTTGCTTTTGTCTATCGCTGTCCAATGCCTTAAAAAAGGCCTCTTTTGTACACCAGACCTCATAGAAGTAATGCGTTTTTCGATCATCTCTCACTATTGTCTTTAGCGTTTCAAGCTCGTCATGATGCATAAAAAAATCACTTTTATGAATCAGATCTTTTCTATTCTTTTTATGCTCAATATCAATACCGACAGGATCTGTATGTAATACACAGCACACTAGACAGCCGCTGTGTGAAATCGAAACATAGCAATTATCTAGGCTATCCACTTTCGGAGCAGCAAACGGTTCTTCTAGAATAAGAGGAAGGCTCTGTAGGTTTTTCTCACTTTGTAAGGCGTGTATTAACAATGTTCGCCCTACTACAAATTCCCTTTTCTTCTTTTTGCTTTTTAGCCCCAACACTTTATTTTTTTGGGTATCTGGCAACCTGTCAAAAAGGTGTTGCTGCTGCTCATTCGACAAGGTCTCAGTATTGGCAAAAAAAACTCGTATGTCACGCTGCATAAAAATCCATATGATTTTTGAGATTATTTTTGCCTTTGCCACAAGACATATACTTAATAAACAACAGGGTAAAATATTTCATTGATAGAATTACTTCTAAAACGACAAAACCGCTTTCACGGTTTTTTATTTCAAAAAATAATGAAAGATGGAATCGTCATACACTAATCATTCTGTTTGTCATGGTTTACTCTAGCGTCACAACCTGACCAGTCAACGCAACGCCAGCCATAACCGCACCGGTGCCACATTGAAACGTTTCGGGACTGGAAGTTAGGTTGTTTTTATAATTCGATTTAATGTCCACCACAGCATTACCGCCTTCTTTTATCGCTCTCTCTTTAAGTGCAATCATTGCAGAAAGAAAAACCCAATTACAGGCATCTTTATCACTCTTAGCAAAAGCATTCGTTTTTTTATTGGTCTTAAACCCACCAAAATTCTTAAGCACGTTGCCATAAGACTGATCACCAAAATAAAAAGAGACATCCGTTCCTAACTTTGATTTAGCCACCTCTGAACTCATTATATTAGCAATTGAATAAGCCTCAACATCATCACGGGCAAAGCTGTAAGATGAACAGAGAACAAGCGCTGAAAGGGTTAAGATTGTAATTTTTTTCATAATAGTCATTTCCATTTAAATATTAATGTAGCCGAATGATAACGCTCAGTAAAATTGGCAGCAATATACATACAGATGTATCTTTAAGCCGACTAAGTCTAACGCGAAAACCATCAATTCGAAGGGTATTATCAGATTGCCATAGATGAATACCCTAAGCGACCTGAATACAAGATTCAGGCTATTCTCCATCATTTTTTTGATTATTTAAATTACCATCAAATATATCCGGCGTCATACGTTCCCATCTATGCCTATGTTTTTAATTGCACGACTCTTTAAATCTGTAAACCCTATGTAAATATAGGCAAAAAACCAGTATCCTTAGCTAAATTTTAGACACAGGATTGCTGTGTGTAACACAGTCAAATCAGGGATAATCATCAGTGTTAAGTTTTAAAATACGTGGTTGGAATGCCTATACTCCCAGCTTAGAGTCTGCAGACTCTTGGGGAAATTGGTTACAAAACAAATATATTTTACCCACTGATGCACCAAAGCCCGGATTAAAGAACATCCCTTTAATGCTCCGCAGACGCTTTACCACCATTGGTAAGTATTCAGTAGAAGCGGCGATGCCAATATTAGCGGAAAACGAACACATACCCTTGGTTTTCGCTTCTCGTCATGGTGATGTAGAATTAACGCTCTCTTTACTTCAATCTATTGCCAACAATGAACCACTTTCTCCCACTAGTTTTAGCCTAGCAGTGCATAATGCAATAAGCGGATTATTTTCAATTGCACGTAAAGATCGAAGTGAAGCAACGGCAATATCAGCATCAGAAAACCTTATTCCATTTGCCTTACTAGAAGCCGCGACTCAGTTACAAGACAATGAACATGTGTTGTGCATTATCTGTGAATCCCCGCTACCTGATTTATACAAACCATTTGCTTCTTCGCCCCCTTTTCCTTATGCCATTGCAATGGTGTTAAGTCGTGAAGAAGGAGACACCTTTCATTTGAAAAGCGCGCCTGCAATAGCTTCTGAACAAGGCCAAAACAATGAACTAGAAGAGCTAATGGCACTTCTTTTATCTCATCGCCACTGCGCACGCTTTCCCAGCACTCAGGATGTCGAGTGGACCATACAAAGGTAAGGTATTATGCTCGATATAATCAAATATTATTGGCGCTGGCTAGCAACGGCGTTTAGCTTCTTTATTTTTGGCGTTGGGGGCGTTTTGCTCCCTATTATTGCTTTGCCTATTCTATATTGTATTCCAGCGACATCATTGATTAGAGAAGAGAGAGCCCATGCTGTGATTCATCACACATTTCGTTTTTATATCGCAATGATGAAACGCTTGGGCGTCTTAAGTTATGACATTGAAGGGGAGTCCAAACTAAAGAACGCACAGCTTATTCTAGCAAATCACCCGTCACTGATTGACGTTGTGTTTTTGATTGCCTTAGTACCAAACGCAAACTGTGTCGTGAAAGGACGTTTAGCGAAAAATGTCTTCACTCGCGGCTCAATACGAACGGCAGGATACATTATTAATGATAACAATGAGCATGTCATTGAAATGGCCGCAGAGGCTTTTGTAAAAGGTCATGCGTTAATTGTTTTTCCTGAAGGCACACGATCTACACCAGGACAAAAACTAACACTGAAACGCGGTGCCGCGAACATTGCTATTCGTGCAAAAGCAGAAATAACGACGGTTTTGATTGAGTGCAAACCAACCACTCTCACCAAGAGTGATCGTTGGTATAAAATCCCAAAAACGAAAGCGCATTTCAAAATCCAAGTAAAAGATAAAATTGATGTACGCTCTTACTTAGCGGAAAGTCCACCTTCTGTTGCTGCAAGAAAGCTAACCGCCGATTTAACAGACTATTTTAATACGGAGTTACTATTGAATGACTGATTTAAAATTAGACATAAAGAATATGATCATTGATGCGCTCGAACTAGAAGATATTAGCCCCGATGAAATTATAGATTCAGACCCTCTTTTTGTAGATGGCCTTGGCCTAGATTCAATTGATGCACTTGAAATTGGTTTAGCTTTACAAAAAAAATATGGCATTAAGCTAAAGGCTGATTCGAAAGAAACACACGAACACTTCGCTAGTGTGAATGCATTAGCCGCCTTGGTTGAGTCCTATCAAGAAAAAAATTAAGAGAAGATTATGAGTAGTATTAATCAAGACGTGTTTGACAAAGTATCGGGTGTTTTACAGGATTTGTTCGAGTTATCTGCTGATAGCATCCACCCTTCTTCAAATTTATATCAAGACCTTGATATTGATAGTATCGATGCCGTTGATTTGGTCGTCGAGCTAAAAAAAATGACGGGGAAAAAGATCAATCCTGAAGATTTTAAATCCGTTCGAACCGTTGAAGATGTGGTTATCGCCGTAGAAAAACTGTTTGTATAAGGCCTTCAAAAAGTGCGCCTCAAAATTATTTTAGTGATAGTCACCCTTGCTTATCCTTTCTTTGTCTATTTTGGGTTAACGCACTTTGATTCGACTCTGGTCATGTTTTTCGTCATTGCACTTTTGATGATAAGAGGTTTCACCGAGACACAAAAAAACACACGTAGTGTCATTTTTACATCGGCTTTTGGTGTATTAGTCGTGGCGTATTTTTGGGGCGACCAACAAGGGTTAAAATTGTACCCGGTACTGGTGAATGCCTCTATGCTACTGCTTTTCGTCTCTAGCCTTTATGCGAAACAATCGATCATTGAACGAATGGCAAGACTTAAAGAGCCCAACTTACCAGAAACTGGCGTTCGATATACGAGGAAAGTGACCATTGTTTGGTGTGTTTTTTTTACATTAAACGGCCTTGTTGCCTTGTTCACTGCATTCTGGACATCTAATGAAACCTGGTTATTTTACAATGGCTTTTTGGCTTATGTACTGATTGGTTTATTGGTTGTTATAGAATGGATTGTACGATACAGAGTTAAGCATACAGTATGAAAACATTAACGCTTTTATCTCGATGGCTGTTGGATGTTACTGATGAGCAACCAATAGCAATGATGGATGACGTCATCGTAACTAAGGCACAAGTGTCTAAAAAAGTAGCGATGTGGCAAGCCGTTTTGCCTTTATCACCAGGACAGAAATGGGCCGTGTACCATAGTGATGCGATTGAGTTTTTTACTCTTCTACTCGCCTTGTGGCAATCAAACTGTACTGCTTGCATTCCAGGTGATAATTGTACGGCAACGGTCGAACGCTTAAAAAACTCTGTGGTCGGCTTTCTGGGTGAGTTTGAAAACGCTTACCCTTCGGAGCAAAACAATAGTCAGCTGACTAGAAAAGCAGGTCCTTGGATAGAAATTGAACGCCGCTTTCCCGCAATAGAAGTTTACACTTCTGGCTCGACTGGAGAGCCAAAGCCGATCACAAAAACCATGGCTCAAATTGATGATGAACTGTGTTGCATTGAGGAATTGTGGCCACTTTCTGACACGTCCATCGTTTTGTCGACGGTTACTCACCAACACCTGTTTGGCTTAACCTTTCGCTTATTTTGGTCATTAGCAAAAGGTCGACTTTTACTTAGCAAACACAGTTCCTTCTCTGAAGAGATTTATCATCTTGCCTCACAATGTAATCAATTTATTCTGATATCAACCCCCGCCCATTTAAAGCGCTTAAATCATCAGCTTGACTGGTCCATGTTGCAGGGTAAGTGTGAAGCCGCCATTTCTTCTGCTGCACCGTTGCAATACGAAGACAGTCTGTATGCCGCTAAATTGCTTTACACTCCGATATTTGAAATATATGGCAGCTCAGAAACCGGTGCGGTAGCGTGGCGAAATCAATCTAAAATAGAGTCAGATTACTGGACCTTATTACCCCACATGTCTTTAAACGAGACAGAAAAAGGCTTTATTGTAAACGGACCTCATGTATCGTCAGAACACCAGACTCTTTCAGATAATATAGAACAACTGACATCTGATTGCTTTCGCTTACAGGGTCGAACAGACCGCATCGTCAAAGTAGAAGGGAAACGTTTATCTCTCTCTAAAATGGAAAAGTGTTTAGAACAAAGTGATTGGGTTATCATAGCAAGAGCTTTGGTTGTCACTAAAAAACGGGAAGAAGTGGCCATTGTCGCAGAGCTTAGTGACAAAGGAAGAGCGTTAGTCCAACAACATTCACAGAAATGGTTAATTGCGCGGCTCAAACAGAGCCTAAAAGCGTCTTTTGAACTTGTGTTGATTCCCAGAAGATGGCGCTTTGTCAACACACTTCCCTACAACCAACAAGGCAAGCTTCCGATGGAATCATTACAGGCATTATTTGACAATAACGAGGTGAAGTGGCCACAAGTACTAGACCGCACTCATACAAGCGAGAATACTTACCGGCTTAACTTTTATATTCCTAAAGAACTCATCTATTTTGATGGACACTTTGAGAACAACCCTATTTTACCCGGCATTGCTCAAACACATTGGGCTCAGCATTATGGCAAAGAAGTGTTTGCTTTCAAGGGTCGTTTTAGTCGCTTAGAGGCCGTAAAGTTTCAGAGTGTTATCTTCCCGGATTCTAACGTGACATTAACATTGGAGTTCCACCCAATTAAAGGGAAGCTAGCCTTTCAATATATATCAGAAAAAGGAGTTCATTCTAGTGGAAGAATCTGCTTTGAATAATCCGTTCAAACCGGCAATCGTCATTCCGGTGTACAACCACGAAGACGCTATTGAAAACACGCTAAAACAAGTGCTTGAATATGGCTATCCAGCCGTTTTAGTTGATGATGGTAGCGGCGCTAAATGTCGACAAGTGTTAGAAAAATTGACTGAAAAGTACCGTGGTCAGATTTACCTAGTCCAGCTCGATACCAATAGTGGTAAAGGGGGCGCCGTGAAGGCCGGTATGCGTTTTTTACTGGAACAAGGCTTTAGTCATGCTCTACAAGTGGACGCTGACGGGCAACATAACATCAGCGACTTACCTATTTTTATGCAGGCCGCTGAAAAAGAGCCAGAAAGCCTAATTTGCGGATGCCCTATTTATGATCACAGCGTCCCAAAACACCGCTATTACTGTCGTTATTTAAGTCATGTGTGGGTATGGATAAACACGCTGTCTTTCTCTATTAAAGATTCGATGTGTGGCTTTCGAGTTTACCCCTTGGTTAAGACCTGCGAGTTAATTGATCGCGCCTCTTGTGGGAACCGTATGTCATTCGATACCGAAGTTGTCGTACGCTGGGTCTGGTCTGGCCATAAAATAAAGAACATGCCGACTAAGGTGGTATACCCAGAAGACGGGGTTTCTCACTTTAACGCCATAAAAGACAATGTTTTGATCGTTTGGATGCACACACGTTTATTTTTTGGCATGCTTTTGCGTTCACCTGCTTTGTTATGGAATAAACTCAATGGATAACCAGCCTAAGCATTGGTCTACAATCACTGAAACAGGAACGGTTGTCGGCATGCGTATCCTATTGATGTGCTACCGACTATTTGGTCACAAAGGCTTTCGCCTACTTCTTGCGCCCGTCATTCTGTATTTTTATTTTAGAAAACACGCTACCCGAGCGGCCTCCAAAGAATACCTACAAAAGATCACCCCTTTTTTACCCGAACATAAGCGCAAAAAACTCACACCTTTTCGCCACTTTTGGATGTTTGGTGAAGTGTTATTGGATAAATTTTTGGTCTGGATGGGGAGAATCAAACCCCAAGACGTGGTTTTTGAAACCCCAGATACTTTTCAAAAAATCGAAGCGTCAAAGCTTGGTGGCATCATTGTTGTATCGCACCTTGGTAATACTGAAATTTGCAGTGCCCTTGCGCACCAATTACCCGATATTAAAGTCACTATGTTGGTCTATACCCAGCACGCAAAAAAATTCAACAAGATGTTACAACGCACCAACGCCAATGCCGCCATTAACCTAATTCAAGTAACGGATATGTCTCCTGCAACCGCCATGATTCTTTCTGAGCGCGTTGCCGCGGGAGAGTTTATTGTTATCGCAGGAGATCGAACACCGGTTAATAATGGGGGGCGCGTTTCTATTGTAGACTTTCTTGGGGCTCAAGCCGCGTTACCGCAAGGCGCGTTTATATTAGCGAGTTTGTTACGTTGCCCCGTGTATTTGATGTTCTGTTTAAAGCAGGACTCTGCTTATCATATTTATATGGAAACCTTTTCGGATAAACTCTCTTTTGCTCGTAAAGAACGAGAACAAAAACTAGAAGAAGCCGTGACCCTTTACGCTAAACGCTTAGAATATTATTGCCAGTTAGCCCCTTTACAATGGTTTAATTTTTTCCCCTTTTGGCATGTGGAATCAAAAAACCAACAGACGTTAATAAACAACCGTGACACATAATTTTGTCTTCAATGACGGCAGGATAAAGTAATGATAGACGTTGAAATAGAATTAGAAATACCATTTCACGATGTAGATGCTATTCGAGTAGCTTGGCATGGCCATTATGCCAAATACATGGAAATAGCCCGTTGTAAACTAATGGATAAAGTCAATTACAGTATTGTTGAAATGGAAGAAAGCGGCTACGTTTGGCCAGTCATAGATATGCGCATTCGTTACGCTCATCCATTAATATTTGGACAAAAATTCAAAGTTCGAGCAACATTAACCGAATGGGAAAACAGACTCAAAGTGGACTATGTCTTTTTTGATGCCCAAACTAATAAGCGCTTAACAAAAGCCTATACCATACAAGTGGCGGTTGAAAAGACATCCGGTGAAATGCAATATGCTTCTCCTCCCATTCTCCTTCAAAAACTAGGCGTCTCTACATGAGAAAAATCTTCCTCGGTATTATTTTTTCTATACTAAGCATTTCAGTATTTGCCAATAATTTGGATGACTTGAAAGCGCTAACAACAACCCCTGAAAAACTATCAGGGGTGTTTTCACAAAGTAAATATTTAGCGCAATTAGAAACCTCAATAAACTCTTCTGGGTCGTTCAACTATATACGCGATAAAAAAATTGTCTGGCATACCCTAACACCAATCAATAGCACTTTAGAGCTCACGCCAAAGACGATGTTGAGTTATCAAGATGGTGTACAGGTTAACAAACTTGATTCGGATACCAATCCGGTTGTCGCGGTATTTAGTGACATTTTTTTTGGCGTTATGACCGCTCAGTGGCAAATATTAGAAGCGTATTTTTCTGTTAGCGCAGAGGTTTCTGATGGTCAGTGGAAAGCAACACTTGTACCCGTAGATGAGAGTATCGGCGGATTTATTAATAAGGTAACGCTGGAAGGTGATAAGTACTTACAACAAATTACTCTGTATGAAGCAGAAGGGAATATCACTCACATTAAGTTTGATAAATTGCAGAAAAAATGAAACGTTTTTTAAAAATAAGTGCTCTCGTTTGGGCCATTATCATTTTTGTGATTTGTATTTTCGCCGCATTAAAGCAAACGGCCGTTGATACCAGTATCATGGCTTTATTGCCAAAATACGACCAAAAGCCTTTGCTCAACGAGCTGCAAGAGCAACAAACAGCTGAGTATGCCAACCATGTGTTTATTATGGTGTCAGCAGATAATAAACAAAGTGCTCGGTCTGCCGTTAACACCATTTCATCAGAATTAAACGTGCTTGCTGGCATCGCCAACCTCACCCAATCAGTTGACTCTTCTAGTACACAAATGGACGCTCTGTATCCATTTCGTTTTGCGCTATTAAGCGATTCTGTCGCTAAAAAACTGCAGATAAAAGATTACGATGGTCCATTTCAGTCAGCATTAAATGCGCTATTTTCGCCTATTGGGGCCGGAAAAGCAGACCCAATAAAAGATCCGTTTTTTTTGTATTCCGATATGTTGTTGGAGCAAAAAATAAACATTCAGGTAAAAGTAGAAGACACCCTGTTACGCTTAACCAATGTCGAAAAGCCGAGTTACCTTTTAGTATTAGAATTGCATAAAAACCCTTTCGACTTACCCACACAAGACCGCGTGATGCCGGTGCTGAAGAAGATCCAGCAACAAATGGACGAACAAGGTATCCGTGTTTCCTATTCCGGTTTATTACTGCACGCAGCGAAAGGAGCGGAGCAAGCTAAATTCGAAATTTCAACCATTGGGCTAGGCTCCCTTCTGGGTGTCATTTTAATCATTTTATTGGTTTTTCGTCGTATTATTCCATTATTTCAAGTGTTACTTCCCGTCATGGTTGGCTGTCTGGTTGCGGTAGCGGTTACCTGTTTATGGTTTGATCGAATACATTTAATCACCATCGCCTTTGGTGCAGGGTTAGTTGGCGTGGCTGTTGATTATTCTATGCATTTTGTCTGCGAAAGTTACCTTTATACGGGCGTCGCTGTCGTACGTAAACTCTTTTCGGGGTTGTTATTAGGATTGATTTCCAGTGTATTGGCTTATGGTGGTTTAGCGTTAACGCCCTTCCCAGGCTTACAGCAAATAGCGGTCTTTTCAGCAACCGGCTTGATTGCCGCGTGGTTAACGGTCTTACTGTTTTTACCGTTAATTACCACAAAGAACGCGTCGAAAAACAAGCAACGTCCACTGCCTGCCGCTCTCATATTGAATCGCTGTAAAGACGCTTTTCCAACATTAGATATGTACCCTAAAATGGCGAGCGTATTGGTCATTACGGTAGGTTTTATTTCTGTCGGTTTGTTTTTTTTGGCAACGCCACAAGACAGCGTGCGATTGCTACAAACTTCACCGCCCGCTTTATTAGAAGAAGATCAAAGAGTACAACAAGCATTAGGCAATAGTGTCAACTCTGCTTTTTTAGTCGTGTCTGGAAGTAGCCTTGAAGCGATGTTAGAAAATGAAGAACGATTTCGGCGACAATTGGATTCGTTGGTGAATGACGGCACGTTAGCCGATTATCAGGCCATCAGTCAGTCATTGCCATCGTTGCAACGCCAACAACAAAACATTGCCTTAGTGACGCAATTGTACCAAGCCAAGCTTGATGCTTATGCTCATGCCATAGGGCTATCAGATTCACAAAAGACATTGGCTTATCAGAGTTTACAAGAAAATCAGCAAACCTTATCCCCTGAAACATGGTCAACGCTAGCGATAAGTGCGCAATGGCAAGATGCATTGGAACCGCGATCAACGGGTGAATACGCCTCAGTCATTAGGTTACAAGGACATTTGTCGGAGGCGACCATTCGTCAATTACAAGCAGACGCCGCCGCTGATAATAATATTAACTATGTTGACCAAGTCGCTGACATTAGCGCGACCTTGGCTCAATATCGCACTAAGGTTGCAGAGTGGTTGTTCATTGCTTATGGCATCATAACGGTACTGTTATTTTTCCGCTATCGACTTGATATATGGAGAGTCATGTTGCCGCCTATTACAGGCTCGATTATTGCTTTGTCATGCGCGGTATTGATTAACGGTGGGTACAATATTTTTAACCTAGTTGCCCTGATGTTAGTGTTTGGAATCGGACTTGATATGGGCATTTTTTTACAAGAGTCTCGGGGCGGTATACACACTTGGTTAGCGGTGTCGCTATCAACACTCACCAGCCTACTCGCTTTTGGCCTATTGGCGCTGAGCCAAACGCCCGTTCTATATCATTTTGGTATCATCGTTTTACCCGGGCTATTAGTAATTTGGCTGTTATCCCCCTTAATGCAAACCAGTCAATTGGAGACACAATAAATGGAAAAACCACGATGTTGTTATGATGTGGTAGTGATTGGAGCTGGCCCATCCGGTGCGGTCGCCTCATCAATATTATCGGAAAAGGGCTATCGCGTATTAGTGTTAGAAAAACAACATTTCCCTCGCTTTTCAATTGGCGAAAGCCTATTGCCTCAATGCATGGAGATTCTAGAATCTGCGGGAATGCTTCAAGCCGTGGTTGAAGCAGGATTCCAGTATAAAAATGGAGCCGCTTTTTCAGCGAATGAGGATGACAGCTTTTTTGATTTCAGAGATAAATTTTCGCCAGGCTGGGGCACGACCTATCAAGTTCAACGCGCCCAGTTTGACAAAGTGCTGGCGGACTGTGCAGCAGAAAAAGGCGCGGAAATACGTTATGGACATGACGTAATCTCTTACAAAGACGTTGGTGATCAGGTTCAACTCGACGTTATTTCTGAAGACGATGCTTATCAGGTAGAAGCCAAATTTATATTGGATGCCAGTGGCTTCGGCCGCGTTTTACCCAGACTCCTAGGGTTAGAAAAAGAGTCTACTCTATCCCCCCGCGTTTCCCTCTTTACGCATATTGAAGATCGTATCAACCATTTAGAATACGATCGTGATAAAATATTGATTTCTGTCTGCCCTGAAAACAATAAAATTTGGTATTGGTTAATACCTTTTAGCGATGGAAGGGCATCCGTTGGCGTCATCTTACCCAGAGACGTTTACGAACAAAATCAAACAAGTAATCACGATTTATTACGTCAGTACATTGCAAAAACAACGGCCATGAATACGTTTCTTAGCAATGCAAAGTTTGACACCGATGTGAGAAAAATGGACGGTTATTCCTGCGATGTAACCCGTTTGTATGGTGATAAATTTGCTTTACTAGGCAATGCCGGAGAATTCCTTGACCCTGTTTTTTCTTCTGGCGTGACCATCGCGCTGAAATCAGCCGACTTAGCGACACACGTGTTAGATAAACAATTAAAAGGTCTCCCCGTAGATTGGGATACTGAATACGCTCAACCATTAAAACAAGGCGTGGATACCTTTAGAGCATTCGTAGACGGGTGGTACGACGGTACTTTGCAGGATGTTATTTTCGCTGAGAATAAGTCGATTCAAATCAAAAAAATGATCAGCTCAGTATTAGCAGGTTATGCTTGGGACAAAAAGAACCCTTACGTAAAAGACCCTAGCCGACTGAAGGTACTCGCCGAATTATGCCGAGCTTAATTAGAACTCTTTTGTTATTGAGCGTAGTCGTTTTGGCTGGCTGTAGTGTATTTCGCACGGTTGAAAAACCTATTGACGGTTTAATGTTACTTCCTCCCGTTAAGGGAACGGACACACAAGTACTAAAACAAAAAGTAACGTTGAAAAAATACACGCAAACCAAGCAATTTCTTGCCGTCACACGCTTTTCAGCAGAAGAAACAAAGCTTGTTGCTCTATTGCCCACAGGGCAAATTTTTCTTTACTTAATTCATGATAAAAATGGTTTTGAAGAAAGAAACGAAACTGGGATAGCCTTGCCCAGCAAAGACATTCTCGCCATGATTCAATTTACTTTTTGGCCAGAATCAGCCATTAAACTAGGCTATCCAGAGTCACAAGGATGGCAAATGGCAATAACACCAAAAAAGCGAGATTTGTATTACAAAAAAACCTTGTTATTGGAAGTGAAAATAGAAGGTGAAAACGTGTCCATCACTCACCATGGCGACAATTATAATGTAGATATTCATACATTCGACCAAGAGGTGTTACCACTTTGACTCGTTGTTTTTTAAACTCAATGTCGATGATCAGCGCACTAGGTACTGATACCAATGACGTAAGAGATCGCCTGCTCAGTGGTCATCCTCAACTGACGTTTTCTCAAGAATATCACCCTGCAGGAAACCCTCTTCCCTTAGCCTTAGTACAAGGTGCGTTGGCACTCATTCCCCTTGATGACCAAAAGTGGCATAGCCGGAATAATCAATTGGTTTGGACGGCAGCACAATCAATACTGACAGATATCCAATCCTTAATATCGAAGTTTGGAAAGGAGCGAATTGGTGTTGTCATCGGAACTTCGACTTCTGGCATTAGTGATAACGAACAAGACATGTATATAAATGCTCAGTCAGGTGCATTGCCTGAGTCTTATCATTACGGCAAGCAGGAAATGGGCGCAACCGCCTCATTTTTGGGCGCCGCTCTTGGTATATGCGGCCCTGTTTTTGGCGTCTCTACCGCCTGTTCTTCTGGTGCAAAAGCACTAGCTTCTGCCCGTCGACTTATTCGTTCCGGTGTTTGCGATGCCGTTATTGCTGGCGGTGTTGATACGCTATGCAAACTGACCGTACAGGGTTTTTCATCTTTGGAAGCCATAAGCGAGGAACAATGCAATCCCTTCAGCGTAAACCGAAAAGGGATTAATATCGGTGAAGCAGCTGCCTTGTTTATTGTTTCTAAAGACAAAAGTGATATTGAATTAGTGGGCGTTGGAGAAAGTTCAGATGCGCATCATATTTCAGCGCCAGACCCATCAGGACAAGGCGCAGTTCGCTGTATGACGGCGGCGTTGAAAGACGCCAATATCACCCCAGATAAAATACATTATTTAAATCTCCACGGCACAGCAACGCAACTGAATGATCAAATGGAAGCAAAAGCGGTCGCAGAAGTTTTTGGTAATAATACGCCTTGCAGTTCAACCAAGCCTTTTACAGGTCATACCTTAGGTGCCGCTGGCGCACTCGAAGCCGCTATTTGCTGGCTCGCTCTAAAAGAGGGATTCATTCCTAAACACCTTTGGGATGGTTATCACGACGATAGTTTACCTAAAATTGGTTTGAGTAAAGGTGAGCAAAATTGCACCTTACAGTACGCGTTAAGTAACTCTTTTGCCTTTGGTGGAAATAACATTTCGCTTATTTTGAGGAAAGTATAATGCCATCGGATTACAGCGTCGCAGAATTGGTCCCTCACTCTGGCAAAATGAGCCTCTTAACCAAGATACTAGATTATGGCGATGATTGGTTGTCTGCTGACGTTGAGATTAAAACGGATTCCATGTTTTCTGATGAGCACGGTGTACCCGCTTGGGTGGGTTTAGAGTATTTGGCACAAGCCATCGCCGCGTATGCGGGTTTGCAAGAACGCCTTCATGGTGGTGCTCCGAAGCTCGGCTTTCTACTGGGAACGAGAAAATACATTTGCACCAAAGAATACTTTTCTATTGGTTCAATATTAACGATTACCGTCAGTAAAAACCTACAAGCTGAAAATGGATTAAGCGCTTTTGATTGCATACTGAACAGCACAGATGATTGTGATGCGTCAGCGCGATTAAATGTATTTCAGCCAGAAAATGCTGATGAATTTTTAAAGGATGCACAGCGTGAATAAAACAATATTAATTACTGGGTCAAGCCGAGGAATTGGCAAAGCCATTGCCCTTCGATTAGCGAAAGATGGCTACGATATCGTTCTGCATTGCCGCTCTAGAATGGAAGAAGCAGAAGCCGTTGCAGAACAAGTCAGAGCATTCGGAAAGGAGGTTCGCATCTTACAATTTGATTTAACCGATAGAGTGCAAGCCTGTACCATTTTAGAACAAGATATGGAGGATTTTGGCGCTTACTTTGGCGTGGTTTGCAACGCAGGCATCGCTCGTGATAACGCGTTTCCAGCCATGCCTGGGGAAGAGTGGGATGAAGTACTAAGAACCAACCTTGATGGTTTTTATAATGTTCTTCACCCTGTCATTATGCCGATGATTCGCCGCCGAAAACCAGGCCGTATCGTCACCATGTCATCCGTTTCTGGTGTCATGGGGAATCGTGGACAAGTGAACTACAGTGCCGCTAAAGCAGGTATTATTGGTGCAACAAAAGCGCTATCGATAGAATTAGCAAAGCGCAAAATCACGGTGAATTGCGTGGCTCCCGGCATTATCGAAACAGACATGACTGAACACTTACCTTTAGAAGAAGCACTAAAAATGGTGCCCATGCAACGCGCTGGTAGTACCAGTGAAGTTGCGGGAACCGTTAGCTTTTTAATGTCTGAAGACGCTGGCTACATAACGCGTCAGGTAATTTCTGTCAATGGGGGTATGTTTTAATGAAACGAGTCGTCGTCACTGGAATAGCGGGCTTCTCCCCTATCGGCAATGATTGGGATACCATCTATCGTCATTTAAAAAGCTATAAAACCGGCATCAAACGCATGGATGACTGGGATAAATACGATGGGTTAAATACACGCCTAGCGGCGCCTGTTACCGACTTTACTTTGCCAAAGCATTACTCACGTAAAACCTTACGCAGTATGGGACGGGTTGCTCAGTTTGCCGTCTGTAGTACCGAACGAGCGTTAGAAGACGCAGGGTTGCTGAATTCCCCTTTGCTTAGCAGTGGTCAAATGGGGGTGGCTTACGGCTCTTCCGCAGGAGACTCTATCTCCTACATTGATTTTGGCAATATGCTAACCAAAAATTCAACCGATGGCTTAAACGCGAATTCTTATATCAAAATGATGGCCCATACCGCTCCCGTTAATATTGGTGTTTTCTTTGGTCTACAGGGTCGAGTTTTCACCACCTCTAGCGCTTGTACTTCCGGCAGCCAAGGCATTGGTTATGCCTATGAAGCGATCAAATATGGAATGCAAACGGCCATGGTGGCCGGTGGTAGTGAAGGCTTGTGCGCCACCGAGTCTGCGGTTTTCGATACCCTCTTTGCGACAAGTGTCAAAAACGACACCCCTCATTTAAGCCCAAGTCCTTTTGATAAAAACCGCGACGGTTTGGTCATCGGTGAAGGGGGTTGCTCCTTAATACTTGAAGAACTAGAGCATGCTAAAACCAGAGGGGCTAAAATCTACGCGGAGATCGTTGGGTTTGGTACTAATTCCGATGGAACCCATGTCACTCAACCCAATGCTGACACCATGCAAGAAGCCATTCGCTTGTCTTTGACCGATGCAAAAATAGAAGCGGCAGATATTGGTTATATTAATGCCCATGGCACCGCCACGGATCGCGGAGATATTGCCGAAAGTCATGCCACAGCAAAAATCATGGGCAATAAAGCCCCGATTAGCTCATTGAAAAGTTATACCGGACATACATTAGGAGCGTGCGGCGCATTAGAGGCTTGGTGTTCCATCGAAATGATGAGAAATAATTGGTTTTGTCCTACCGTAAACCTAACCACCATTGACCCACAGTGCGGTGATTTAGATTACATAATGGCGGAAGGCCGTGAGATAGAAACAGATTATGTGATGAGTAATAACTTTGCCTTTGGTGGCATCAATACGTCCTTGATCTTCAAACGCTACCAGTACTAAAGCCTAAAAAAGTAAGGTAATGGAATCCCTTTGCCTTACTTTTTTAACGTCATTGCATGTAATGCTTTATTAAGTCTATAAAACAACAGGTTGAAATAGCATTTTGTACAGAGTCTAGCCTTTATTCCCTCACTCACACTTCCCATTAATCCATTTTGACCCATCGTCACTAAGCCACTACTATCTACACATTCTATATTCAAAAGCGATTTTTCATGAACCCAATTCTTCAAGCACAAAGCACACACAAATCCATTCGCCAATACACAGACAAAACCATTGATGACACTTTACTCAAGCAGCTTATTCAATGTGCGCAAGGTGCTGCATCATCTAGCTTTATTCAGGCGTACTCCATTGTTCAAGTCACCAACAAAGCAAACCGCGCAAAAATCGCCACTCTCGCAGGCGGGCAAAAATGGGTAGAATCCGCAGCAGAATTCCTCATTATTTGCGCCGATCTTACTCGTGTTGAACTGTGCAGTTTAGAACAAGGATTAGGGGAATTAGAAGGCAACGCAGAACATTTTATTGCGGCGACAACCGATGCGACATTTATGGCGCAAAACCTGATGCTAGGCGCCGAATCTGTTGGGCTAGGCGCTGTATTTATTGGCGGTATTCGTAACGATCCAGCACAAGTGGCCGAGCTATTACACTTACCTAAGCAGGTTTATCCTGTTTTTGGACTTTGCCTTGGTTACCCAGACGCTCAACCCGACTTGAAACCACGTTTGCCTGTCGATGTAATCTTGCATAAAGATCATTATGACAGTAGTCGTTGTGCTGAAGACGTCAACGCTTACGACGCTCAAATGCAAGCCTATTATCAAAGCCGCGGCAACAATCAAAAAACCAGCAATTGGTCAGAGCAAACCGCCGGCGCTGTACAGAAAAAGAAACGCGAACACATGCTAAGCTTCCTGCAAAAACAAGGTTTCTTAAAGCGTTAATGCGTTTAAAATACTCAACTAGATCATTTAAAAATAAAGACTGCGTCTTCTTACTTCCTGATGGTAACGGCGACTTTCTCCCCAAAAGACAGACAGTCAAATGGGTTTCGATCTTTTAGGTTTCTCTTTTAGGTTTCTCTTTTTGATTAAGATAAGGCTATATCTTCTAGCACGCCTGCATCAATAAAACCTTTTTCTACGAGCTGTGACAAAAGCATTTTTGTCCGCTCTCTAAACATATCCCGTAATAGGCGAACCGTTGGCGTGATGGATTGCCGACTCGGGCAAACCAACCAGAGCTCGCCTATATCCACTTTATAATTCTGCATTAAAGGCACCAGACGACCTGTCAGTAAATCACTCGCGATGTCTAATGAAGACTTTATCGCCACGCCTTTTCCAGCCACGCACCAGCGGCGTACAAGGTCTCCATCGTTCGCTGCGCAATAGGCTTTTGGCTTAATCTTGTAGGTATTATTCGCATCAGAAAATCGCCACGTATCGTTTAAAATATCCTGTAACTGATAAAAAAGGCCTTGATGATGCGTTAAGTCTTTGGGGTGCTGAGGCGTACTATGTTGTTCAAGGTACTCAGGGCTAGCGGCAAGAATACGCGGTACATTACAAATTTTGAAGCCATACAAATTTGAATCTGCGGGCGGACCATAGCGCAACGCCATATCCAGTGCATCACGATAAAAATCAATATTACTGTCACTAATATGTGCTCTTAACGTCACCTGTGGGTGCAAGCTCATAAACTCATCAATCCAAGGAATGGCAATGTTCCGTCCTAAATCTGACGACACAGCAAGGCGTATTTCTCCGCTAACGTCATCCGAATCGGTCAATATCGTTTGCTTGGCTTGATCCAACATAGAAAGCGCCGCCGTACATTGCGGTAAATAACGCTCACCTGCGCTGGAGAGCCGAAGGTGCCGCGTGGTTCGTACAAATAGCTCCACGCCTAACGCCGACTCTATACGCTTAACCGCCGCACTGGCGGTGGCCACTTGCATGTCTAAATGCGTCGCCGCTGCCGTAATACTGCGAAACTCGGCCACCTTTAATACGACTTGAAGATCATCGAGCTGCATTATCTGTCCCTAAGAAAGTAAATCACCAATCTATTATCAAATATTATTTGATAATAATTCAATCAAAACCTTGTTCTTCATTTAATAAAAACTCGTTACTATAGCGCCATCAATGTCAGCGCTACTTACTTTAGTCGCGCCAAGCATTTAACCCTTTATGGAAATAAACATGTCACATCAGATTATTGCAGACCTAGAAAAGCGCCACACGGTAAAACACTACGATGCGTCTAAACGTATCTCAACAGTCGATTTAGAGGTTATTTACCAAACCTTGCGCCTATCGCCTTCTTCGATTAACTCTCAGCCTTGGAAATTCATCGTGATTGAAAGCGACGAAGCCAAACAACGCTTCCACGATACGTTTGCAAACAAGTTTCAGTTCAACCAAAAGCACGCCAAAGATGCATCACACATCATCTTATTTGCTCACAAAACCCATTACAAACGTGAGGACTACGCAAAAGTTGTAGACAAAGGCATTGAGGATGGTCGCACCAAGCTTGAAAACAGAGAGCAAGCATTTGGCGGTTTTGTTTTTGCAGAGATGAACATGGATGATAACGGCAACAACGCGGCGTGGACTAAGTCCCAAGTCTACATCGCCCTTGGCAACGTCATGCACACCGCAGCTCGTCTTGGCATAGACTCCACGCCAATGGAAGGTGTTGATCCAGAGCTCATCGGCGAAGCTTTCCAAGCACAACTTGAAGGCTACCAATGCGACGTAGCACTCGCCATGGGCTACAACGACGTCACTGAAGACTATAACGCTGCGTTACCAAAATCACGTCTAGCGTTAGAAAACATAATGACAGTCTTGTAACCAATGAGTTAAAAACTCAAACACGCGTTACAAACAAGAAAAACTAAAAAAAGAGCACGCCATGAAAATGGCGTGCTCTTTTTTATGACACGTAGGAGGACAGAACTTTTTCCTAAAAACTCGAATTGGGCTCTTGCAAAAAAGCCAACTCTTCCGCTGACGATGTCCGCCCCAAGATGGCATTTCTATGTGGATAACGACCAAAACGATCCACAATTTTTTTGTGTTTTAACTCAAACTCCAATGTATTAGACGTTTCCAACGTCGTAAACAAAACCACCGCCATCTCATGTATTAACGCGGATTCACTGTGCATAAACGGCATATACAAAAAGCTTCGTTCTGGTGACGACAACGCCTGATCAAATCCTTTATCAATGGCCGTTTGCGCCAGCGCCAAAGCCATCGGATCCGCTGCAAATGATTCAGCTTGATCACGATAAAGATTACGAGAAAATTGATCGAGCACAATAATCTCAGCCAACGCCCCTTGCGCCGTATCACGCCAAGAGAATAACTCTCCTTGAATCGCTTGCTGATGAAGCGCACCGAATCGAATTTGTATGTTTTTGTCGAAATCGAGGTCTTTTTGAAACCATTTTTTGGGCTCAATCTCGTTAAACCAAAAATCTAAAACGTCTTGATACATAAGCTCCGCCAAAAAATGAATGAATTAAAAAGTATAGCTGGTTGTGTTGTTTTGAAAGGCAAGCAGACCAAAAACGACTAAAGAGACATTAGCTCATCCGCCATGATGGCCGCTATTTTAACCCCAAAACTTGATATATTTGGCAGAGTCGCATTATGATGAGCGCGGATCTGTTCTGCACTGGCATGAGGTTTATCGTGCGTTGTGTGCGCATCCGACACCAACTCAACCGAATAGCCCAATCCCGCAGCGCGCCTTACCGTCGTATCCACACAAAATTCGGAGGCATAACCACAAACAATCAAATGCTCAACGTCGTTTTCTTTTAACAAGGCATCAAGATCAGTGCGCAAAAAAGAATCCGGCGTCGTCTTGCGTATAAATTCATCACCCTCTTCTACCTTTAAACCCGCTTGTAACTGCCAACCAGCAGAGCCAAACTCAATCTCAGAGCCCGCTTTTTCATGCTGTACATGAATCACGACAACATCATTAGCACGCGCCCAAGACGTGAAACGGTTTATCCGCTCAACCACAAGATCCGCCTCAAAAGGACGAGGAACAGGGTCGAATAATATACTTTGTACATCAATGATTAGAATGGCGGATTTCATTATTTCTCTTTCCAAACCTATTGGGGGGAGCTTAATAAGTATAAGGTATCTTTACTGAAGTCCTGCTCATGAGGCCATTGAATCCCACCAAACGCCACGGAAACCTGCTTAAAATAACTCTCATCTTTCAATTCTTGAAAAATACCTTTGTCAAGAAAGGAAGACACATCAAACACACGAACATCACCATTCTCAAACGTGAGTTTGAGGAGATGCTTATTCATTGCTTTTACATGAGTGACTTTTGGATTCATAGGGCACACTTATTTAAGGGGGTCTATTTTAAAAACTGATTCGCCGTTAGTAGCAAGTTCCCAATCAGCAATCAATTCATCCTTATGTATTTCAACCCAAGCATCAACCAATTTTTGCTTCGGTTTAGGTAAGGATCCTTCCAGTACGAACCCGTCTCTAATATCAATCACAGCTTCACTATCTTGATAATACACATGAATATGTGGGCTTTTATGCTTTTGGTTATCAAAATAGTACATTCGTACTATGATCCCATAGAACATTGAAATGGTTGGCATAACTGTCTTCCTTGACATGATTAAGCTTTATCGTGAATGGTACTTTAACATCACGAACACAAAGACGTAAAAGTCTTTAGTTGACGATACAATCTATATTGAACCAATTTTCTAGGAAGTACTTAAATGCGCTTTTATGCTGATGGACCAAATATACCGGATCAACTACTTGAGTTACGAGACCAAGGAAAGGTTGTCTTTTTCTGTGGAGCCGGCGTTTCAAGAAATGAAGGTTTAGATGATTTTGTGCAGCTGACTCAAGCGGTATTAGATCATTTTGATCCACCGGTAAATTTTAATTCTTATCAAACATTCTATTCAAACAAAAAAGAACACGGCATTGCCATACTAGATCAAGTATTTTACTTTCTACATCAAGAGTTTGGGGTTAATGAAGTAAACCAAGTTGTCGCAGAACGCCTTTCCTCAGACAAAAAAATAGCAAAAAGCCATCAGAATATTTTACGCATTTCAAGTAACCTTGATGGCATTCCTCAAGTTGTAACTACCAACTTTGACCATCTTTTTGAGTTATACACTTCTGTCTCTACTCCCACATATGAAGCGCCATCATTGCCTAATTTAGCTTTAACGGGCTCTGTTTCAGGTATCACATATCTACATGGAAAATTGAAATCGCCTCAAGATGAAAATCATGACTACATTCTTAGCAGCGCTGATTTTGGCAGAGCCTATTTATCACAAGCTTGGGCTACCGAGTTTGTTCGATCATTACTAGAAAACTTCACTGTTGTGCTGCTTGGTTATCAGGCAGAAGATCCGCCAATAAAATACTTATTACAAGGTTTACATCACAACAACACGGTAAAACAACACTCAATCTATGCACTCGATGTAGAGGGAAATAACACCCAATCAAAGTGGCGTGATAAAGGTGTTATACCAATACCTTGCAATGGTATTCCTGAACTATGGAGTTCTATAGAAGCATGGGCAGAACGAGCCGACAACCCACGCGATTGGCGCACAAAAACATTAGATCTCGCTACTAAAAAACCTCAAGACCTAGAAGCATTTGAGCGTGGTCAAGTTGCTCATATTGTCCATACGACAGCGGGTGCAAAAGCATTCTCAACTCAAAAGCCTACACCACCTCCTGAGTGGCTTTGTGTTTTTGATCCAAAATGTCGAATGGCTGCAGTTGCTAAAAATTTTACGGAAAATACAACTTTCGATCCATCTGAAGCTTACGGTTTAGACGGCGATCCTGCTCGCGAGGAAATAAAGTCGAAGCGTATAAAGATTGACGAAGAAAAAAATTTACTGCATTGGAATACGGGAGATATCAAACATACTCGACCACTAAACCTTACAGATTCTTATCAAGATATACCAAACCGGTTATTTGCATTGGCACAATGGATAACCTTTATCATAGACAGCCCAATTACGGTTTGGTGGGTTCTCAAACAAGATAAAGTGCATTCGTACTTATTAGACATGCTCATTTCAGCTGTTAACAGAAACGACTCTTTAGAAGAAAAAGCTAAGCAATTCTGGAATCTAGCATTCACTTACCACAAACGTCAGTACTTCTTAAACAGTGAAATAGACTCTAAATTCGAATTACTAGACCGCATAAAAAAGAATGATTGGCCTGATACAGTATTACGAGAATTCGAGGCACTAACAACCCCCTACATAAGCATTGAACAACCCATAGGATTAGCAAGAGCTAATCCACCAAAAAATAACTGGGTAGAAATTCACCCTTATGATTTAGCTGAATGGAAAATTAAAGGGATTGATATTGATCCTGAAAAGCTCAATATTCCGGCAGAGGTTCTTCCTACTGTTTTTCGTATATTAGAAACACAACTCATAAAACAAGATTCTCTACGCCATGTCGTTTCGGAATTTAGATCAAGTTCTCCTACTTGTTATAGAGAGAGGGAAGTAAAAGGTCGTTCGTATGACGGAGACGAGCTGTTCAACTTATTCTTGGCTGTTTTTAAACAACTGATTCAAGAGAACCCCCTTCTCGCCAAAAGCCATGTACTTACTTGGCCAACCAATCATTCGGAATGCTTTGAATTGTTAAAACTCTTCGCCATAAATCAAAAAACATTATTCACTCCTGAGGAAGCCTTTGATTATTTAATGGCTTTAGATGATCAGGAGTTTTGGGATACAAACGTGTGCAGAGAATTGCTGTTTCTCATTATGGATCGGTATTCTGAACTATCCGAGTCACAACAAAAAAAATTGATAGATAAATTGTTTAGTGGCCCAAAGATCAATCCAGAAAACGGTATGACCGTGGAAAAAGTAACTAGAGCCACTTGCCGATATATACGGCGCTTACAATTAGGTGGCGTTAAAATCAATTCAATACAACAGGAAAAATTTGAGGAATTAAGTAGTACTCTTCCCGACTGGTCTGATGAATGGGCGCAGCATATAACACAAATCGATAACGGAGGAAGCTATCATGTATCGACTGATGAATCAGCTGGACCGTTAGAAAAAGCACCTATTTATTCTATCGCAGATCTTGCGATAAAGGTGGGGACCCGAGACATAGGTGAACGAGTAGAAATAAAGCCGTTCATAGGACTTGTAAAAAAATCACCAAGGAAAGCTCTACTCGCTTTAGGAGCAAAACGCAAACAGAACGAGTTCCCATTCGAACTCTGGGAACAACTAATTAAATATATTTCTGTAGATATCGCACCTAGAGAAATGCGTTTTTTCTTAGCACGTGTTTCTACATTGCCTGTTACTGTTTTAAAAAAGCACTCCTATTCATTAACACAATGGATGGAAAAACAAAGGTCTTTTTTAATTGCTAACCACCCTGAACTATTTTGGTATCTTTTTGACCAGATTACCAACGCTATTCGATGTAAAGAATCAAATAAAACACGATACGAATCAGCTAAGTCTTTTCCAGCAAGCAACTTATCAGGGGGGATATTAGCTGAAATTCTTTTAAAATTAATCGACTCGTTACATTTAGAGCAGCCCCAGCGTATACCAGACAATATTAAGTTGAGATTACATAACTTACTTAATTTATCACCAGCTATATCAAACCGAGTCATTTGTGAGGTTACAGAAAACCTTTATTGGGTCAGTAATATTGATCCCGAATGGGTTCATCAAAATATCATCTGCTACTTTCAACTGGATGAACCTCAAGCCCCGGCTGCATGGAAGGGGTACATCGGATCTAACAAACTATGGCTAAATAAGGCTTGTTCACAGAAGATCTACCCATTGATAATTACGCTTTTCCCAACAATATATGGCAACGAATGGGATAAAAACCTGTCTAATAGAGCAGCCGTGATTTTGGTTGAACTGACACTAAATGGCATAGAAGAAGACTGGAAAGTTAGTTTCGACGATATGCGTCGTTGCTTAAGACATATGACACTAAAAAATATTCAAAATGTCATCAGTCGTTTAAAACAAATAGGTCAAAATGATTCATCAGACTGGGAAAAAAAGGTTATTCCATTTATTAAGCAAGCATGGCCAAAAGAAAAAAACTACCAGAAGCCAGAAATGACAACAAACTGGCTTTATCTCTTAGCTACAACAGGCGTGTATTTTCCTAGTGTATTAAACGCAGTTAGCCCATTCCTAAAACCTATTCAAGGCTTTAGTATTCCTCTAACCTCATTTTATCGGAGTAAAGATGGAACACCATTGGCTCAACTTTTCCCCAAAGATACGTTAGACCTTTTAGACAAGCTAATAATGGATACACCGAACATCATTCCTTATGAAGTACCAAAAATGCTCGATATCATTACTGAGTCAGACCCACCACTCCTGAACAGTGCAAAATACAAACGCTTGATAGCTATTATTGAGGGCGGTTAACGTATCGTTTGAATCACTAACCATACAGCGCTTTTAACGCATACTCTGGATTAGCATCAACGATTTTAAGCAAGGCTCGTGCTGGTCCCGTTGGGTGACGGCGGCCTTGTTCCCAGTTTTCTAAAGTACGCTTACTGACACCAAGCAGGTTAGCAAAACGACTTTGACTTAAACCTGTTTTGGTGCGAATTGCCTTTACTTCTGGGTCTGCAAATTCAGTGATTTTAGCTGCTGCGCTTTGGCCTTTTATAATGCTATCGGCTTGTTGCACGCTTTCAAGTAGCTCATTAAACATCTCGTCATTCATAATAATCACCTTTCAACCATTACCAAAACATCACTAAAACATCACTAAAACATCACCAAACTATACGCCATTGGCGTAATTTGTCGATTGATAATTAAACAGCAATAAATAACCGCGGAAGATACTCCATTGCACTATCGTCAAGACAAATGAGGCTAGATATTGTATTACAAAAAAATCCCCATGCCGTTTTTACGACATGGGGATTCTTAAACGCTAGCAATCAACGAGGGTTAAAAAGAAACGTGCAGACAGGCTTCTATGACGTCCTTCAATTGTTGCTGGATGAAAGCGCGTTTGCTGTCATCGAGTTGATACTCTGACTGTTTAGCGAGTTCGTCATTTAAGTAGGTTGCTTGAGAAAGCTCAAGCTGGATGGCGTGAATACCGTCGCTTGGTTGACCAAAGTGGCGGGTAATGTAGCCACCTTTAAAACGCCCGTTTAAGACTTGCGTGTAGTTTGGTCGCATGATTTGCGTGACCGCATTCGCAATGGCCACATCACAGGATTCACCGGCATTGGTGCCCCAGTTAAAATCTGGCAAGGTGCCGTCGAACAACATAGGTACTTGTGCGGCGATGCTGTGCGCATCGAATAAGATTGCGTAGCCAAATTTGGCTTTTAAACGCGCCAGCTCTTGCTCTATTGTCGAGTGATAAGGTGTCCAAATCTGTTCTTTACACAACGCTTTATGTTCGTCGCTTGGTGCTTTTCCGTCTACAAAAACCGGACTGTCTTCAAACAAAATGTCCGGAAACAAGCCCGTGGTTTTTGTTGTATAAAGGGGTTTGTCGTCATAAGGTCGATTTAGATCGATGACATAACGAGAGTAGTTCGCTTTGATAAAGCCCACACCCAGCGACTCTAGAAAGTCATAAAGTTCAGGAATATACCAATCTGTGTCAGGTAACTTTTTAGCTTGATCAGACAAACCGGCTTGCACATCGGCAGTCAGGTTTAATCCCGAATGCGGCATGCTAACCAATAAAGGCGAATCCCCTTGACGAAATTCGAATGCGGGTACAGTTAATGAGGCCTGCGTTGCCATTATGCTTTTTCCCCTTGATGTTCTTCACCATGATAAACGCGATGTTTGACTAGGTTGCCGCCTAACCAATAACTTAGCTCACTTGGACTTTCTACGTCCCAGCAAACAAAGTCCGCGGTTTTACCGACTTCCAAACTACCATGAGTATCGCCCATTCCCAGCGCTTTTGCTGCATGAATTGTCGCGCCAGCAAGCGCTTCTTCTGGCGTTAAGCCGAATAAGGTGCAAGACATGTTCATCATCAGGCGTAACGACAACGCCGGAGACGTCCCAGGGTTCGCATCCGTCGCAATGGCCATAGGAACACCGTATTGACGAAGCAAAGCAATCGGCGGGCGCTGCGTTTCTTTCAGAGTGAAAAATGCTCCCGGTAATAACACTGCCACTGTGTCAGATTCCGCCATAGCTTTCACGTCTGACTCTTCAATAAATTCAATGTGATCCGCCGACAAGGCGCTGAAAGATGCCGCCATGCGAGTTCCGCCTAGGGAAGAAAGCTGTTCTGCATGTATTTTCACCGGTAAGCCTAGCGACTTGGCGGTTTGAAAATACCGCTCAACTTGCTCTGTGCTAAACGCAATGCCTTCGCAAAACGCATCCACCGCGTCCGCCATTCCTAGCGCAGCAACTTTCGGTAATACCGTGTCACACAAAAAATCGATGTAAGCGTCTTTGTTATCAAATTCCGGCGGCATAGCATGAGCCGCTAAACACGTACGTTTGACCGTCACGGGAAATTGATTTTCCAATTCTGTCGCCACGCGGAGCATTTTTAGTTCGCTGTCGAGCGACAAACCGTAGCCCGATTTAATTTCAATGGTAGTGACACCGTCTGCCATCAAGCTTTTTAGACGACGTGACGCACTGGCGATCAACTCCGCTTCACTGGCATTGCGCGTCGCGCTGACTGACGAAGCAATGCCGCCGCCTTGTTTGGCAATATCTTGATAACTCACGCCATTCAAACGCTGCTCGAATTCTCCCGCTCTATTACCGCCAAATACTAAATGGGTGTGGCAATCAATCAAGCCGGGCGTAATCCAACCGCCACCTAAATCATGCTCTTGCTGAGCCTGATAAGCCGGTAAATGGCTGGCGTCACCAATCCAAACAATACGCCCCTCTAACACGCCTATGGCGGCGTTTTCGATCACACTGTAATGGCCATTTTTCATGGTCGCCACATGTGCTCCACGCCAAAGACTGTCTAGCATTATTGGAGTTTCGTTTGTCATACCTTTCCTTTATAAAAGCCCACGATTAAAAAAGGGCAGTTCTAAAAGAACTGCCCTTATAACTCGTTCTGATAAAACCGATTAAACCACTAAACTTGGCAACAAGCCTACTGGCATCGTCTCGTTATGAACCGCTTCCAACAATAACTCATTGGCTTTTTCAATGTCAGTCGCGAAATAACGGTCTTTGTCATAGAAAGGCACACGAGCACGCAAAGTCGCACGCGCATTTTCCAGACGTTTAGTTGATTTCAACGGCTTACGGAAATCCAAGCCTTGTACCGCAGACAGAATCTCTACCGCCAAGATACCACGTGTGTTTTCTGCCATGTCTTTTAAACGACGTGCCGCAAAGGTTGCCATAGAAACGTGATCTTCTTGGTTTGCTGACGTTGGTAAGCTGTCGACTGATGCAGGGTGCGCGTAGCTTTTGTTTTCACTCGCCAATGCAGCAGCCGTTACTTGGGCAATCATGAAGCCAGAGTTCACTCCACCGTTGTCCACTAAGAAAGGCGGTAATTTGCTTAGGTTCGTGTCGATCAATAACGCCATACGACGCTCAGACAAACTGCCAATTTCAGCAATCGCCAAGGCCAGATTATCTGCCGCCATCGCAACGGGCTCTGCGTGGAAGTTTCCACCTGAAAGAATGTCGCCTTCGGCCGCAAACACCAATGGGTTATCAGAAACTGAGTTAGCTTCGATACACAAAACACTAGACGTGCTGCGAATTTGCTCTAAACATGCACCCATTACTTGTGGCTGACAACGCAGTGAGTAAGGATCTTGAACTTTTTCACAATTCTGATGAGAATCGCCCAATTCACTAGTTTCGCCCAGGAAGTGACGATAAGCCGCCGCCGCGTCGATTTGCGTTTGATGTCCACGAACCTCATGGATACGGGCATCAAACGGGCTACGGCTACCCAATGCGGCTTCAACAGACAAAGAACCACACACAATGGCAGAGGCAAACAAATCTTCCGCTTCAAACAAACCTTCTAACGCGAATGCCGTTGACGCTTGCGTCCCGTTTAGCAACGCCAAACCTTCTTTTGGTGCCAAGGTAATTGGCTCAAGACCGGCGATAGACAACGCCGCTAGACCAGAAATCACTTCACCACGGTAACGCGCTTTCCCTTCACCTAATAAAATCGTACTCATGTGAGCCAAAGGCGCCAAATCGCCAGATGCGCCAACCGAGCCTTTTTTAGGGATGCATGGATACACTTCTTTGTTGATTAGCGTTAACAAGGCTTGAATTACTTCTAAGCGAATACCGGAAAAACCACGCGCTAGACTGTTGACCTTCAATGCCATGATCAGCTTAACGGTTTTGTCTTCCATCAAAGCACCAATGCCTGCGGCATGCGATAACACGATACTACGCTGCAATTCGTCCAAATCTTCTGGAGCGATACGCGTATTCGCTAACAAACCAAAGCCCGTGTTAATACCGTAAACTGTACGGTTTTCTGCAATCACATCATTCACGACTTGGGTGCTGGCATGGATCGCTGGAAACACGGCTTCGTCTAGGCTTAGCTTAACTTTGCGGCGACTGATTTGACGCAATTCGTTTAGGGTCAATTGGCCCGGTTTAATCATTAATTCAAACATTATATTCTCTCTAATTTGAATGCGATGTTCTGCAATAGTATTTTTAAATTTGTTATCTACTGACGTTTATTTGGTTTGATTGCCCGTGATCATTGGCAAATTCAACCCCTGCTCTTTCGCACAATCTATAGCAATATCATAACCTGCATCGGCATGACGCATCACGCCGGTCGCTGGATCATTATGAAGAACACGTGCAATACGCTCTGCCGCATCGTCGCTGCCATCACAAACAATGACCATGCCTGAGTGTTGTGAAAAGCCCATGCCTACGCCGCCGCCGTGGTGCAAAGACACCCACGTCGCGCCAGACGCGGTGTTCAATAATGCGTTCAATAATGGCCAATCGGATACCGCATCGGAACCGTCTTGCATGCCTTCTGTTTCACGGTTTGGACTTGCAACAGAGCCTGAGTCTAGGTGGTCACGACCAATCACAATCGGGGCAGATAATTCGCCGCTGCGAACCATCTCGTTAAAAGCCAGACCAAGTTTCGCACGCTGACCAAGACCAACCCAACAAATACGCGCTGGCAAACCTTGGAACTGAATACGCTCACGCGCCATGTCCAACCAATGATGCAAGTGCGCATCGTCTGCGATCACTTCTTTTACTTTCGCGTCAGTTTTATAAATGTCTTCTGGATCGCCAGACAAAGCCACCCAACGGAATGGACCAATACCACGACAGAAAAGCGGACGAATATAAGCCGGTACAAAACCTGGGAAATCAAACGCATTTTCAACGCCTTCTTCCATCGCCATTTGACGAATGTTGTTGCCGTAGTCAAAAGTAGGGATGCCCATTTTTTGGAAATCTAACATGGCTTGAACGTGCTTTGCCATGGATTGCTTCGCCGCTGTAACGATTTCTTTTGGCTGAGTTTGTGCTTTTTCTCGGTACTCTTCCCAGCTCATTCCGCTTGGCAGGTAACCGTTTAAAGGATCGTGTGCAGAAGTTTGGTCTGTCACCATATCTGGACGAATACCACGCTTAACCATTTCTGGCAAAATATCAGCGGCGTTGCCACACAAGGCAATCGAAACCGCTTCGCCTGCGTCTGTGTATTTTTTGATGCGAGCCAGTGCATCGTCTAAGTCAGTCGCTTGCTCATCCACGTAGCGGGTTTTCAAACGGAAGTCGATGCGGCTTTGCTGACATTCAATGTTCAATGAACACGCACCTGCAAGTGTTGCTGCCAATGGCTGAGCACCACCCATTCCACCAAGACCAGCGGTTAATACCCAACGACCCGCCAGTTTACCGTCGTAATGTTGACGACCGGCTTCGACGAAGGTTTCGTACGTACCTTGAACAATGCCTTGGCTACCGATGTAGATCCAAGAGCCCGCTGTCATTTGGCCATACATCGCCAAACCTTTTGCGTCTAGCTCGTTAAAATGTTCCCAGTTCGCCCAATGTGGCACTAAGTTTGAGTTGGCGATCAAGACACGTGGCGCATTGCTGTGGGTTTTGAAAACACCCACTGGCTTACCTGATTGCACTAATAACGTTTCGTCGTCTTCTAATTCTTTTAGAGACTCAACAATTTTGTCATAACTTTCCCAATCTCGCGCCGCACGGCCAATACCACCGTAAACCACCAATTCTTCTGGGTTTTCTGCTACTTCAGGGTCGAGGTTGTTCATCAGCATACGCATTGGCGCTTCGGTGAACCAAGATTTTGCGGTCAGTGTTGTTCCTGTCGCGGCTTTTACTTCACCAGCACGGAATCGTTTTTGAGCAATCGTTTGTTTTGTCATCTTCTCTACCTTAGTAATGAGCCTTAGTAAAAAGCCTTAGTAAAAAGCCTTAAAAATTACGTCGTTTTAAAATCAAATGTATATACAACTAACTCAAAGATAAAATCTTACTTTTTTAGATGCAAGGATTTTTTTAAAAAACTCTCACTTGGTTGCCCATAAAAAAGCGAATCTAGAGGAATTAACAAGTATAAAAACCATATAAAACAATGGCTAGATTAAGGCATAGGCTGTATTCAAGAAAAAACGATAAAAACCAACTTGTATATACAATATATTATCTATTACACTGAAATCATTCAAATCGACCTAGGAATGACTTGTGACTCGTCTTAACCCATCGAATTTAGACACTCAATATTATTTCGCTGAACGCGCCTTGCTTGCTTCTGGCTGGGCCAGCAATGTGCTTTTTTCGGTGAAAGACGGCCAGTTCCATTCTATTGAGGCTGACAGTACGCCAACAACCGATAGCCACCAGCTATCCGGCCCTGTTCTACCAACCATAGCCAACGTTCATTCTCATGCCTTCCAGAGAGTGATGGCGGGCGCCGCAGAAGTCAGCCTGAACCCAAACGACAGCTTCTGGAGCTGGCGTGATTTGATGTATAAAATTGTACAGAAGCTCACACCTGACGATGCTCGTATTATTGCGACTCAGCTTTATATAGACATGCTCAAAGCCGGTTACAGCCAAGTGGGTGAGTTTCATTATTTACACCACGACATTGGTGGTCATCAATATGGCCAGCTTGGCGAAATGTCGAAGCAAATGATCGCTGCAGCAGATGAGTCTGGCATTGGTCTAACCTTGCTGCCTGTGCTGTATTCTCATTCTGGCTTTGGTGGACAAGCCCCAAATGCTGGTCAAGCGCGCTTTATTAATTCAACTGACTCCTACTTAGCACTGCATCAAGAATGCGCTCGTCAGTTAGTAAATCATCCCCGCCATCAGCTTGGTATTTGCTTTCACTCTTTACGTGCTGTGACAAAACCACAAATCGAAACCGTGTTAGCAGCATTAGATACTCCCTTAACTAAAAATAGTCCCATTCATATTCATATTGCCGAGCAGCAGAAAGAAGTCAAAGACTGTATAAACTGGAGTGGGCAACGCCCTGTCGAGTGGTTAAATAATGAAATTGGTTTGAACGATCGCTGGTGCTTGGTTCACGCCACACATCTTGATGACAAAGAGTTACACGCCATCGCCACCAGCAATGCCATTGCCGGTTTATGCCCAACCACAGAAGCCAACTTAGGCGACGGTATTTTTCCTGCCGTTGAATTTGAAAAAGCCAATGGACGCTGGGGCATTGGCTCCGATAGCCATGTGAGCCTGTCCATTGTTGAAGAATTACGCACTCTCGAATACGGCCAACGCCTGCGCGATCAGCAACGTAACCGACTGCATCGCCCTGATCAAAATAGCATTGGCGACAACCTCTTTCAGCAAGCCCTTCTTGGTGGCAATCAAGCCTGCGACGTGTCACTTGGATTGGCGCAAGGAAACCGTGCTGACTTTATGGTGTTGGACGATTCGAATCCTTTTGTCGCGGCGAGTGAGTCCAAAGATCTACTCAATCGCTGGTTATTTGCCACGAATGACAACGTGATAAAAGACGTTTTCGTCGCGGGTGAGCACACCATCAATAACTTCAAACATGCACACGACGAAGCCAGCCGTCATGCGTTTACTCAAGTCATCAAAAAGGTGATGTATGACGTTTAATACCGATTCGAATTATCATCTCACTACACAAAACGACTACAAACGTATGCCGTGGAAAAATGGGTTAGGTGAAACCCTAGAAATTTATCTAAGCGAAGACGAAAGCGGACAGCGTTATCGCATCAGCCAAGCGGCGGTTAAAGACAACGGCGTATTTTCAAATTTTGACGGACTGCATCGCACCTTGGTGTTACTCAGTGGTCAAGGCATGCAGCTTAGTCATAAAAGTATCAAAGGAAATGTCGCGGAACATGACTTGAAATCACCGTTGGACATGGCCCGATTCGCCGGCGGTGACGAAACCCTCGCCACGTTACACAATGGCAGCATCGAAGATTTGAACATCATGGTGCGTGAAACGGATACAAAAGCAAACGTTAGTGCTTGTTTCGCACCGTTTGACTGGGAAGTTAAAAGCCATAAAAACCGCTTATTAACGGCTTTTTATGCGAATCAAACTTGCACAATTAGTGTGAACGAAACAGAAAACATGGTGTTAGAACAAAACAGTTTTTTAAATATTAAACAGAACGAAACGCTGTGTTTAATCGAAGGTAACGGGGTTTTTATCGAGGTTTTATCGACCAAAGTGGCCGAATAACTGAAAACGTGAACCTGGGTGTAATAATCGAGCGGCGGTGACAATGTCGTTTCCTGCCCAGGTGCGGCGTTGAATCTGCAAACATGGCTCTGTTGACGTAACTTGCAATCGCTCACACTCTTGTGGCGTCGGCAACACCGCCTCCACCAAATGCTCGCCTTCTGTCATGGGTGCTACGCGCATTAAATATTCGTAAGAGGTTTGAGTTGAAAAGTCTTGTTCCTCGTATTCTGGGGCCAAGCTTGCGTTAACCACACGCTCTTCAATTTGGATCGGTAAATCATTTTCATAGTGCAAAACCACTGAACGAAAAATACTGTGGTTGGTGCGAACCCCCAGCATCATGGCTTCTTCTACGGTGGCTTTCGCCGATTCAAGCACTAACAATTCGGAACGATGTTTATGACCGCGAGCGGCGATTTCCTCCGCTATGTTATGTACTTCGAACAACGCAGAGTGGGCTTTTTTCTCAGCAACAAACGTACCTAAACCTTGATGACGAACCAAAAAACCTTCCGCTGTTAATTCCCGCAACGCGCGATTTACCGTCATCCGGCTCACCCCTAACGCTTTAACAAATTCAGATTCCGATGGAACTCGCTGATTAACTTCCCACACGCTTGATGATATTTTTTGCGAAATCGCCTGCTTTAACTTGGCGTAAATCGGCTGAGGCACATCGGGTAAATCATCAAATAAGTGGGTTAATCTAGATACAATCGGTTCAGACACAAGGTATTCCATGGCTTATAGGTAAAAATGATTTCTATTGTGAGTCAGTCATGGGAAACAATCAACTCGTCTATACAACAAAGCGTTAGATTGGAACCATCCATAGCGCAGCCAACCAAGAAAGTCCCATAAGCAAGGAGAATACGACGCCCCAACGCGGTGTTTTTACCACCACAGGCGCTGTATTGGGGCTTTTTTTACGACCATATATCATCGCGCTGACAAGACGCTCTTTTAAACAAAGCTCATGATAAAGCACGGCTAAAACATGCAGCGCAACCAAACCAAGCAATATATTCGGTAAAAAGCGATGAATAGATGCCAACTGCTCGGCGAGTGTTTCAGGGATCAGTGAATAAAAAGGCCCATATGTAAACACTTCATCACTGTTAAAAAGACCTGTTCCCCACTGCACACTCATCGCGACCAAAAGAGCCACTACCATCAGCGCCCCCATAGGGTTATGACCTAAGTAGTGTCTAGGCTTACCTTTTAAAAGGGTTTTCAAATAGCGGATGACGATACTCGGCCCCTTAACAAACTGCCGAAAACGAGCGTAATAAGAGCCATAAAAACCATACAAAACACGCGCAATAATAACGGCAGACAAGCCATAACCCATGTAGAAATGGTATTGCAGATAATCTTCTTCAGATTTTCCAGTAAGGATCAAACCAGTGAACAGCAACACCATCAACCAATGACTGATACGAATAGGCCAATCCCATACTAATGTTGATCTCATCTTAGTCGTCCTCTCATGTTCTCATTGGGTATGTAGAATAGGTTGATAATAAACACTCGCTTGCTAAAGAGTGACATTAAACATTATGCTGTGAAAAGCAACATTCTCTTTCGCTATTCGGCTTAGCGACAAGATAAACAGGCTTTTCAATACATCATAAACTCGTGAAGGATAAGACAAATATGATCGTTATATTACTGCTAATAATGATTTTTGGCCTTGCTCTACTGTCTTATTTATTGTTGTTTAACGGCCGTTTTTTTAGCCGACAAAGCGCCGTTATCGAAGCGTCCATCGACGTTATAGCAGAGGACCTAAGCGACCTAAGCAATTGGCCTAACTGGCTTCCTTGGCTGATGTTTGAACCTGATGCCGAGGTAACATACGAATACCTCAATTCTGGGATTCTGTCTGTATTACCGTCTTGTTTGGTCTGGCGCGGGGCTCTGATTAAAGAAGGGTATATATCATTGGAGCCTGCGCGATCCAGCGCCCATTATTTTCATACTTTATTGGAAGCGCCCGCGTTTTACCCAAGTGACGTTCATTTTAATATCAACTTAACGAAGCAAAAAAAACGCACTTCCGTCACAATTCAAATAACCGGAAAATTGCCCTTTTTTAAACGCTGGAAACAAGGTAATTACCGAATTAGAGCCAATAAAGACGCTGAATTAGCGCTGTTAAAAGTATTGGCATACCTGAGTAAGTACAACACAACGTCTGACCATGATTACAAAGCGCCCTCCTTTGAATGGCTCGCAAAAACGACGTTAGAAACAGTAGATGCCGTTACTCGACCTTTTGTTGTAAGCAACCAACCCATGTCGCAAAAAATGGATCAAGGCTTCCACGATCTACTCACTGACCTAGGCCCAGAGAACCCACCTGCCGGTCCCAGTTTTGCGCTGTATAAAAAAGTAGACCTTGCACACCACTATTTTTCAGGTCGATTAGGCATTCCTGTGCAAAATTTAGTACCTTGCCCGCTATGCCCTGAACGCATTGTATTGCACGGCCACTATCTGCACTTGCGTTATGTTGGTAGCTACCAGCACTTATCTTTGGCGTGGCATGTTTTATACAGTTTCATGAGATTACACAAACTTAAAGTCCATCGCCGGCGCTATGGCGTTGAAACGTTTGAAGTTGGACCATTACAGACCAACAGTTCGAAAGACTTTGTCACATTAGTGTGTTTGCCCATCAAATAATTGGCTTAACCCTCGTTTTATGGGAGAGTCTGACTTTAAGTATTCATAAGGAAAGCAAACCGTGTTTACCTCTCCCGGCGTTATGCAACTCGTTGATAGTCTGATCCGAATCGTTATGACCATCGCTTTTTTCTATACGTTTAAAGCCTTTTTAGACGTACAGAATGATTTGTTACTCGCGTTCGGCTCAGTACTTTGCTCATTCCTCGTATTTAGAGGGTGTGTGTTTATCTTCAATAAATGGGTAGCGAAAAAAAGCCGTTCTTAATTTCTTAGTATTTAGCGTATCCTAATGACTTTCATTCCCCCGAAAAAACGCTGCGCAGATTGAACGGACACAACGCTGCGCTCTAGCCAACCATTTTGGATAAATATGAGATCTTCTATGACCACACTTTATCAAAAACATCTTGCGGTTCTCATCAACCGCTATGAAGACACCATGGTACATTTTGGCCTCGATGCCATTGTTTTAGCTTCAGGGGAAAAAAGTTATTATTTTCAGGATGACCATACACATCCTTTTCAAGCCTATTCAGGTGCGCAACAATGGTTGCCTTTTACAATAGGCGCAGAAACCTACATTTTGCTACAAACAGGTAAAAAACCAACGCTTGTTTGGCCCGTTCGTGACGATTTTTGGCACGCCCCAAATCCTGTTCCCAGCGGTGAGTGGCAACAAGATTGGAATATTTCGTTGGCAAAAAAAACCGACAAATGGTTCGCTGACTTGCCAAAAAATGTGGCTTGGCTTGGCCCACAACCAATGACATTTGCCGTTCCTTGCGAGGGATTAAAAGCCTATGTGGATTTTGCTAAAGCGGTCAAAACGCCTTTTGAAATCCAAGCAATGCGACAAGCGAACCTGCGCGGTGCAACGGGCCATATGGCCGCAAAAGAAGCATTTTTAGCCGGTATGAGCGAACTTGAAATCCACCTCGCCTTTTTGCAAGCCAGTCAACAAACTGCAGCCCAAGAACCTTATCCCGGCATTGTCGGTTTAAATGAACACGCCGCGGTGCTGCATTATGAACACAAAGCCATCGAAAAAATGGCGAACGCTCGCACCTTATTGATCGATGCTGGCGCCAACGAACACGGCTATGCCAGTGACATCACTCGGACTTTTGTACGTCATGATGACGACTTTAGCGCCTTGGTGAATGACCTTGATACAATGGAACAAAAGCTTTGTCGCAGTGCGATGGCTGGTGTGTCTTTTCGAGACCTACATAAAGACACCTTAGCAGGCATTGCAACCCTACTTCACGATCATAAAATTTGTACTTTAAGCGTGGAAGAACAGTTAGCCAAACGTATCCCTCAGGTGTTCTTTCCTCATGGTTTGGGTCATTTGCTTGGCTTGCAGGTTCACGATGTGGGCGGCCATCAAGTTGATCAATCCGGTACACTAAGCTTACCAAACGACGATGCGCCTTTCTTAAGACTCACCAAAACCTTAGAAAAAGACATGGTGATCACGATTGAACCGGGGCTGTATTTCATTCCTATGTTGCTTGATAAAATGCAGGCCAACATAAAAGGTCACGGCTGCGATATGACGCGCATTCAACAATTCATGCCCTATGGTGGAATACGAATTGAAGACAATGTGGTCGTCAAAAACGATTTACCGGAAAATTTAACCCGCGACGCGTTTACCAACATAAGCTAAAACGGTTCACATTTTGATCACCCAGATTAAATAGCAGTGATGCTTACATTCGCGCCAATATTGACTCAAATGTAAGCAAAAAAATACCGAGCGGCCTATTTGTTAAATAGATCCTCGGTATTTTTTTATCTATCAATATAAAAGCGAAAATTACGCTTTTACTTTGTGCACCAAACCTTGAATACCCAATACATAACCTTGTACGCCCATGCCCACGACAATACCAGCAGCGGCAGAAGATATATAAGAATGATGACGAAACGACTCTCGCGCATGGACATTAGAAATATGAACTTCGATCACGGGCACCTCTGCGCCTTTAATCGCATCATGTAAAGCAATCGATGTATGAGTATAAGCGCCTGGATTAAAGACAACGCCCAGTACCTCCCCGGTTTTTATTCGACGACCCGCTTCATGAATTAAATCTATCAACACGCCTTCGTGATTCGATTGATGGCATTCCACATCATGACCTAACGACACCGCTGCTTCACGGCACATTACCTCCACATCCGCCAAAGTCTCGTAACCATAGGTTGCTGGCTCACGTGTCCCCAGTAAATTTAAATTCGGACCGTTTAACACCATAATGGTAGACATACACACTCCTAAATTGATCAAACTAAATATGTTATTCACGACGCCCTAAGCTATAAAACGCGGCAATAATCCTAATGTCAGAAACGATATCATAATTGTGACCAATAACGTGCTGGTACAAACACAAACACCGCATTTGTCACCTTCATCACAAACAGTGAGATAAGTACTGAACATTATCATGGCGAAAAACATCATTACCTCGTGTTTAACTCACCAATAGATCTGGGTCATTACCAATGCCTTCCATTTGAAAAATAGAAGGCATAATTTCTTAAACAACACTAAACATAGTGTTTTATAGACCTCATATCATAGGTAACAAAGAGTCCGCGTTTTATTTTTATTTATTCAGTATTCATTTTTGATATAGTTGAAAAAAACAGGAGGTCTTATGGAAATTGCTATTCCAAATTTACGGCATTTGCGTGTATTTCTTGCCGTTGCGGAGTTAAAGAGTATTACCCGCGCTTCCGAGAACATTTTTTTATCGCAGCCGGCCATCACTCAAGCCATTGCTAAACTAGAAGGGTTACTTGGCGCCCCTCTCTTTGAGCGTCATTCAGACGGCATGTATCCCACTCCATCGGGTGAGGTATGGCAAAGACGGGTGAGCAGAGCGATAGATTACATTCAGACCGCGACTCAAGAAATAGTAAAAGACAACACACAAAAAGAGCGCATTCCGAAAAATCTGGTGGCCTTGATCAGTACAACGCAGTTAAGAGCGTTTGTCGCTGTGAGCGAAGTACAAAACTTTAGTATTGCAAGCCGAAACCTAGCCGTTTCTCAGTCTGCAGTGCATCGTGCTGCGCGGGACTTAGAAAGGTTGCTAGGGGTGATGCTGTTCGAGAAAAGCAGCCTAGGCACCCGCGCAACAAAAGCGGCTCAAACGCTATCAAAGGCAACCAAGCTTGCTTTCAGCGAATTACGCCAAGGTGTTTATGAAATCAACGCCTTACAGTTTAAAGACGTCAGTACTATTACCATTGGTAGCATGCCCCTGGCTCGTATGACCATTTTGCCTAAATCCATTTTGCAGTTTAACGAGCGCCATCCTGATGTAAATATCAATGTCACCGAAGGCCCTTACGCCGATTTACTTCATCATCTTCGCCAAGGAGATATCGATATTATCTTAGGCGCGCTACGTCACCCTTCTCCTGCTGATGACGTAGTCCAAGAAGAGTTATGGGCGCCACCACTGTCCGTTGTGGCTCGTAAAGACCATCCATTAATGGCAAAAAGTGTTATTAGTGCACAAGATCTCGCCGAGTTTGCTTGGGTGGTACCGGCCACAGGTACGCCAACTCGGCGGGCTTTTGAAAGCATTTTTAACGACGCTGATGTTTCTCAGCCAACACGATTGGTTGAATCCAGCTCACAAATACTGATTCGTGAACTGTTGATAGAAAGTGACCGACTGACATTGATTTCAGCGCACCAAGTAGAGCGTGAAATCAATATTGAATTATTAACGGTTCTCCACTTTCCATTAGAGCACACACGTCGCCCAATCGGCCTTTGTGTGCGAAAAAGCTGGCTTCCAACCGTGACTCAATCCCATTTCCTTAGTCTATTAAGAGAGATTTCTGAGCGTTTCCGGTGACATATCAACATACTCTATTGCAAAAAATGAATGGCTAATGCGGTTTATGGATTATCCTCACGCTATTGTGAATGTTAGATTTGCGATCACTATAAAACTAGAAGGCACATAAGCCCTCTTACAATAAACACTCGCACTTCTAGGAGTAGATCAATGAGAATTTGTATTGCTGGTGCATCTGGCGCTTTCGGCATGAAACACATGGACGCCATTGCGGCTATTGAAGGCGCCAAGGTTGTTTCTGTCGTCGGCACTAAAATCGACGCTATTAAAGCCTTTGCTGAAGACCGAGGCGTTCTTCACTACACAACTGACCTCGCTGAAAGTCTTGCCCGTGACGATGTGGATGCGGTGATCTTAGCCACTCCGACTCAAATGCACGCGGCACAAACGATCCAATGCCTTGAAGCGGGTAAACATGTCATGTCTGAAATCCCCATGGCAGACAACATTGAAGACGCTCGTAAAGTGGTTGAAGTACAGAAGAAAACGGGTCTAGTTGCCATGGCGGGTCACACTCGCCGTTTCAACCCGTCTCATCAGTGGATTCATAACAAGATCGAAGCCGGTGAATTGACCGTTCAACAAATGGACGTACAAACGTATTTTTTCCGTCGTTCAAACAAAAACGCTCTTGGCAAAGCGCGCTCTTGGACTGACCATTTACTATGGCACCATGCTTGTCACACTGTGGACTTATTCCAGTACCAAACAGGCGAAACGGCGAGTAAAGTACAAGCATTACAAGGTCCAATTCATCCAGATCTTGGTATTGCATTAGACATGAGTATTGGCATGAAAGTGCCTAATGGTGCGATTTGCACGCTGTCTCTGTCGTTTAACAACGACGGTCCATTCGGAACCTTCTTCCGTTATATTTGCGACAATGGAACCTATACCGCACGTTATGATGATTTATATGATGGCAACGAAAATAAAATCGATCTAACGGGTGTTGCGGTTTCAAACAACGGTATTGAACTGCAAGATAGAGAGTTTATTGCAGCGATCCAAGAAGGCCGTGCGCCAAACTCTTGCGTAACTCAAGCCATTGAAGCGATGGAAACTTTACATCGCTTAGAGGAATGCCTAGAGGCATAATCTGAGTACAATAAAATTCAAACAGGGAGCCGAGGCTCCCTGTTTTCGTTACACTGTTTTGTTACGGTATCAAGCTAGTTAGATTAAATAACAAGGAGCCTTTTTTATGTCAAAACATTCACATTTAGCCAATCCAAATATCGGCCTAGGCTGCATGAATTTATCCCATGCTTATGGTTCACCCGTTGCCGAAGAACAAGCTATCAAAGCGCTTCATGCCGCCTTCGAAATTGGCTATCGTCATTTTGATACAGCCACTTTATATGGTGGTGGTAATAATGAACTCTTAGTAGGCAAAGCACTAAAAGGTCGCCGAGATGAGTTTTTCCTTGCCAGCAAATGCGGCATGGCGATGGTTAATGGAAAAAAAGAAATTAACGGTCGACCAGAAAACATTCGCCAACAATGCGAAGACAGTCTAAAACGTCTGCAAACAGACCACATCGATTTATATTATTTGCATCGCTTAGACTTCAATGTGGCAATCGAGGAAAGCGCTGGCGCGCTAGGCGAATTAGTGAAAGAAGGCAAAATTGGTGCGGTGGGGTTATCAGAAATTTCTGCTGAAACGCTAACTCGTGCGCACAAAGAATTCCCTATTACCGCGATTCAGTCCGAGTATTCTTTATGGACGCGCAACCCAGAGATTGCCGTGTTAGAAGTTTGCAAACAATTGGACATCACCTTTGTTGCTTTCAGTCCATTAGCCCGTGGATTCTTAACAGGCACATTAAAAGACATTGCCGATTTAGAAGCAAAAGACATTCGCAACAACATGCCACGCTTCAATGCGGAGCATTACCCTAACAATCTCGCCTTGTTGAATGACTATTTTTCCCTAGCAAAAGACATTGGCTGTACGCCCGCTCAACTCGCTTTGGCTTGGCTAAAAGCAAAAGATGATAATATTGTCTCTATTCCGGGCACTCGCTCAGTTAATCATATGAGAGACAATTTTGAATCAGCACAATTATCGTTGGATGCAAAACAAGTCAGCTTACTAGACGAGATGATTAATCAAAACAACGTTCATGGCACACGTTACACAGCCGCACAACAAGCGGAAATAGACACTGAAGAATTCTAACAATATTACCCTTTGTTCTAACAAAGGGTAATATTACTGCCATATAAACAGGGTATAATAGACATCTAAATAAATGAGCCCCCCTTTTTTACTCACTTAAGCTTACATTTCATTACTTTTTAAAAACACTTCAGAAACATCAAATTCTTTTTAAATGAACTAATATCTTACACATAATGTAGGAAATCCCTTACAAAATAACAATACCTTTCCTCACAAAAACACCAGAGAAAACCGAGAGCAATATATGTTTTTTACTAGAAAACCTAAGAATACAAAAAATGAACAACCAAACGTATCTGAAAGTGATGCCTTGGTTAATGCTATGAGTAATTTTTGTGCAACTATTTACTTTCTACCCGATGGCACGATTACTGATGCAAACCCGCTGTTTCTTAGCACTGTCGGTTATTCGTTAGAGGAACTTAAAGGGCAACATCACTCAATGTTATGCCCTCATGAAATTGCCTCCAGTGAAGAATATAAAAAATTCTGGCCAAAACTTGCCTCTAATCAATGCCAACAAGGCACCTTTTTACGTAAGAAAAAAGACGGAGGCGACCTTTGGCTAGAAGCCACCTATTTCCCAATAAAAGTAGATGGTGAAGTCGTAAAAATCATGAAAATCGCTTCTGATATCACCACAGTAAAACAACTTGCCGACAATCAAGAGGCGGTTTATAACGCAATAAATCGCTCCAATGCAATGATTGAATTCCAACCTGATGGCACTGTAATAACAGCCAATGACAATTTTCTATCTGCAATGAACTTTAACTCCATCAAGGAGGTTGCAGGCCAACACCATAGGAAATTTTGTAAGGATCAATTTTATGAAGATCATCCGCATTTCTGGGCTGAACTTGCTCAAGGTGAATTCAAAACAGGCCAATTTGAACGCATAAATAAACAAGGGAAAACTATTTGGTTAGAGGCCAGCTACAACCCTATTTTTAATCACGCAGGTAAAGTCGTTAAGATCATTAAGGTGGCATCAGACATTACCGATCAAGTAAACGAGCAACAAGCCATTCAGCACGCTGCCGAAGTCGCTCACTCTACTTCTGTTGAAACCGCTCAAGTGTCAGAAAATGGTTCGAAAATACTGCGTCAAACGGTAGAAACGTCCAATAAAATTGTTTCTGATATTGAAGTGTCCACCAATTTAATCGAACAGTTGAATAAACAATCTGAAAACATAGCTAAGATAGTAACGACCATCGGCTCTATTGCCGATCAGACAAACCTACTGGCGCTAAACGCCGCTATAGAAGCCGCCCGAGCAGGTGAACATGGCCGAGGCTTTGCGGTGGTTGCCGATGAAGTCAGAACGCTCGCCGCCAGAACAAGCACTTCAACCATTGAAATCGAAGAAATGGTTGCACAAAACAGCAATCTAACTCGTCAAGCAAAAGCAAGTATGATTCAAGTAAGCGAACGTTCTGGGGAAAATGCGATACTGATAGAAGAAGCATCTGGCATCATAGATGAAATATTGACGGGTGCAGACCATGTCGCCAACACCGTAAATAAACTACTGAACATCGACAAAAAATAGCTTTTATTGATAGCCATTAAAAATCCGATGTCTGATTACAGGCATCGGATTTTTTATGAGCGTTTACAAGCAAGTTTGAAAAGAACTTATTCCGCTTTCGGCATTTCATGCTCTAACAGTAAAAGCCCTGCACCGGTATTGGAGATGGGCGCGTGATAATTGCGGTGTAACTCCGTGACTTTTCCACGTAAAACCCCACGCATGGCGATCCACATATTCAGTTCAACCGTTTGTGCGCCGCCTATTTTAACCAAATCCAAATTGCTGTATTTGGTTAATTCTTCTGGGCATTCAACCAGTTTGTCCATGCATTCAAGATCAAATTTTCGGTTAAGTGTTCCTGCACCTTCGCCGTCTAGCTGATGAGATAATCCACCCGTTCCAAAGATAGCCACTTTCATATCGGAGTCATAAGACTCGATCGCTTTACCAATCGCTCGGCCTAATGCATAACAGCGCTTTGGTTGAGGCATTGGATACTGCTCGCAGTTTATGCAAACAGGAATCACTTTAACGTGACTATAATTATTACCCGGCCACATCAAGCTAAGCGGCACTGTTAAACCATGATCCACTTTCATTTCTTGGCAAATGGTCATATCAAAGCCGTCGTCAACCAGACTGTTCGCAATATGCCAAGACAATTCAGACTCTCCTGTCACAGGAGGAATAGTCGCAATTCCCCAACCTTCATCCGAATTGTGGTATTCGTCTGCGACGCCAATAGCGAAAGTCGGCTTTTTATCAATAAAAAACTCTAAACCATGGTCATTATAAAACAAGACAATGACGTCTGGTTTCTTTTCATTTAACCACTGACGAACAGGAGGATAGCCATCAAAAAAAGGTTTCCAATACGGTGTTTCTTCCGCTTTGTTTGCCATTGCGTTAGCAATTGCCGGAATATGAGACGTTGTGACTGCACCAATAATATTCGCCATTACACTTCTCCTGAGCCACGTCTAACCAGCATGGCTTTAAATTCTTCAAGGCTTTGGCCACTTTGAATGGCACCGATATCTTGCATATTCAATTTAAGAAGACCCGCAAACTTCGCCACGTAATAAATACTGCCACCTTGCTGTAATAAGCCAATAATATCGCGTTCATGAATGGCTTTAATCTGCATGTCTGTTAAGCCATATTTTGTGCAATACGCATCGGGATCTTTATTAAACTCGTCCCGGGCAGATTGCTCATTGAAAGAAAAACACATTTTATTCAGCCCGTAGCCTTTCTTGGCCATCTTACCATCGAACAAGTAAACGCCGGGTATTGGCTGGGTTGGGTCATTGGTTGTCATGAGTAATACCTCTTAGATTTGATGTCTATTGCACCACAGATTATAAAATCATGACCAATAGAGACGCATTGGGTTGTCCACCAACAATGCTTGTTGCAGCGCATCAGTAGGCGCAATCATCGGAATGACATCCACTAGATGACCATCATCAGGCACATGAGTTTTCATGTTTGGATGTGGCCAATCTGTTCCCCACAAAACACGATTCGGAAACTGCTCAACCAAGGTACGTGCAAAGGGCACAACATCAGAATAATCCGGTGCTTGCAGCGTTAAACGCTCTGGACAACTGACCTTACACCAGACATTGTCGTTGTCTGCCATGAAGTTAACAAAGCGTTTAAAATCGGGATGATCCACGCCATTGGCAACGCTTGGCGTTCCCATGTGATCCACAACGATAGTGGTATTTAATTCCTTTAAGAAAGGAATCAATTCTTCAAGTTCAGCCGCTTCAAAATACACCACAATGTGCCAACCAAACGGTCTGATCTTTTCAGCAATCGAGAAAAACACTTCTTTTGGCGTGCTGTCCACAAGACGTTTTACAAAGTTAAAACGCACACCTCGAATACCCGCCGCGTGCATTTTTTCAAGTTCAGCATGGGTAATGCTGTCATCGACAAATGCCACACCTCGAGCCAAATCCCCTGCGGTTTCTAACGCATCGATCAAAGCCGCATTATCCGTACTATGGCAGGACGCCTGAACAATCACATTACGCGAAAAACCTAAATGATCACGCAAGGCGAACAGCTGCTCTTTCGACGCATCGCAAGGCGTGTATTTACGTTTCGGATGATAAGGAAATTTATCCGCTGGGCCAAAAACGTGACAATGTGCATCCACCGCACCCGCTGGTGCCTTGTACTTTGGCTGACTTGGGGCGGGATGAAATGGGAGATAATCTTTGTCCATCATGTTCAAATACCTATTTAATAATTCGTTATGTCGTCAAGTAAGAGAACTCGTATCAAAGACCATTACTGTGAGCAAAGACCTGCCCATCAAATAACTTCCTCGCGGTACGTAAAATCGCGGCTGAGCCTATCTCGCCACTGTCTTCTTGATCCAAAATTACGGTCATAGCACCAATTGGATGTTCAACATCCAACGTCATGCGTGAATCAGACTTAAACTTAGCCACTTCATTGGCAGGTGAACCTTTTAATACCGCCGCCGTTGCGACACTCACCGCAGCCAAAACACCGATCGATGCATGACAACGATGAGGAATGAACGTACGTGTCGAAATCGCACCGCCATGGGTTGCCGCGCTCACCATGGTCATTTTAGGCACTGATTTGTCTTTCACATCGCCCAAATTCATCATCGGGCCGACTTGCAAACGGATCGACTCTAACTTTGCACGCAAGGTATCGTTGGCTTCCAACTCTTCACGAGACTCTTGCCCTGTGATGCCCATGTCAACCGCTCGCAGGATAACCACAGGCATGCCGTTATCAATACAAGTCACTTCAATACCATCAACCACATCGATCACGTTACCGGTCGGCAACAAAGCACCACAAGTTGACCCGGCTGTATCTTGAAACACAATCGGCACCGCCGCCGAAAAACCCGGCACACCATCAATACGGGCGTCGCCTTCATACTGCACTTCGCCGTCTTTAACCAAGACACGGGCGACCGCAATTTGACCGGTATTTTCCATGAAAATACGAACCGAGGTTTCACCTTCAAGACCGTTTACCAAACCACGCTCAATCGCAAACGGGGCAATGCCTGCTAAAATATTGCCGCAGTTTTGTGCGTCGGTAACAATGGCTTGATCAACAAACACCTGCAGAAACAAGTAGTCGACATCGGCATCGTCGCGGGCAGATTTTTTCACCACAGCCACTTTAGAAGTAAGAGGATCTGCGCCGCCGAGGCCATCAATTTGGCGTTCATCCGGCGAGCCCATTACGCGCAATAAAAACCGCGCGCGCGCTTCGATATCCGTCGGCAAATCCGATGCCAAAAAATAAGCCCCTTTTGAGGTGCCACCGCGCATCCACATGCACGGCGCACTTTTTAGGACGTCTGATGCGTTAGACATACTTAAGGCCTTTTTCTTTCAAACGTGGACGCATGTCATAAATGTCCAAGCCCAATTCGCCATTTGCCATGCGAATGCGTTTTGCCTCTTCATTCGCCATACGTTTACGCGCCAGTTCTAGCACTTCTGCTGCGTTTTCACGACGTACGACCACAACACCGTCATCGTCTGCGACAATCACGTCACCAGGGTTCACCAAAGCATCCGCGCACACCATCGGCACGTTGACCGAGCCAACGGTTTCTTTAATCGTACCTTCAGAAAACACAGCTTTTGACCAAACCGGAAAATTCATTTGACGAAGGTCGCGCGTATCACGAACGCCGCCGTCGATGATCAGACCCACCACACCGCGAGACTGCGCAGACGTTGCTAACAAATCACCGAAAAAACCGTGGTTAGAAGGCGATGTTGGTGCGAACACCATCACGTCACCCGCTTTACATTGCTCAATCGCCACGTGCATCATCCAGTTATCGCCCGCGGCACCAGAAATGGTGATCGCCGAACCGGCAATGGTTTTGTCCATTTGGATCGGTCGTAAGTAATGCGCAAGCAAGCCAATACGACCCTGAGATTCGTGGATCGTCGCCACGCCGCATTCTGCCAAACCATCGATTACCACTTGGTCGGCACGTTCTATATTTTGTACTACTACATTATTTCGCATGATTCTTTCCTTCCCTTTTAATTGAGAGCCTTATGCTTTCAATCGTGAAAAAACACGACGTGCATTGCCTTCAAAGATGGCTTGTTTCTGCTCAGCGGATAACACAGTGTTGTTATCTATATAACGTTTCGTATCATCAAAATAGTGACCCGTTTCTGGGTCAATACCACGTACGGCACCAATCATTTCAGACGCGAATAGGATGTTTTTCGTTGGAATAATATCCAATAACAAATCAATGCCACGCTGATGGTACACACAGGTATCAAAATAAATGTTGTTCAATACACGTTCCGCAAGATCAAAGCCTTGGTCTAGTGCCATACCGCGGAAACGTCCCCAATGGTAAGGCACCGCGCCGCCACCATGTGGAATGATGATTTTCAATTCAGGGAAGTCTTTAAACACATCCGACATCATCAATTGCTGGAAGCCAGTCGTGTCGGCACCCAGATAATGCGAACCGGTTGTGTGGAAACAGTCATTACAAGCGGCACTTACGTGAATCATTGCAGGAATGTCGTATTCACACATTTTTTCGTAGATAGGGTAAAAAGAACGATCGCCCAAAGACTTATCTTGCCAATAACCGCCGCTTGGATCTGGGTTCAAGTTGATGCCAAGGAACCCCATTTCTTCAATGGTACGGACTATTTCACCGACAGACTTAGCAGGATCAACACCAGGAGATTGAGGCAGTTGCGCAACAGGCGCAAAGTTTTCTGGGAATAAGTCACACACGCGACGAATTAAATCGTTTTGATGCTCCGTCCAATATTGGCTCGTGTATTCATTGCCAATGTGGTGTCCCATCCAACTCGCACGCGGGGAAAAGATAGTTAGGTCCGTGCCACGTTCTTGCTGTAAACGAAGCTGGTTATTGATGATGCTGTCGCGAATCTCGTCATCCGACACAATGACTTTGCCTTTTTCGCCAACAAAATAAGGGTCTTTAGCAACCTGCGCTTTTTGTTGATCGCGGTACTCACCAACACCGGGCGGTGTTGTCGTGTAATGTCCATGGCAATCTATAATCATGTGACTACTCTCTATTCTTATTTAAAGTAACAAACTGCTGTGCAATGGAATTGAGTGAAGCCATTCCATCACAATGTGTGAAGAGTATTCTTTTATGAGGACAATTTGGCTATTTCAATTTAGCCGAAAGGGTATTAAATTTTGAGATAGACAGTTTTATTTCATGTGATAATAATATTTTTTGTAGCCCTCAAAATAGAACGAGCTTTGGTTCACTAATAAATACCAAACACAAAAAAACGACGCACATGGCGTCGTTTCGTTTTTTTTGTGTCGGAATATCTACAGTTGAGATAATACGTATTCAGCAGAGCTGACTTTGTATTCGCCTGGCTCATCTAGCCATAACTGTTGCACTATGCCATTTGACACTAACATGGCGTAACGACGACTACGAATCCCCATTTTTGCCGCCGAGATATCTAATTCCATACCCATAGAGCACGTCAGCTCAGCCAGACCGTCAGAGGCCATAATAAGGTTTTCTGCGTTATTCGCTTGACCCCAGGCATGCATCACAAAGACGTCATTGACGGAAAGGCAGATAATATCGTCAATTCCTTTTTCTTTTAGGTCATCAGAATGCACAACAAAACCAGGTAAATGACTGGCACTACACGTTGGCGTGAAAGCACCCGGTACGGCAAACATCAATACAGTTTTTCCTGAGAAAAACTCAGTCACATCTATCGTTTCAGGGCCTTCTTCTCCCATAACTTGAAACGTACCATGAGGCAACATATCACCAACAAGAATCGACATAGACTTTATCTCCCGAGAATTAAGTTACACTAATACTAACGCAATCTATCTTAGAAAAACCATCAAACAATCTTAAACTGGCGAAGTAGATGTTTCTGATGAGCCGCTAACTTTGACAAGCCTTCACTGTCACTCTCGCTTTGATCCGAACCCAATGCCGCTTGTTCAGACATCTCAGATATCTCAAGCACATTCAGCTTAACTTCTTGCGAAACCGCAGACTGTTCTTCAGCCGCTGCCGCTATTTGCGTACTCAAATCACGTATCTCTGCCATGCTGCTTTGCAATTCAGCTAACGACAATCCAACTGTACGAGCCTCTTCAACACTGGCATTAGCACTCTTACGGCTTTCTTCCATACTGCCAACCGTTTTCGTCACGCCTTGTTGTAATTGAACGATAACGCGTTGTATTTCTTCGGTAGAACTGTGTGTGCGAGTTGCTAGAGTACGAACCTCATCTGCCACCACAGAAAACCCTCGACCTTGCTCACCAGCACGCGCCGCTTCGATGGCCGCATTTAATGCCAATAGATTCGTTTGCTCTGCAATGGCTTGAATCACATCCAAGATACGATCGATGTTCTTGGAATGCTCATCAAGCTGATTAACAACTTCTGTAGACTCTTCAATTTTTGCAAGAAGGAGCTCTATTTTTTGAATATTTGCATCCATCAAAGCACGATTATGATTGGCTCTTTGGTCAACCGACTGAATTTGGTGCAAAATAACCTCTGAACTTTTCGCCACTTGATCTACTGCAGAAACCATTTCAGACATAGATGATGCCACTTCCGTCGTTTTGTCATTCTGCGCTTTCATCAATCGTTTAGAGTTCGCTGCTAAGCGAACATTACTGACGGCAGATTCGGCGACATTATTAGAAACTTGATCTATTTCAGCCATCACGCTTTGTAATTTGGCAACCAGTCCATTGACCCAACCCGATAGCTCGCCAAACTCATCTTTGGTTTGGACGTTACTACGCTGAGTGAAATCACCATCTGATATTTTACCCAAGACAGTCATCACTTCTTTTAACGGTAGTCGAATACTTCGGCTAACCCACAAAGCCACCAGCACAGCAATCACAATCGATACCACAAGCACGATTCCGATAATAAGCGTCGATAACGTCGCTGCATCGCTCGCTTCAGCTTTTGCTTCCTCACCCATTTGTTTTGTCGCGGACAATAATTCCTGTACTGATGTATTCACGATCTCCATGCTGTCTGACAACTGCTTAGCCAAGGTTTCAGACTCTTGAAGTAAACGAGCACTTTCATATTGTTTCGCTACCACACCTTCATCTGATGCAACACCTATCTCAATCTCACTAACCAGATCATTGATGTTGTCATCATTTAAATACGACTCTTTATCCTTCAAGCTCGTAATGATAGATGCCATTTCATCGCGAAATGACCGCATATTTTCTAAACTACGGACATCAAAATAATCGTTTACTGACACTTGCAGGCTTTGTATTTGGCTTTGCATATAGGACGCAGCAAATTGAACTTCTGACGTATCACCATCCGTCTCTAACATGCCCAAATCTTCAGACGTAAAATTGATCGCATCTTTCAAATCCAGTTTTTCATCTGGCACTACAGCTTGTAGCTCTAGCATTTTCTTGTGATTAGAAAAGGCGATATCGGTATAACCAAAGAAACGTTCAACTTCTGCGTTGATATTTTCCAACGCCTGATTCATATCAGGAAGGCCTTGAAGCTGAACAGACAGTTGATTAGATACCTCACTAAACTCTTGTTTATGCAGTGAAAAGCGCCCAGATAAATTTTCTAACGAATCGGGTTTTTTACTCAGTAAATACTGTAACACGGCGGCATTTGCTAAGCTCAACTCGTCTTTTAAGGCATTACTCGTAGACGAAATGGTGGCCACTTTTCCCGTAACTATGTTCAGTCGATCCTCGATTTTATTAATGCCTACAAAACCCGATGCAGCAATCATCAATAAAAGCAGTAGTAGAATACTAAAACCAAATAAAATCCTTTGAATAACGGACAACGACATAATCGACCTCTAAATTAATCTCTACTCTAAGCTCTCTATGTCCCCATTCAACTGAAAGACACTCACATTTACTAAAAACTAACCAATCATACAGGAAAACCATAACACTTTATTTACAAACAATGACGCATCATCAACGTCAAATAACATGCGACGTGAATCTATAAACGTCACCTTGCTGATCCGCATAGATTTCTTTCAATCCACCAATCTGGTAGATTGACCCTCTCTTTAATGAATTCGAATTGCGCTTTATGGATTGCCCCTTATACGAAAAAATCGCCAACCAAATTGAACACCAAGTTCATGAAGGTATTTTCTTACCAGGCGCAAAAATCCCATCAGTTCGAAAGTCCAGTAAACAAATGGAAGTCAGTGTTGCCACTGTGCTACAAGCCTATAGTTTACTAGAAGACAGAGGCGTCATTAAAGCACGACCGCAAAAAGGCTATTTCGTCCAAGAAAATCAACTACAGCCAATCGAGTCAGCAAAAATTGAACCTACTCAAAATGATGGCACCATTCATGCACTTTTAAGGCGCTTACTGCACGCGTCACAAGACGACAATATCATTCAATTTGGTGCAGCCATTCCAAAAAGCCAATTCTTGCCGATACGACAACTACAGCGCTCTGTTGGTCGACTTATGCGTTTAGAGCCAGAAATCTGTGCGGCCTACGAGTTTACACCCGGTTCATTAAGCTTGCGCCGTCAGATAGCCATCCGAATGCTAGACAGCGGCTGTCAACTACAACCCGATGACATCACCATCACACTAGGCTGCCAAAATGCCTTAATGCTGTCATTACAAGCCGTTGCCAAGGCTGGCGACACTATCGCCATAGAAAGCCCTGCTTATCATGGTGTCTTACAAGCCATCGAAATACTCAACTTAAAAGCCATTGAAATTCCCTGCTCGGCTGAGGACGGAATAGATTTAGATTTATTAGAACAAGCCGCCGCAAAGTGGGGTATTAAAGCCTGCATTGTCACACCAAATAATCAAAACCCGATTGGTGCCACACTCAGCCACCAAGCAAGACAACGTATTATCGACCAATCCGTACAACATAACTTCACGCTCATTGAAGATGACGTGTATGGCGAACTCAGCTACAAGGACAAGCGCGAGCGATCTCTCAAAGCAGACGACAAGCTTAACACTGTTATTTATTGCAGCTCTTTTTCTAAAAGCATCGCACCTGGGTTTCGCGTAGGTTGGATTGTCGGCGGACGATTTCAAACACAGATTGAACATTATGCGTATGTGCAATCTTTAGCGATTCCGACCTTAACACAAACCGCCATCGCCAATTTTTTAGAAAACGGGGCATACGATCGTCATCTACGAAAAACTCGATTGGCGTACCAAGATAACTTAGCCCGCTGCCAAGCACTAATTTTAGAGCACTTTCCAACAGGCACACAAACCTCGACCCCAAAAGGGGGATTTTTACTGTGGGTCACTTTACCAAACACGGTCGATGCCATGACGCTTCATTCCCAAGCACTAGAGAGCAATATTGGCTTACTTCCAGGATTAGCGTTCAGTTTAACCGCGCAGTTTAGTCATCATTTCAGACTGAATTACGCACTAAATTGGGACAATAAAACCGATGCAGCCCTAAGAGAATTGGGCAGACTTTGTCAGCAACAGACAAACTGATCTAAGCTAATTTAATACACTAAGCAACAATGAGCGCAAAGCGAGACACAGCGCCCTTCTCCATATAAGTAGAAGTTATGATTTAGGGCTTAGACATCTTAAAATTGATCTGTACAGACAGGGTAAAAAGCGTACAATTCGCATTCTTTTTTAAACACTCTGCCTCCTTGGCCGATAACATGAATATCTGAAATAGTAGCTGGCTTGTTGCGATGGAATTTGTTTTACATCCGAGAGACCTTCCGTTAGACATTACGCTAATAGAAGATCAGCCCTTTCCTCCAATTAATGAAGGAAGAGCTGGGTTTGTCGGTATAACCTATGTTGCCCTCCGCCCATTTGACAATGGACGCTCGGTAAGGATTACACTGGAAGAAATAGACCCGAATTTCTGCGTTTCTGGCCGTGTGGTTTGGTGCAACAAAGAAAAAGACGGCTATCGTATCGCCATTGAATTCCCCACCAATGAAGAATGCTATTGTGTTCGCATGATCGAGCAACTCTCTCAGATAGAGCATTATCGACGCCAAGCAAAAATTCAGGGGCGAAGACTTAACTACAATGAAGCTGCTGCCGAATGGATACAAAAATTTGCCGCAAGCTTTCCAGCATTCAGCATTTAATAAGACCCTACAATGACAAAAAAACTTTCTCAGCGTGATATCGACATCATCACAGCACAGCTCAAACGCACACCTAACGGAATCAATTCAGTTGCTCATTATTCACCTAATGGAACACCGCAAGTCTTAGAAATGGAAACCTGGGTATTTGATCAACCCTTTCCTACGCTTTACTGGCTTTCTAGCAAAGCCATAGACAAAGCATTGGCTAAAATAGAAAGCAGTGGCGTCGTAAAAGAATTGGAACAGCGCATTAAAGAAGATGAAGAGCTAAGAGAAGCGCATCATGCCTCCCATCGCGATTACATTGCAAGACGCTGGGAAGTCATGAGTGATGAACACAAAGCCATCATTGAGGCAAAAGGCTTTACACACCTCTTTGATAAATTAGGCATTGGCGGTATAGCAAACTGGGATCAAGTGCGATGCCTACACATGCAATACGCCCACCACCTTGCTGGCAATAATGTTATTGGTCGTATCCTCGACGAAGAATATGGCGTTAGAGCCATTGCAGACGCAGAATAACATAAAAAAGGGCAACTCAATGTTGCCCTTTTTAATTACTGTTAACCGAATTTTTTATTTCAAACCCTTCAACAATACTCTCAATTCATCCGGTGATGTCGCCTTTGGCAGCACCTCACGAATTCGATTAAACGCGGCTTGTGCAACAGTTGGACGTTGCGCGTAAGTCGTTAACGCACCACCAGTCCAACCGGCCAGCTTCACCATTTCATTTTTGAAATTGTTACCACCTACACCGTGTCCACCTAACGTCATTAGCGCATCTTCAATGGCTAAGTAGCTTGGGCGTTCACCACCAAACTTCATAAAGTCGTCTTCTTGTACTTCAGTAAACTGCTTTGACATTCTCTAAACCTTTTTAAAAACGTTTACTCTTAAAGTTAGACATAATTGCCTTATCGTACAAGCTATGACATGTATCAAATCGTAAAGATTTAGTTTCGCGTGCGAACACGGTCTACTGCTTTTTGCCAACCTTGATACAATTTATCTCCTGTACCTTTTTCCATTGTCGGCTCAAAGCTTTTATCCGCTTTCCACAATCCAACAACATCATCTAAAGATTGATAAAGACCAACATGCAAACCGGCCAGAAATGCTGCCCCAAGTGCGGTTGTTTCCGTTACGCAAGGGCGCTCTACCGTAATTTCTAATAAATCACTTAAGAATTGCACCATCACATCATTTATTACCATTCCGCCATCAACACGTAAAGAACTAAATGTCGCGCCATCTTGCGCCATCGCACCAACAAGGTCTCTCGTTTGATAACACACAGAGCGCAAACCCGCACTCACAATGTCTTCGACACTTGTGTCACGAGTAAGCCCTATCATGGCGCCACGTGCATCTGGGTCCCAATACGGCGCACCCAGACCAGTAAAGGCAGGCACAAGATAAACCGAATCATCATTCAACGCTTTCTTTGCTAAGCTCTGTGTTTCTTTCGCATCGGCAAAAAGCTTCAGCCCATCACGCAACCATTGAATAGCGGCGCCAGCCACAAAAATACTGCCTTCTAATGCATAAGTGACTTTGCCATTTAAACGATAGCCAACCGTTGTCAGCAGCTTATGTTCTGATCGAATAGCCTTATCGCCCGTGTTCAGAATCAAGAAGCAGCCAGTACCATAGGTGCTTTTTACCATGCCGGGTGTAAAACACGCTTGTCCAACCAACGCCGCCTGTTGATCACCAGCAATACCATTCACCGAAATTTCAGCACCTAACCAAGAAGCATCAATAACACCAAAATCAGCACTGCAATCCATCACTTCAGGGAAAATAACATCCCCTATACCGAGAATCTGAATCAGTTCGTCATCCCACTCTTGCGTATGAATATTAAACGCCATCGTACGCGCAGCATTTGTCGCGTCGGTTTTATGAGACTTACCCTTGGTTAATCGCCACAACAAAAAGCTGTCAACCGTACCAAAAGCCAAACGACCCGCCTGCGCTTTTTCTCGAGCCCCTTCAACGTTATCTAAAATCCAACGAATTTTTGTGGCTGAGAAATAAGGATCGATTAAAAGACCTGTTTTCTCTTGAACCTTTTCACCCAACCCCTGATCACTTAAAGATTGACAGAATCCACTCGTTCGGCGGTCTTGCCACACAATCGCGTTATATACCGGCTTACCCGTCTCAGTATCCCATAGAATGGTCGTTTCACGCTGATTTGTGATACCTATGGTTGCTATCGCTTGGGCATCGATCCCTGTATCCTTAAGAACAGATCGACAAACAGCTAAGGTAGATGACCAAATATCTTCTGGATCATGCTCAACCCAACCGTCATCCGGAAAGATTTGCGGGAACTCTTGCTGAGATTGACCGACACGGGTGCCTTTTTCGTCAAATAAAATAGCTCGAGAACTGGTAGTACCTTGATCGATAGCAAGAATATAATGCGCCATAGTGAATTCTCTTTGAAGTCACAGCCACTCAAAAATCGAGCGACTTAATTGTTGTTTTGTTTTTTGAACATGAATATTCAAATACGAATATTCCATATTAAAAACCAATGTGTACACATTTAGCAAGTAGTAACCTTTTTCAGGAGAATAAAACAATATGGGTCAACTCTCTCGCCAAGACAATATTGTCGCCATAGTAAAAGAAAAGGGCTATGTCACAATTGATGAATTGGCCAGCCAATTTACCGTTACACCGCAAACCATTCGCAGAGATATCAATGAGTTGGCTAAAGCGGATAAAATACGCCGACACCATGGTGGCGCTAGTTACGATTCCAGCACCACCAACGTGGCTTATGCAACCCGACAAATATTACAACTTCCAGCAAAAGAACAAATTGCTAAAAAAATTGCCGCTGAAATCCCTAATCATGCTTCCCTGTTTATCAATATAGGCACAACAACCGAAACGGTTGCGCGAGAATTATTGAATCACCAAGGCCTACAAGTTATTACTAATAATTTAAACGTCGCCGCTATCTTGAGCGGAAAAGAAGACTTTACTGTCATCATTGCTGGTGGCACGGTTCGTTCTCGTGACGGTGGCGTTATGGGAGAGGCCACCATCGACTTCATCAATCAATTCCGAGTAGACTTTGGTATTATAGGTATCAGTGGTATAGACCCAAATGACGGTTCACTTTTGGATTACGACTATCAAGAAGTTCGCGTTGCACAAAGTATTATCAATAACTCTCGTACTGTTTTTCTTGCAGCTGACAGTGCTAAATTCGGCCGTAACGCCGTTGTCCGCTTAGGCAATATCTCACAAGTCGACAGGCTGTTTACCGACGAGCAGCCGCCAAAAGCCATCATTAACATGATGAAAGAACACAAAGTACGATTAGAGCTTTGTACGCCCAAGTAACCCTTGGGCACAGCACTACCAGCTTAATTGAGGTTTGCCACTTCCGTTTTTTCATCAAAAAGATCAAATATTCACCAAAATCTTACAAACCGATATTGTCATGAGACACATAGAGGTTTAATATCGAACTCAAATGTTCATTTTCGAACATACACATTCGTATATAAATCGTGAGGCTTTGCATGAATCACTCCCATTTTGACCTATTTGTTGTTGGCGGCGGCATTAACGGCACCGGAATCGCTGCTGACGCGGCAGGACGCGGCTTGAATGTTGGCCTTTGCGAAATGGGAGATTTGGCTCACGCCACCTCATCGTCAAGCAGTAAGTTGATTCACGGTGGCTTACGCTATTTGGAACACTACGAATTTCGTCTTGTGAAAGAAGCGTTAACAGAACGTGAAGTACTGTTAAAAATAGCACCTCACTTAGTCACCCCCATGCGCTTCCAAATGCCACATAGACCTCATTTACGCCCAGCTTGGCTAATACGCATTGGGTTATTTCTCTACGACAACTTAGGGAAACGTGACACCCTGCTAAGCTCAAAAGGCGTAAAGTACAGCGCTGACAGCCCGCTAAAAGACGATATAACACAAGGCTTTGAGTACTCAGATTGCTGGGTAGATGATGCTCGTTTAGTTGTGACCAACGCTCTTAGCGCACAACAAAACGGCGCTTCTATTTTTGCTCGCACTCGCTGTACTTCAGCAAAACGTGTCGACAATCAATGGCATATAAGCCTAGAAGATCAGATAACTAAAGAAACCCACGAGATAACCGCGAAAGCGTTAGTAAACGCCGCAGGGCCTTGGGTATCATCATTTATCGAAACTAAACTGGAGCAAAAAGCCCCATATGGCATTCGCATGATCAAGGGAAGCCATATCGTAGTACCGAAGCTATATCAGCACTCTAATGCATTTATTATGCAAAACACGGATAAGCGTATCGTTTTTGCAATTCCTTATCGTGAACACTACACGTTGCTAGGTACAACCGATGTTGAGTACAAGGGCAACCCTAACGATGTAGCGATTACCGAAGAAGAAACCCAGTACATTTTAAAAGTGGCTAACGATCACTTCAAAAAAATACTCTCTCCAGCCGATGTCGTATGGAGCTATTCCGGTGTTCGCCCTTTATTAGAAGACGAGTCCTCTGACCCGTCTGCTGTGACTCGAGATTACACACTGCATCTAGACGACAAAAATCACAAGGCACCATTGCTGAGTATTTTTGGTGGGAAAATCACGACCTATCGTAAATTGGCCTTATCAGCGATGACGAAACTGTCGCCTTATTTCGATAACCTTGGCGAGGCTTGGACAGACAGTAAACCACTACCGGGTGGTAATTTAGACATGTCATTGGATGCCTTCACCATGAAGCTTCAACAAGACTACCCTTTCATTGGCGCTAACCTTGCTCGTCGTTTTGCTAACAGCTATGGCACGCTAACCCATACTTTGCTGGATAAAGTAAACTCCGAGAGCGAGCTTGGGCAACACTTTGGCAATCAGCTTTATCAAGTAGAAGTCGATTATTTGATAAATCATGAGTGGGCATGTTCAGCAGAAGACATTCTATGGCGCCGTACTAAACTGGGGCTTGAGCTGACACCAGATCAAGTGACTACCCTTGAGGGCTATATACAAACGAAAATGTAATATCGTCGGTAACGAATTCTAACATTCCTACTCATTGGCCCATCTAAACGATTGTTTAGGTGGGCTTTTTTTGGTCTACTAAAACGCGCCCTACCTCCCTCTGTAATAGGAAACAACACGCAATGGATTTTGTATTTTTTGAGATTTCTCTTTGGATCTATCTTGCGCTCTTTGGGGCGGCATTTTTTGCCGGTATGATCGACGCGATTGCAGGCGGCGGCGGCCTAATTACCGTCCCCGTCTTATTAGCAGCAGGACTGTCTCCAGCGGAGGCACTGGCGACCAATAAATTACAAGGCTGTGCAGGTACCGTCTCCGCTTCTTATCACTTTATTAAAAAAGGACAAGTGAGACTTTCTGATATGTGGCTACCCATTGTAATGACTGCAATCGGTGCTGTCTTTGGAACACTATTAGTCTCTTATTTAGACAGTGGTTTGTTGCTAAAAGCGGTGCCTATTATCTTAATTGCCGTGGCTATTTTCTTTTTCTTTTTGCCAAAGCTTCAACCTTATATTGCCAGCAAGTTTTCTCTTACTCATGCGCAGTTTGCCGTGATTATCGGTACCAGTATAGGTTTTTATGATGGTTTAATTGGCCCTGGCACAGGCGCTTTTTTTTCAACGGCTTATCTATGCCTAATGGGATTGACGGTGGTTTCAGCAACGGCACACACGAAAGTACTCAATGCGACCAGCAACTTAGCGTCACTCGCTATGTTTGCCTTTAGCGGCCACCTTATTTGGGCGTTAGGGATTGTTATGGGAATAGGTCAATGGTTTGGCGCACAAATTGGCTCACGTCTCGTTATTACCAAAGGAGTAAAACTCATTCGCCCTATGGTGATTATTATGTGCTTGGCCATTTCAGTTAAATTGCTTTTAGATAACTAATTATAGTGAGTTCAAATCATCGGGCGTCGTCAAAGCATCTTCTGGGGAATATTGGTAGCACTGTGCTACTAACCAACTGAGCAACTGCTGAACCGGCGCTCGCTGACGCTGCATTTCAGGACAAACAAACAAATATGCATGCCCTTCGTCCAATATTTCTGAGAACGGCATCATTAATCGCCCTTGCTGAATATCATCCATTACCAAAGGCGTTCTCCCTAAGGCAACACCCTGTCCTGCAATAGCGGCCTGCACAGCAAGATCGCCTCGGTTAAAACTGATGCCACGAGAAGGCTTAATACCTTTTGCATTAGCTAGTAGCAGCCACTTTTCCCACTCTGCATAAGGGCTGGAAAAACGCCATTCAGAGTCATCATTTAACAAAGGCACTTGTGCTAATTGACTCGCTTCGCTCAAAGTCCGTTGCTGCGCAAACGCAGGACTGCAAACAGGAAACACCTTATCTTTCATCAAGGGAACAATATGTCCTTTAGAACTATGAACATGACTATGCACTATCGCCACATCAATTCTGTCACGCTGGAAGCTCACTTCTCTGTCGTTGGCTTGGATGCGAAGCTGCAAATCAGGATAGGCTTCTTGCAAGCTGCCCAGTCGAGGAATCAACCATTTGGTTGCAAACGATGGCATCACAGAAACGGTTAAAATATTGGAGGTTTCTTCTTCCTGCAGCTCTGAAACCAACTCATTGATTTCATTAAAGCTATGATTTAACTGAACCGCCAAACGTGCGCCGGCTACCGTTAACTCCAAACGCCGGTGATAACGAACAAATAAAGTCAGCCCTAACCTTTCTTCTAATTGCCGAATTTGCTGACTAATAGCACCTTGAGTTAGGTGCATTTCTTGCCCGGCTTTTGTAAAACTTAAATGGCGCGCAGCGATAGCAAACGTCCCCAGTCCAGCCAAAGGAATAGACTTCATAAAAAAACCATCATAAGACGAGCTCAGCTACTGCAAAATAA